>DAOMNQ010000070.1:0-11918 GCA_035443945.1 Phycisphaerales bacterium | reverse complement strand
AGACCCAGCGGGTCGTGCTTCGCCGCGTCCACGTGGCACATCCAGCCGGGCTGGAGGTGTTCCGGCAGGTCCGCCACGTCGTAGACCACGTGCGGGCCTTCGACGCCGGCCGGCGGCGGCACGAGCGCAATGCGCCGCCCCGCCGTCTCGATCAGTCCGTGGCTCCCCCACGGCGACAGGCTCAGGAACACCCGCGAGTCCGCGTCCCCATCCACCGTGCCGCGAAGCGTCACCACCTCCGGCCGCGGCATCGGCGTCTCGCCCTGCCCCGTCACCACCACGACCTCCGCGTCCGGCGCGAGCACGTCGAACGCCTCCAGACGCAGGTCCGCGGAGCCGCCCGGCACGGGGAAGCCCGTCAACCTCACCTCGCCCGCGCGGAATCGGTCGAGATCGCCAACGTCCACCGTCACTGCCACGAACGGCTCGAACCCCGCACCTGCTTCCCCGCGCACCGGCGCAACGGGAGAGACGCGGACTTCCTGCGCGACGAGCACGGATGCGAACGAGGCGAGCACGGCCACGACGGCAAGGCGGGTACGGCGCACGGCGATTCTCCACGGCGTGATGGTGGGGGGCTCGGTTTCGAAAGAGCGACCCCCGGTCCCCCGGGGGCCGCTCGTGCATGTCGGTCGGGGGCGGGCCGTTCCGTCGCGCCCACCCCGGCCTGATCAGTCGCACCCCGCCGTGTACGCGTTCAGGAACGCGAGCACGTCGAGGGTATTGATCACGGTGTCGCCGTTGAAGTCCGCGCTCGGGTCGCCCGAAGTGTACGCGTTGAGGAAGGCGAGCACGTCGAGCGTGTTGACCACCGTGTCCCCGTTGAAGTCCGCGGGGCACGACTCGTCCTCGCACTCGAACCCGAACAACTCGAAGTCATCGACCAGCGCCTCGACCAGCGAGTCCGGCGCGAGGTCCTCGGCGATGAATCGCACGCTGATCGTCCCGTTCGGCGTCGCCAGCCCGCGCGAGGAGACCATCTGCTGGTACCAACCTCCGTCCGCGATCGGACCCGCAGGCCCGACCACCTCGGCCGTGCCCCACGACGTGCCGTCGCTCGACATCTGCATCGTGAACACGTCCTGGTTCGGGTTGTTCCCGCGAGAGTTCGTGTACCAGCGCCAGTACTTTGCCAGCGCGTAGGGGTAGCCCGCGATGTTGAAACTCGGGCTTTGCAGCGTGGTGCGCCCGCCGTCCACGTCGCGCGAGTTCGCGTTCGCGCCCGCCTGCCCGTCGGTCACCCAGCAGGCCACCCCGCCGTCCGTGTGGTCCTCGCCCGGCTGCACGACGAACCCGTTGTTCACGGTCTGCTGCGGTGTCATTCGGTTCCAAAGGCCCGCCGTTGCCGTGTCGCCCGGCGCGCCGCTCGTCCATCCCGAGTTGAACTCGAAGTAGTCCGCCAGCAGCGCGACGATCGGGCCGACCGGCGCCTGCTGCGGCGCGTACCCGCCGAGGTCAGGCTCGGTCACCACGCCCGACTCCACACTCTCCGCCGTCGCGTAGAACTCCGCGACCATGCCGCACGGGAAGCCCGGCAGCGTCGCGCGGTAGGTGTCCCCGCTCTGGTGCACCAGCGGAACGCTCGTGAACGAGCCGATCGCCCCGGCGCGGTAGTAGAGTGTCGGGCTGCCCACGATCAGCGTGTCCGTTCCGGGCGCGACCAGCACGTCGAGATCGAACGGGGTGAGGGGGGTGAGCGAAGCGGGCGCGTTCAGGAACGCCACCTGCAGCGGGAGTTCCTGCGCCACCTGACCCGTCACCACCAGCGCGTAGCCCTGCTTGCCCTGCTGCACGCCCGCGCCGATCACCCGGGCCGTCCACACGCCCGACTGCGGCGAGTTCAGGTGTACCTGCTCGACGTTGTTGCGGTCGTCCTTGCTCCCGCCCGGGACGCTGACGCCGCCGCTGAACACGTTGCCCTTGTAGACCGTGCCGCCGGGCGAGACGACCTCGAGGTCAAGGTCGTTGATGGCCGCGAAGGAGGCGCCGGCGTTCGCGGCCGCGTCCGTCCACACCAGCGTCGCGCGCAGTTGCTCCGCGGACCCTGTGATGTTGAACTGCACCTGCTCGCTCTGGCCGGTGTTCAGCCCCACGGCGTTGCGCACGTCGCGCACCAGCATGGTGCGGACGTCGCCCGGGAAGTAGAGCGCCACGTCAGCCAGCAGCCGACCCCACCCCTCCTGGTTGCTCGGATAGCCGGAAACGCCGGTCATGTCCACCGCCCCGTTGATGAGGGTCGCCTTCACCAGCGCGCCGCTCGGCGTCATCGCGTCCGAGGGCTTGGGCGCGCCCGACGGGTAGTACCCGTCCGCGTAGTACTGCCGAACCATCGATCCCATGCCGGCGATCGCGGGGCTGGCCATCGACGTTCCGGTCGCCGACGTCGTGCCGCACGACGTCGTGTAGTTGCTCGAGTTCGTGCTGCACCCGGGTGCGTAGATCTCGGGCTTGCGCCGCCCGTCGCTGGTCGGTCCGGTCCCGCCCGAGCAGTGCTGGCCCTGGTTCGGCGTGTCGCGCGAGGCGCCGACCGCAAGCAGGTTCTTGGCGTTCTCCGGGTTCTTCAGCGTGCCCGTGTTCGTCACCGCCAGGTAGACCTGGCTGTCCTCGTAGGTGTGCTGGAAGCGGTCGAACCCGCGGCACAGGCCGTCGTACTGCGTCGTCCCGTCGTTGCCCCAACTGTTCGTGTGGTCGCGACCGGTCTGGTTGTGGTGCGTCTCGAGCCGCGCGAAGATCGCCGACTCGTTGAACGACGGGATCGTGTTGTAGACGATCTTCGCCAGGTAGGCCATGCCGCGGTTGTCGTTGTTGCTCCCCGCGTCGCCCGCGGCCGTGCCCGCCACGTGCGTCCCGTGGAACTGCGAACCCTGCGTGGTGTTGTACGCGAGGATCTTGCGGTGGTTCGGACCGATGGGGTTCACCGTGTCCTGGAACGAGCAGTGGTTGACGTTGATCTTGTCGTCGATGATGCCCACCACCTGCCCCATGCCCGTCAGCCCGTTGTTGTACAGTTTCAGGTCGTTCGTGATGTTCGTCTGAAGAATCCACCGTGTCGTGTTGTTGCGCAGCGTGATCTCCGGGAAGTCCTCCACGAACTGCACGCCGTCCACCTTCGCGATCGCCCCGGCCGCCATCGTCGGCGCCTCCACGTGCAGCGAGGCGTGCGTGCCGATCCAGTCCACCGATGCCACGGTCACCCCGGGGATCGCCCCGACCGCCTGCACCGTCGCGTGCAACTCCGCGTCGATGAACAGTTCCACCAGGAACAGCGACTGCCCCTGCTCCGCCATCGCCTGGCGATCCAGCGTCGTGAACGCGCGCTTCCCGATCTCCGGCGCGAGTTTCCACGCGTCATCAAACGGCGACCACCAGCGCACGAAGTCGAGCGCGCCCAGCGCGCCCGCGTCCGCCCCCTCCAGACGCACGATCCAGGCGTTCATCGGCAGGTAGTCGCCCAGCCACACCCCAGCGGCGTGAAGCGCGTCGCGCCTCGCCGGCGTCATGGGACCTTCCAACTGGATCACCCAACGCCCCGGTTGCCCGGCCAGCGCAGCCACCCCGGGCCGGCGCGCCGTCGTGTCGAGCGTCCCCGCCCGCAGGTACAGCGCGGTCGGGCTGATCGGCGCCAGCCCAGCCAGAGCGGGATCGACCACCACGTCGTCCGAAGATGACCACGCCTGCCCCGCGCTCACCGCCAGCGCCACGCACAGCCACGCCGCCGACAGGCGACCCGTTCCTGACTTCCTGCTGCCCATGTCTTTCGATCCTCCAGAGCGCCCCACACGCCGTGGCGGGGGCATATGTGTGCTGTCAATCGGCCCATCGATCCTCGGGCTGGATGCCACGCTCGGGCACCTGCCGGAGGCGTTGCGTCCCGCGGCGTCCCACGCCGCACCGTCCGTCATGTCCCCGGTTCTCGGCCCCTCCTCGACCTGCCTGCACGCCGGCAACGAACGCCCGCGCGATGCGCGGCCGCGAACTTCCATACGAGCGTCGGTCGCGTCCGGACGAGCCAATTCTCGCGGCCCGACAGCCCTTGGTAGCAGAAACAGGCCGCAGCGATCAATCCCAAACTGCCAACTGAGGCCAGATAAAGAACAACCCCGCGGTTGCCCGCGGGGCGTTCGAGTGTTGTCAGGGTCGGCAAGCGACGATCAATCGCAGCCGGCCGTGAAGGCGTTCAGGAAGGCGAGCACGTCGAGCGAGTTGATGACGGTGTCGCCGTTGAAGTCGGCCTTCGGATCGCCGGAGGTGTAGGCGTTGAGGAAGGCGAGCACGTCCAGGGAGTTCACCACCGTATCGCCGTTGAAGTCGGCGGGGCAGTCGTCGCACACCCCGATCTTGACCGTGAACTCGTCCAGGGCCGCCTCGACGATCGACCCTGGCTCCAGGTCCTCGGCGATGAAGCGCACCCGCACGTTGGCGGTCGGCGTGACGAAGTCCGCGACGTTGAACTCGTGGTAGATCCAGCCGCCGGAGGTTCCCGGACCCGACGGGCCGACCGTCTCGACATTCACCCAGCCCGACCCGTTGTTGATGTCAACACGGAACGTGTCCGTGTTCGGGGCCGCGCCCTGATCGTTGGAGTACCAGCGCCAGTAGGAGATCGTGACCGCCGTCTGCCCGGCCAGGTTGAGCGTCGGCGTGATCAGCGTCGTCTTCCCGCCGTCCACGTCGTACTGCCCGATGCTGTTGCCCGCCCGGCCGTCCGTGACGTAGCAGATCGTGCCGGGGTCGGAAACATCGTCCTCGGGCTGCGCCGGGGTGCCCTGCGGGTCCATGCGCCCCCAGATGCCCGTCGTTGCGTTGTCGCCCACGTCGCCGACCGTCCAGCCCTTGTCCGTCTCCATGTCGTCATGGAAGGCGACCTCGATGTCGTCGTATGCCGACGCGCTGTAGGTGGTGGTCGGAGCGTTCGAGGGGTTGGTGTGGAACCCGCCCTGGGTGTCCTGCACCTGCACGAACCAGTCCATCTTCGACCCGCACGCGATGCCGGGCAGCGTGGCCACGAACTGGCTTCCGCCCAGGTGCGTCAGGTTCGTGATCTGGTACGTCCCGCCGTCGACCGAGTAGTGGAGCCGCTCGGTGCCGAGCGCGGGCGTCTTGGTGCCGGCCTCGATGTCCACCCGGACGCCGAAGGCCTGCCCCGGCGGCAGGATGGTGGGACGGCCGTCCGGGTAGGTGAAGACGATCGGGGGCAGGGCCGGGCACGGGATGCTGTGCGCGGCGAAGGCGGCGCAGATGAGCGAGAAGTTGGGGGTTCCGTTGGAGATGTCGCCGTCGTTGTCGTCCACGGTCAGCCACTGGATGGCGGTGGCGGGGTGGGCGGAGTTGTCGCCGATGCCGCCGGTGGTGATGAGCGACCAGTCCACGTGCAGTTGCTGAACCATGGCCAGGCCCGGCGCGGAGCCGTAGGTCGTGCCGAAGTTCTCACGGATGCGCCACGCGACGCCGCCGATGATCTGCCCGCAGTTGTGGACGCCGCCGCCGGGGCAGGGGTACTGCACGTTCGCCTGCACGGGGTAGCGGACGTACCCGCCGCTGGTGGTGAAGTTGCGGCCGATGATCGGGTCGTCGTACTGCAGGAGCGAGCAGGTGTCGGCGTAGCCCTCGCCGAACGCCCCCTGGGAGAGCCCGAGGCGCTGCACGATGTAGTGCCCGTACTCGTGCGCGACGACGGAGGAGTACGCCGTGTTGTTGCACCCGCCGGCGGCCCGGTAGAAGTTGATCGACGAGCCGTCGAAGTACGCGTTGCAACTCGAGTTGAGGTTCACGTTCGCGGGGCACTTGAAGTCCATGCCGGTCCACGTCGTGCGGTAGCGGATGTAGTCGTGCGTCTTGGCCGTGTGGATCGCCGCGTTCACCTGGGCCGTCGTGAACTGCGCCGGGCTGGTGTTGTACTGCAGCGCTCCGTGAACCCCGGGCGTGAACGTCGCGCTGATCGAGAGCACGCCCGTGCCCGACTGGTCGTTCACGTCCACCCACAGCCCGTTGTCCAGGTTGCTCGTGACGGTCACGGGGTTCACCCCGCCGTGCGTGATCACGAACTCCCCGTCGTCCTGCGAGTACGAGTTGTTCCCGCCCTGCACGACCACGCGCATGTCGGGCATCGGCATCATCACCGGGGGGTTGGACCCGATGTCCGGGTTCGTCCCCGGGGAGCCCATCGCCTCCAGTTTTCCGATGACGTCGATGTTCAGCACCTCGTTGCGCACATGGAGCAGCGCGCCGGAGTTCGCATCGACGAAGAACGTGTAGCGCTCGCGCGCCTCGAGGTTCGGCTCCTCACCCACGAACTTCCAGGCCAGGACCGGGTCGCGCCGCGTGTCATCGCCCTGGAAGATCACCATCTCCGCGTCCGTCCAGACAGGCAGGTGCTCGAAGTTGATCATGTCGCGCACGGAGCCGACGGCCTGGTTCGCCTGCACGAAGGGCAGCCCGAACCCGCCCTCGGGGCGCTTCGCGAACTTGCCCGCGACATACACCACGCGGTCCTGCTCGCCCGCGAACCCGTTGAGCACCATCAGACGCCCGATCCCGTACTCGACCGGCAGACCGTCGATGTGCTGCTGGTATCCGAAGACCGTGAACTTCCCCATCCCCGTCTCGGCCACCCAGAGTTGCTCGAGGTCCAGATCGCCGGCCCCGAACGCCGTCCCGTGGTCTGCCCACCACTTGGCCGCAGCCTCGTCGGGCGTGTCCGCGGCGGTCATGGGCTTGCCATAGATCAGATTCACGCGGTCCTCAGCGACCCAGGCCTGCACGCCGGGGAACTCCCGTGTCAGGTCGAGGAAGCCGGGGGGCGTCGTCGGAAGGGCGTCGATCCCTCCCATGGTGCCGCTGGACATAGCCGACGCCGAGCCGGCAAGGCCGACCAGCGCGGCAATCGCGATCCGTCGAATCGACTTGGACATCTGGGTTCCTCCGTCCGCTCTCAGGAGCAAAACGCGAAAAGGCCCGCCCCGACGCTCGGGACTAGGCAACCGACGGGGAGGCCCGCTCCTAACAGACCGACAGCGGACACGGAATCCCCCTCAGGACCACGCGGCCATTCGGCACGCCGCAGCCGTCGGTTCCTGCCCAGATTACAGACTGTCCCGTGCCGATGGAACGGCCAACACAAATTCGGATTGAACCCCTTGCTCACCGCTTCGCCAAACCCCCTAGATTTCCCTCGATTCGACCCACCCACCCTCACTCGCACCCCGCCACGTACAGATTCAGGAAGCACAGCACGTCCAGGCTGTTGACGACCGTGTCCCCGCTGCAGTCCGACGCCGGGTCGCCGCTGACGTAGGCGTTGAGGAAGGCGAGGAAGTCGAGCGAGTTCACCTGCGTGTCTCCGTTGAAGTCCGCGTAGCAGGCGACTGGTGGGAGCGGGAAGTTCTCGTTGATCCACGCGAGCGCCTCTTCCGTCAGTTCGCCTTCGGGAATCTCCGGTGCCGGCGCGCCCGGCCCGATCGCTGCGCTCGTCGCGAGGCGGATGTTCGCCCAGTCGTTATGGGCCTCGAGAAAGTCGCCCGGCGAGGGCTGGCTCGGGAGCATGACGTCCAGCGGCGGATCGACGGCGTAGTTGAGGTCCTGCTCGACGCCCAAGTCGAACATGCCGTCCTGGTACCCGGTCCCTTGCTGATCGCCGAAGTCCGTCGGCGAGCCGTTGAGCCGGACGTACTTTGCCGTGCGAACCGTCACGCCCCCGTCCAGCACGTTCACGCCGAAGGGCATCCAGTAGTCCCGGTAGAACCCGTCGGGCTTGCCGACGCCGAGTGTCTCGTCGAGGAACGACTCGTCGAGCAGCGCGAAGTGCTCCGGTCCCGCGCGGCAGTAGTCGAGGCGCCAGAACGCGTCGTTCCATTGCAAGGGGTACGAGAGGGCGTAGTTCATGACGCTCGGGTAGTTCGGCTTGCCGTTGATCGCGTCGCCGCCGCCGTGGTGCAGGCCGAGGTTGTGCCCCAGTTCGTGCATGATGACGGCGGCCTCGGACCACGGCTCAAAGGGCACGGACCCAAAATAGACGACGAAGTTGTCTCCCGGCATGTGCCCGCACCCGCCGTACCGAGTCGGCGAGGCGCGATCCGCGATGATGCAGTAGCGGTACGCCTTCGCCTTCGCCTTGAGCAGTTCCTCCGCGTGCGGGTCGCCGCGCTCCCAGAACGTTCCGAAGTGCTGTTGGCGATAGGCGCCGAACGCCACGGGCCAGCAGCCGTTGGTCGGCCAGTCCGCGACGTGCGGCAGGTCGGTGTCGTCGCGAAGGATGCTCAGCGTGATGCCGGCGCTCCCGTCCGGGTTGCTCACCGGGGCGTTGGCGAACGCGGCGACGAGGTGCGCCACGGGCCAGTCGCCCAGTTCGAACCCCTCCATCGCGTCGATTTCGAGATACAGGTTCTTGCGGAGCGGGTCCGCCCCGGGCAGCATGAACCGGTGTGTCTGCCCGCCGGATTCGTACGGGATGCCGTTGATCTCCCAGTCGTCGGGAAGCCCGTCGCCGTCGGTGTCGGCGCACACGCCGAAGAGGTAGGCCGAGCCGGCGTCGGTGAATCCGCCGTGGTCGTCGAGGTACGCGCCGACGATCGTCGTGCCCCCGCTGATCGCGACCGCAGTCCCGAAGTAGTCGGTTGTTTCGAGGCCGGACCCGACCAGTGTATGCATCAGCGCGCCTGTCTCTGTGTTGTAGACGAACGCCGCACCGAGGAACGGTCCCGCGCCGTCCCACCCGACGACCGCCGTGCTGCCGCTCACGTCGAGGCTCGTCGAGAAGTAACTCCCCGGCTGCTGCAGGAACCCGACGAAGGCGCCCGACTCGGCGTTGTACACGCTCGCGAACGCGGGCGCCACGCTCGACGCACTGATGGCCGCCGTCGTGCCGTCCAGCGCGACGCGCCGGCCGAAGACCGTGTTCTGGACGATCTCGGGAAGGCTGAGTTTGTGGAGCAGGTTGCCGGACTCCACGTCATAGACGTACACCGCGCCGACGTCGCGCACGAAGTTCGGGGCATCGTGGAACGGCGCACCGACGATGGCGATGTTCCCGCTGATGGCGACGGACGTGCCGAACTCGTCGGAGCCGTAGTTGTCCGCGGACATAAGGCGGTGCTTCTGCTGGCCCGTCGTGACGTCGAAGATGTACGCCTTCCCGTCGTTGGCCCCGAAGTTGTTCGCCAGGCGGGCGCCGACGATCGCGCGGTCGCCCGCGATCGCCACCGAGTAGCCGAACTCGTCCTGCGCCGCGCCGTCGGATGCCCGGAGTTTGAAGAGTTGCTGCCCCGTCGCCGCGTTGAAAACGTAGGCCGAGCCGGAGTTGCTCCCGAGGTCGTCGTCGCGTCGTGCGCCGATGATGGCGACGTCCCCGCTGATCGCGACCGCCCAGCCGAACTGGTCGCCGGCCTGCGCGTCGCTCGGTGTCAGCCTGTGCAACTGCACCCCCGTCTTCACGTCGTACACGTACGCGATGCCGGACTGGACCGCCCCCCCGTTCGCCGTCGGCGCGCCCACGATCGCCAGGTTCCCGCTCACGGCGACCGATAATCCGAACCCCGCGCTCGCCTGCGGGTCAGACGCGACCAGTTTGTGCGTCTCCGTCGGCTCGCACTGCCCCCATGCCGCGGGGGCTGCCGCCGCAACTCCGGCGATCAATCCCCATGCGAACACACGCACGCTCGACAACTCGGACCTGTTCGCTGCTCGTCGCATGGGCAGGCTCCCTTTCTCCACAACGATCGTCATGGGCGCGGCGGAGCCGTGCCGCCGAAGTGCGACTCGCGCTGCAGCGCGGAGTCTACCCCGAAGCCCTTGAGCGACGCAAGGAGAATCCCCCCCCTGTGCGCCGATAAGTCGGGCAATCGAGAACTTAGAACGCTTCCGGGCTGGCTCGGGACGGCCGGGTCAGGGGCAGCCCGCGTTGTACGCGTTCAGGAAGCACAGCACGTCCAGGCTGTTGACGACCGTGTCCCCGCTGCAGTCCGCGCCCGGATCGCCCGCCGTGTACAGGTTCAGGAAGCAGAGGACGTCCAGCGTGTTCACCACCGTGTCCCCGTTGCAGTCGGCGTAGCACGGCGGCAGGCCGCGCCACACCGCCATCCCGCCCTCGGCCCGCACCGCCCCCGTGTCGTAGATCGGCGCGGTCAGCGTGAACGAGCCGTTCGCGTGGACCTTGAACACGTACAGCCCGGCGATCCCGTCCGTCGCCGTCGAGTCGTCGGTCACGAACAGCAGGTCGTCCATGCTGTCCATGTTCCCGATCGTCCCCTGCAATCCCACGTCGAACATGAACCCGGTCGACGTGAGCGAGCCGTCCGCGTTGATCCTGAACGACCGCACCGTCGCGTCCGTGCCGTGCCCCATGAAGAGGTACGCCCCGTCGTCCGTGATCGCCGGGTACGCCGGCGAAGCGCCGGGCGACGTGTAAGGAGACCCCGGCAGCGGCATCAGCACGCCCTCCGCCACGTCGTACCCCAGGATTTTCTTCCCGTCCCCGCTGATGCCCCCGCCCGCGTACAACTTCGTTCCGTCGCGGCTGATCCGGATGTTCAGCGGGTAGTTCGGCGTGCCCACCGTCAGGTCGTTGGTCAGCGTCCAATCCGGGTTGATGACCCAGCGCTTGATGTTCAATGCCGTCGAGTCCTGCGAGTACAACTTCCCGTCCACCGGGTGCAGCGCGAGCGCGGTGTTGAACGATCCCGAAGACTGCGACGAGAGTTTCGTCAGCGTCAGCGCGTCCCGGTCGAATCGCCACACGTGAATCTGCGACGCGCCGAACTCCGACCGCGTGATCGCGATCACCTCGTCGCTCAGCCACGTCGCGGCCAGGGGCGAGTTGTCGATCCAGAACGACGCCAGTTTCGTCAGCGAGGCGTCCGCGGCGACCGCGAAGACGTGGAACCGGTCCATCGTCGAACTGCCGTCCTGCGAGCCGGCAGCCTCCGCCGCCGCCAGCAGCGACCCGTCCGGCGACAGCGCCAGCGTGTACGTCCACATCTCCGTGGGGTAGTTCCCCACCATCGTCAGCGAGTCGTCCGCGTTCACCCGGAACGACGTCACGCTCGCTGTCGTCGTGTGGTAGTGCCCCACGAACACCGCCCGAGAGACCGATTGCCCCACCGCCCCGAAGCCCAGAAACATCGCCGCCAACGCGGCCGCCATGCGCGTGCCCATACCCAGCCTCCCGCGTGCCGTTCCGCCCCAATCTAACCCTGCATCCCTGCCCGGCCAAGGGGAAACTGCGCCGCGGACCGCGATCCGGCGTTCGCCCCGGGCCTCACCCGCACCCCACCGCCCACCGGTTCAGGAACGCGAGGAAGTCCAGCGTCGTTACCGCGCCGTCACCGTCGAGGTCCGCGTTCAAGTCGCCCGCCACGAAGGCGTTCAGGTACGTCAGCACGTCCACGGTGTCGGTGCCCCCGTCCATGTTGAAGTCCCCCGGCTCGAACACCGGCACGCTCCACGCCCCGCGCCCCTGCGTGCCCACGACCAGCCGGTTGCGCGCCCCGTCCACCAGCAGGTCGATCACGGCCACGTTCGGCATCCCCTCCGCGTACCGCTGCCACGACACGCCCCCGTTCAGCGAGCGGTACACCCCCGCGTCCGTCCCCGCGTACAGCGGCCGCAGCACACACGACGAATCCACCACCACCACGTTCACCGGCAGGTCCGGCAGGTCGCCGTCGATCGCCTCCCACGTCGCCCCCGCGTCGCGCGAGCGGCGCACCTTCGGCCCGCCGAAGTGCGCCGTCGCCAGGAAGACCTCGCGCGGGTCGTCCGCCGCGACGGTCAGTTCCCGCGTGACGCGCGGCCAGCCGGGGTGCCCGGTCATCACGGCCTGGAAGGTCGCCCCGCCGTCCTGCGACGCCAGCACCCGACCGTCGTTCGTCGAGGCGTAAACGAACGACGGATCCGAGGGGGCGATCGCCAGGGCGCGGATCGCG
>DAOMNQ010000069.1:0-14724 GCA_035443945.1 Phycisphaerales bacterium | reverse complement strand
TGGCGCTTGTCCAGCGTGATTCCCGTTATGGTGCGGGGCCGCCCAGGGTGGAAACGATCAAGGAACGCCCAGGCATGGGCGTAGTTGGCATGGCATCCGGGGTTCATGGTTTAGCGGCCTCCCCCAGTGCGGCGGGCCGCCATGAACTTGTCCAGGTCGGAGCGCTTGTAGCGGACAGCGCCACAACGGGAGCCGGACACCTTGGAGTAGTTGGGGCCGCCGCCTTCGCTTCGGGCCTTGGCCAACCAGTCCTGACTCATGCCCAGGTAGACGGAAGCCTGGGCGGAGTCGAGGTACTCCGGGGTGACGATGCCCCGGCGCTGGATTTCGGAGAGAACGATCGACGCGACTTCACGCGCGAACTCAGCGGGGAGCGCCCCGCCGGATGATGCAATGGACATGACGGACGCTCCCAGGGGGCGCGGGCCGTCAACGCATCGGGGCCGTCTTTACGCTGGACGGTGGAACCCTGAACGGACGAACGCGCCGGGTTGGGGCAGTTCGCGGTTCCTCATTCATCATTCAGGGCTTCAGAATCCGCAGTCCGTCATTCGCAGTTCATCATTCAGACCCCGGCCCGGTTTCCGCCCGAAGGCGGGTGACGGCTCATCATGGGGGCCACTTGTATTCTACGCGCGCCGGAAGTGCTCGCCAAGGAAGGCGGGTTCCCGGCCCCTGGGGGTGGGGTTGTGCTGGATGATCCTTGCCAGAATCCTTGCCAAGGGGGAGAAGTGTTGGAAAGTACCGTATTTCCCGTGTATTCTTGACGTGTCCCTACGGCCTTCTAAACCGCAGGTCGGAGGTTCGAGTCCTCCCCGGGACGTATCGGCCGGTCGAGGTGCGCCGCTGCGCACTCAGGCAACAGGTTCGGCCGGCTCTTCGAGGCGGATCGCGGCCGCCACGGTCGCCCCCCCCCGCTCGACGGCCGGCCTCCCGGGAACCTCAAGCGCAACGGCCTCTCCCGTTCGCAGGTGCACGGCTTGAACGCCCGTGCCCGCGAGCACAGCGATGAGGGAGTCGAGTTGAGGGTTGTGCCCCACGATAGCGAGTGACCTCGCATCGGGGTGCGACTCGATGAGCTCGAGCGCCTCGTCGGCGTCGTGGCCCGTTTCCAGCGCGGGTTCAACCAGCAGGGAGCAGCCCAGCGAGCCTTGGATGATGCGAGCGGTCTCGATGGCGCGGAGCAGGCCGGACGAGAGGATCAGCGTGGGGGGGGTGTCGCTGTCGCGGAGCGTTTCGCCGAGCCACTGGGCCTGCCGGCGGCCGCGATCGCGGAGCAGGCGGTGCTCGTCGCGCCCGGTGGGCGAGTCCTGCTCGGCCTTGCCGTGGCGAATGATCCAGAGGCGCATGGGCGAGTCACTCCTACGGGGTTCGCATGCGGGGCTGGGCGGCCCAGTGGAGTTTCTCGATCACGGTCGCCCAGAAACTGCCCTCAGGGTTTCGGACGAACTGCACGCCGCGCCCGTTGCGTGAGATCGTGACACGCTCGCCGGCGGCGAGCGAGGTCTGCACCTGGCCGTCGAGGACGAGCGTCGTGCCGTGGCCCTGTGCGTCGCGGTTCACGCGCATGGCGATGATCTCGACGCGGGCCGAGTCCGGCACGACGATCGGCCTGAACGAGAGCGTGTGGGCCGCGATCGGTGTGATGGCGAACGCGCCGACGCCTGGCGCGACGATCGGCCCGCCCGCCGAGACGTTGTACGCCGTCGATCCGGTCGGCGTCGAGACGATCAGCCCGTCGCCGGAGATGATCGGCCCCGGCACGCCGTCGATGCTCAGGGCGAGTTCGATCATGCGGTACGGCGGGCCGGCGGTGATCGCGCACTCGTTGAGAGCAAGGCCCTCGAACATCGCCGAGCCGTCCGGCGCGTGCACGGCGGCGTAGAGCAGCGCCAGTTCATGCAGGCGAAGCGGCGCATCACCGAAGAGCGAGGCGGCGTGGGCGGTGAGGGAGGCGAGGTCGAACTCGGCCATGAAGCCGAGTCGCCCGAGGTTCACGCCGAGCAGTGGCACGCCCAGGCCGACAGTTCGTCTCGCCATCGAGAGCAGCGTGCCGTCGCCGCCGAGGACGACGAGCAGGTCCGTGTTGCTCGCTTCAAGCGGAGCAGCGTGGTCCTTTGTGTCGATGACGCCGACGAGCCGGCCGAAACGCTCGATGAGGGGGCGCACGCGGGCAGCGGCGCTCGCCGATTCGGCGTCGTCGTGCCTGTAGGCGAGCAGGGCGGCGCGGGGCATGGCGGAGTCTAGCGGACGGGCGGCTGGACCGACGCGGGAGGCGTCGCTTCGATCGTTGTTTCCGGCAGGCTCGAGCCCGCGGCGGCGCGGATGGCGCGGGCGATGCCCGCGGCGTCGATCCCCGCCTCGGCGAGTTGGCGCGAGCGTGAGTCCTGATGGATCCACAGGTCCGGGATGCCGAGGCGTGTGACGCCGGACGCATCCAGCCCGAGCGCCTGCGCGGTTTCGAGGACGGCCGCGCCGAACCCGCCGATGACGGAGTGGTCCTCGACCGTAACGACCGGCACGCCAGCGGCAAGGAGTTCGGACACGAGTTCGGCGTCAATCGGCTTGGCGAACCGCGCGTCCCACACGCCCACTCGGTACTCGCCCGCGAGCGCATCGGCGGCTTCGAGCGCGGCGTTCGCCGGCGTGCCGAAGGCGAGCACCGCGGCGTCGAGTTCGGCGACGGGGCACTGCGGGGAGAGACGGCGCGCTCGCCCGAGTTCGAAGGGCGGACACGGCACAGAAGCCAGTCGTGTTGACACGGTGTCGCGCGGGTAGCGCACCGACGACAGGCCGGCGTCGTAGGTCCGCATGAACTCGAGCGCGGCCCGCAGACTCGGCTCATCGATGGCGGCCATGATCGCGGCGTCGGGCAGCACGCGCAGCAACGCGATATCGCAGAAGCCGTGGTGCACCGCGCCGTCCCCACCGACCAGGCCGGCACGGTCGAGGCACAGGCGCACGGGCAGCCCCTGCAACGAGACCTCCTGGAACGCCTGGTCAAAGGCGCGCTGGAGGAACGTGCAGTACACGGCGAAGAACGGCCGGCGGCCCGTGCGGGCGAGGCCGGCCATCATGTCCATCGCGTGGCTTTCGCAGATGCCGGTGTCCCACGCGCGGTCCGGGAATCGTTCGAGAACGTTTGTCAGGCCCGTGCCGTCCGGCATCGCGGCCGTGCAGGCGACGACCAACGGGTCGCGCTCCATCATGTCCAGCATCGCGTCGCCGAAGGCGCGGGTGAACGACCGCCCGTCGGAACGGAGTTCAACACGGCAGCCCTCCGAGAGCAGTTCATCGTCCTCGGCGAGTTGGAACGCGGGCGGCGAGTGGAAACGCGACGAGTCCTTCTCGCTGAAGTCGAAGCCCTTCCCCTTGACGGTCTTGACGTGGAGCACCATCGGGCGGTCGAACTCGCGGGCCTCGGAGAGGAACTCGATGAGGGTGGGCAGGTCGTGCCCGTCGATGGGGCCGACGGTGACAAGCCCGAAGTGCTCGAACCAACTGCCCTCGGAGATCATGGCCTTGGTGGCCTCGCCCATGCGGTGGTAGGCCTCCTCGAGGATCGAACCGCCGGGGACGTGACGCAGGATGTCGCGTGCGCCCTTCTTGAAGTCAGCGTAAAGGTGGCTGAGTCGCAGGCGGTCGAAGTACTGCGAGAGCGCGCCCTGCGGCTTGCTGATGGACATGCCGTTGTCGTTGAGGACCACGAGAAACTGGCGCTTGAGCGTGCCGGCGTTGTTCAGGCCCTCCATCGCCACGCCGTTGACGATCGAGGCGTCGCCGATGAGTGTGGCGACGCGCCGGCCGTCGGGGTTGGTGCGAGGGTCGTAGGCCTCGCCGTTGAGCGTGTCGCCGCGCGCCATGCCGATCGCGGTGGAGATGCCGGTGCCCGCGTGCCCGACCGCGAAGAGGTCGTAGGGCGACTCGCTCGGGGCGGGGAAGCCCGCCATGCCGGCGCGTGTGCGCAGCCCCGGGAGCATGTGCTGCCTCCCGGTGAGCAGTTTGTGGGGGTAGCACTGATGCCCGACGTCGAACAGCAGCCGGTCGTGCGCGAAATCGAAGACCGCATGCAAGGCGATCGTGAGTTCAACGACCCCGAGGTTCGGGGCGAGGTGCCCGCCGGAGTGGGCCACCTGCCGGACAATCGCCGCCCTGATCTCGGCCGCCAGCGTCTCTAGGTGCTCGACGCTCATCCCCTTGAGTTGGGCGGGGCTTTGGATGGTTTCGAGGATGGACATTCGTGTTCCTGGTGCCGGCAGGCCGTTCTTTTCAATAGGTTCTGAAAGTAGTGTAGGCGTCGCCCGCCTGCCTTTGGCCGGGATTCTTCGGTGCCGGCACGCCCGGCGTTCGCCGGAGCCACTATTTCGTCCGAACGGCCATGTAGTCCGCCAGTTCTCGGAGGTTGGCCGCCCTCGAGCCGAGCGGGTTGATGGCCGTGACCGCTCGGGCATGAAGGTCAGCCGCCGCTCGGCGCGACGCCTCGACGCCGAGCAGGCCGGGGTAGGTGAGTTTGCCGCCGGCCGCGTCCTTGCCGGTTCGCTTGCCGATCTGCTCGCTCGACTGCTCGACGTCGAGGAGGTCGTCGATGATCTGGAAGAGCAGGCCGATGGCTTCGGCGTAGTCCGTAAGGGCGGTCAGCGGATCGGGACGCGCCGGACCCGCGCCCGTCTCGCTCATGCCCACGATCGCGCCCATGCGCACGGCGGCACGGATGAGCGCACCGGTCTTGTTGGCGTGGATGCGTTCGAGCGTGGCGCGCGTCGGTGCGGGTTCGTCGTGCCCGAGCGTGTCAAGTGTCTGGCCGACGATCATCGCTGAGGTCGCCTGCGCCAGTTCGGTCGTGAGCGGCGACGACAGCGAGGCGTGAGCGCCGCGGGCGACGGTCGCAAAGGCGAGCGCGAGCATCGCATCTCCGGCGAGCAGGGCGATGGCTTCTCCCGCATGTTTGTGCAGCGTGGGCCGACCGCGGCGGAGATCGTCGTTGTCCATGCACGGCAGGTCGTCATGGACCAGACTGAAGGCGTGGACGAGTTCCACGGCGGCACAGGCGGGCAGGGACGGCTCGCCCCGGCCGCAGACGGCCTCGCAGGCGTGCCACGCCAACAGCGGTCGCAGTCGCTTTCCGCCATCGAGGGCAGCGTAACGCAGCGCGGCGTCCAACGCCGGTGGGTAGTCGGCCTGTTCGATGGCCGAGGCGAGTTCCCGCTCGATCGCCTCAAGCGGAGCGATCACCCGCGGCGTCAGGCCGGCCGAACGCGCGACAGCATCGTTCGACCGGGCCGGAACGGAACTCGTACAACGCGGGCACACGCGGCATGAGTATAGAGGGCGACCACCCGCTCCCCCTGTCTCGCTACCATGCGGGCCTATGCCCGGCTGGGTGCAGTTGCTGATCGAGATCTTCCGCACGGGCGGGTGGGTCATGTACCCGCTGCTCGCGTTGAGCCTGCTCGCGGGCGCGCTCTGCTTCGAGCGGGTGGTCTTCTGGCTGACGACGCACAGCCGGGCCCGGGTCAGGCGGCTGGCGAAGATCACGTCGAGGTTGCGGAAGGGTGATACGGCGGCGGCCACCGCCTTGGCGGACTCCGATCCGTCGGTCTACGGGCGACTCGCGGCGTCGCTGCTGGGGTCGGGAGAGGCGTCGCGCGAGGCGCTGGAAGCCCTCGCCGCCGAGCAGATCGAGGCGATGCGCCCCGCGCTCGAACGTTTCGCCGTTCCGCTTTCGACCATCATCACGGCCGCCCCGATGCTCGGCATCCTCGGCACCGTGACGGGCATCATCCGCAGTTTCCGGCTGCTCGGCGGGGCGGAGGTCGTGACGGACCCCGCGCTGGTGGCGGGCGGCATCGGCGAGGCGCTGTACACCACCGCGTTCGGGCTGGTCGTGGCGTTGGTGACGCTCTTCCCGTTTGTCATTTTCCGGTCGCAGGCGGACCGTGCTCTGGGCAGGATGGAGGCGCTCGCGGCGGTGATCGTCGCGAGCCGCACTGGGAACGGGGCGCGAGGCTCGCGTGCTCAGGACCGCGATTCCGCGGCCTTGAGCAGTTCCCAGATCTCCTGAGGGCTGGCCGCGCTGTAGATCTGCTCGCGGAAGTCCTCCATCGTCATCAGGCGGCTGATGCGGGCGAGGGCCTGGATGTGGTCGCTGGTTCGGTCGGTCGGGCTGGCGAGGAGGACGACGAGGCGGACGGGTTGGTTGTCGATCGCCTCGAAGTCGAGCGGCTGCGCGGGCCGCCCCAGCGCCATGGCGAGGGCGGGCATGCCCGGGCACTTGCCATGGGGGATGGCGAGGCCGTGTCCGATGCCGGTGGTGCGGGTCTGTTCGCGTGTCCAGACCGCTTCCTTGAGCGCTGCCGGGTTCTCAACCTTGCCCGCCACGGCGAGCAGGTCCACCAGTTCATCGATCACCCCGCGCTTGTCGGCCGCGTGCAGCGGCGCGCGAATGCACTCGGGGGTGAGGATGTCCAGCAAGTTCATCGGCCTCACCTCGGCGGAGCGAAAGGACCGGACCCGGCGCACTCGGTCGGCGTTCCTTCGCCGCACGCGAGGCCCCCGAAGGGGTGGCGGAGAGTGTAGCCCGCACGCCAGACGCCCGCCCCTCGTCGCCGGCCCTCAACGCGCGAGCAGGGCGGCGAACGAGCCGTCGCGGTACGCGCAGGGCTTGCAACCCGGCAGGCCGGTCGGCTCGGTGAGGCTGCGCCGCGCCGGCTTGAAGCGGTGCCACGTGCCCGCCCACTCCACCTGCCCCTCGTTCTCTTCCCGTTCGAGGCTGCACGTCGAGTGGAGGATGCGCCCGCGCGGGGAAAGCAGAGGGATCGAGTCGGCGATGATCTGCCGCTGCGTCCCGGCAAGGCGTTCGAGCTGGCGATCTCCGAGGCGGTACTTCGCCTCGGTCCTCCGGGCGAGGACGCCGCTGTTGCTGCACGGCACGTCGAGCAGCACGAGGTCGGCCCGCCCGTCGCACCGCGGACGGAGTTGGGAGGGGCCGACGACTTCGACGCCGGGATGGCGAGCGAACGTCGCCGCCAGCACGGAGCGGCGAGCGTCGTCCACGTCCGTGGCCACGATGCGCGCGCTCGGGAACATCGCCGCAAGTTGGCGTGTCTTTGTTCCCTGACCGGCGCAGGCATCGACGATGAGCGACGGTCGCTCCTGCTCCGCCGCGCCGACCGAGAGCGCGGAGCCGGCGTCCTGCACCCACACATCGGATCGGCTCCGCAGCAGCGCGACGAGCGCGGCACGCGAGCCGGTCCAGATGAGGTGCCCGGGTGCATCGTGAGGCTCGACCGGAGAGTCCGCGGGCAACGGCGACGCGGCGTGGGCGACGTTGAGCACGGTCGGCGGCTGCACGAGGGTGTGCAAGGCCTGGTGCCGGCACCAATCGTAGCCGTGCCGCTTCGCCCAGCGACGCAGGTGCCACTCGGACAGGCTGGTCGCCACGCCGAGTCGCGCGACGGGATCGTCGGGGAGCATCGGCTCGGCGAGCGCGAGGGCGCGCCCGTCCGAGAGCGGCAGTTCATCCGGGGCGAGCGTTGTCCGATCCCGGAGCATCCGCTCTCCTGATCCGTCCGGCGCGCGCATCTTCGTGAGCGATCGGAGAACGGCGTTCACCATGCCACCCGCGCCGGGGCGGACGTTCCGCTTCGCCCACTCGACGGTCTCGTCGATGGCGGCGTGGGTGGGCACGCGGTCGAGCAGGAGCAGTTGCGCGGACCCGACCAAGAGGGCGGCCTGCACCTTCGGCTCCACCTTCCACCACGGGCGCGACAGGCACCTCTCCAGCAGGAAACGGAGGGTGAGCCAGCGGCGCACGCAGGCGTCCGCGATGGCGTGGGCGAGAGCGGCATCGCGCGGATCAAGCCCCTCGTCCGCGAGTTCAGCGGGTTCGAGGTTCGGGAACCGGCGCGCGTGGCGGGCGATCAGGCGCGTCGCGGCGTCCCGGGCGTCCGCCGGCGGGGCGCTTGCCCCGGGCGTGCGCGTCTCGAACGATCCTCCGTGGCCGATCACGGGGCGAGTGTAGGTGGCGGGGGTGGGGTCGCGAACGGGGCGCGGCCCGAGAAGCGCCGTCGGAGGCTGTTCTTCGGCATGGGAGTGCGCCGGAAGTTGATCGTGCTGCACACCTTCTTCTCGCTGGCCCTGACGGCGATCCTGCTGCTCGCTCTGCGGCCCGCGCTCGCGAAGGTTGTCCGGGAGGCGGAGGCCGATCATGCGGCGCTCGCGTTGCGACTCGTCGCGGCCGAGGCACGCGCGGCCGGTCCGACGGCCGACCTCTCCGCCCTGGCGACGAGCGCGTCGGCGCGCGAACGCGGGCTGGAGGTGCGTGCGGGCAGCGCTGAAGAACTTGGGATTGACTCCGGAGTCGCCGCGCTCGCACGGGCGAGGCCTTGGACGCCGACCGGCACGTCGGCGGACGCCGAGGGTCAGGTTGCCGTGCTCTTCGTCGCGTGGGAAGGAGGGGATGGGTCGTTCGTTGCCGCGCGGGCGCGGATCGAGGCGGCCCGGTCCGCGGTGCTGCGGCTCTACGGGCTGGTCGCCCTGGCGCTGCTCTCGTTCTACGGGCTGATCGCAGCGGCGTTCGAGGTCTTCGTGCTGCCACGGCAGGTCTACTCGCCCATCCGCCGAATTCTCGCCGCGGACGAGGCGGTGCAGGCCGGGCGCGGTTCGGAGGAGATCATCCCTGAGTCCGCGATCCCGGCCGACGAACTCGGCGACATCATGCGCTCCCGTAACCGGTCGATCATCTCGCTGCGCCGGCACGAGGCCGCGCTCGCCGATGCGCTCGGCCGGTTGGAAGAGGTGGCGACGGACCTGCGGCGAAAGAACCACCTGCTGGAGACCGCGCGGCGCAATCTCGCGGACGCGGACCGGCTGGCGAGCCTGGGGATGATGTCGGCGGGCATCGCGCATGAGTTGAACACGCCGCTCGCCGTGCTCAAGGGACTCGTCGAGAAACTCGACGCCGATCCGGCGCACCGGGTTGATGCCACCGAGGCCGAACTGATGGTGAGGGTGGTGCGCAGGCTGGAACGCCTCAGCGAGAGCCTGCTGGACTTCGCTCGCGCCCGCCCGCCCGAGACCGCCCGGGTTCGCCTGCGGCCGCTTGTGGATGAGGCGTTGACGCTCGTCCGCCTCGACCGCGGCTCGTCCGATGTCGCGGTGACCAACCTCGTGCCGGAAGGGATGGAACTCGACTGCGACGGCGACCGGGTGGTGCAGGTGCTCGTGAACCTCGTCCGCAACGCGGTGGATGCCGCCCGGCGCGGTGCGGGCAGGGCCCAGGCAGGCGGCCCGCCCGCGGTGGTCATCGAGGCGACACAATCAAGACGCGACGGAGCCGACTGGATCGCCCTGACGGTCTCGGACAACGGCCCCGGCATCGAGCCTGCGGTCCTCTCGCGGGTCTTCGAGCCATTCGTAAGCACCACACTGGACGCCCGCGGAACCGGGCTGGGGCTGGCGGTGGCCGAGGGCATCGTGCGGGAGCACGGCGGCGTTATGCTGGCCCGTAACCGGCCCGGACGGGCCGGAGCGGTCTTCGAGGTGGTACTGCCCGCGCCGGCGCCCGAACCGAAGGGTGTGGCGGGGTAGTCCCGGCCACCGACCATGGGAGTCAATGTCTTCGCCGTGACACCCTCTGAGAACGAATCCGTGTTGCACCGGCTGTCGATCGTCGCGCTGGACGACGACGACGATTTCCGCGAGTACGTCCGGCGCGTGCTGGAGGAGGAGGGGCACGAGGTACGGGCGGTGGCCACGCCCGCGGACTTCTACGCCGAGTGCGAGCGGGCGATGCCGGACGTCGTGCTGCTGGACATCAAGATGGGCCCGCACAGCGGCGAGGAGGTGCTGGCCGAGATCCGCCGCCGCTGGTCGCGGCTGTGCGTGATCGTGGTCACGGGCTACCCGTCGCTGGACAGCATGAGGCAGACATTCCGCCAGGACGTGTTCGACTATCTCGCCAAGCCGTTCTCCGTCGAGGAACTGCGGCGGACGCTGGCGCAGGCGGCGGCGGCGTTCCACCTCGGCGAGCGGCCGCAGGACCGGCTCCGCCAGGAACTCGGGCGGCACATCCGCCTGGCGCGGACGGAGCGGGGCTGGACGCTGAAGGAACTCTCCGACGAGTCCGGCGTGAGCGTGAGCCAGTTGAGTTCGATCGAGCGCGGCGCGCACCTGCCGAGCCTCGAATCACTCGTCGCCGTCGCCATCGCGCTGGACCGCCAGCCTTCCGACTGGCTCAGGGCCGCCGGCTTCTGAAGGGCTTGATCGGGCGTTGACTTGCCCTCCTTCGGTCGCTTGAGTCCGGCCTTGAGCCGTCGCGCCGAGAGTCCGCCCGCCGTCGCGCCCGAGGTCTCGGGGGTGCTCTTCACGGCCTTCGAGCCGAGCGGCGACGACCATGCCGCCGCCGTCGTGCGCGAGTTGCGGGCGCGACACCCCACGCTGCCGATCTACGCCTGGGGCGGGCCGAAGATGGCGGCCGCGGGGGCCACCCTCGTCGAACGCACGGGCGAGGACGCGGTCATGGGCGTGCCCGGTCTGGCGAAAGTGCGCGAGCACCAGCGGATCAATCGCCGCGTGCGGGCGTGGCTCGAACGGCACCCGGAGGTCCGTCTGGTCGTGCCGGTGGATTCGCCCGCTGCGAACTTCCCGATCTGCCGGATCGCACGCTCGATGGGGCTGCGCATTGTGCACCTCGTCGCGCCGCAGGTCTGGGCGTGGGGGGGGTGGCGCATCCACAAACTGCGCCGGCTCACGGACCTGCTGCTCTGCCTGCTCCCCTTCGAGCAGGAGTGGTTCCGCGAGCGGGGGATCCCGGCGCGGTTCATCGGGCACCCGCTTTTCGACAGGCCGCTCGACCGCGCCGCCCTCGACGAGGCCGCCGCCGGGCTGCCCGAAGGCTCGCCCCGCATCGCGCTGATGCCAGGGTCACGCCCGTCCGAGATCACGAAGAACTTCCCGTTGCTGCTGGGGGCGTTCCGGGCGATCGGTGACGCGCACCAAGGTGCGGTCGGCGTGGTCGCCGCAACGACGCCCGCCGTGGAGCAGAGGCTGCGGGCGATCGCGGCGAACCACGGCGGCTGGCCCGAATCGCTCAGCGTGGTCTCGGGGCGGGCCGACGCCGTCATCCACTGGTGCGAACTGGCGTTGGTGGTCAGCGGCACGGTGACGCTTCAGATCGCCCGCCAGCAGCGGCCGATGGTCATCGTCTATCGCTCGAACCCGCTGGTCTATGTGCTGCTCGCCCGGTGGGTGCTCTCGACCGAGTTCTTCACCCTGCCCAACCTGATCGCTGGGCGAGAAATCGTGCCCGAACTCGTGCCTCACTTCGCGGGGCACGAGCCGATTGCCGAGCAGGCGTTGCACCTGCTCGCGGACCCCTCGCAGGCGGCCCGGCAGCGCGCCGAAATGGCGAGGATCGCCGAGAAGTTCGCGGGTCGGCACGCTGCCCGCAACGCGGCCGACGCCATCGAGCAGGCCCTCGGTCTGGTGAGCATCGCGGCCGAGACGGTCTGACGCCGCGCGGTCAGTCGTGGCGGGACCGCACCGGCACAAGCGCAACCGTGCATCGTGCGTTGCCGATCCGGTCGGTCATGTCGAAGCCCTGGATGATGGGCGAGCCGACGGGCAGGTCGCGGTCGAGGGCCTTGTGGACTAGCGCGTGCAGGTCATGCTCCGCGGTTGCGGCGTCCACGGTGAAGAGCACGACGACGACGCCGGCACGCCGGATCGAGCGGTCGGCTGAGAGTTTGCGGGCATCGGCCAGCGGGCCGCCGACCAGTTCGGCCGAGTACCGCCGGTTGGGGCCGGCGAACCCCTCGACGTAGGTGAACTGCCCGACCGCCTTCACCTCCAGCCAGACGGCCTCGCCGGCCGGGACGGCATCCGCGGGCATCGGCTCGTCCGCCGCGGCCTGCTCGAACAGCGTCCCAAGGGCGCGGTCACGCACGCGGAACTCGACGGTCTCGTCCAGAAGCCGCATCCCGGGGCGGTCGAGCACCACCAGATCGCACCGCTCCCGCTCGGCGTGCCGTGCCCGGCGGGCGGGCACGCCGGGGTAGGGCTGCTCGCGGATCACGCCGAGGCCCGCACCCGTAAGACCGGAGGCCAGAATCGGGTGAAAGTCCGTCTCGTCGAGGGCGTCGAGGCCGTGGACGGCCTGCTCGGCGTCGAGGCGTTCGGCCTCGGCCCGAAGGGCGGCTATACACGCCTCGACCAGGGCCTCTGGACACCACATGCAGGATCGACGATACTCCCCGCTCGCCCGGGGCGGCGGGGGTCGCGCCCGGGACAGACTCGGACGTCCTCGCGCGGCCGACCGGACCCGGGCCGCATCGCCGGGGCGACCCACAGCACGGAGCAGACATGGAAGCCCTGACCAACTTCATCGACGTGATCAACGGCGTGCTCTGGCACGACTACGTCCTGTACATCGTGCTCGCCACAGGCGTGCTCTTCACCATCTGGTCCGGGTTCGGGCAGTACCGTGCCCTGACGCACGGCGTGCAGGTGATCCGCGGCAAGTACGACAACAAGGCCGATCCCGGCGCGATCAACCACTTCCAGGCGCTCTCGACCGCGCTCTCGGCGACGGTGGGACTCGGCAACATCGGCGGCGTCGCACTCGCGATCGCGCTCGGCGGCCCGGGCGCGGTCTTCTGGATGTGGATGGTCGGTCTCTTCGGCATGTCGCTGAAGATGACCGAGGTCACGCTCGCCATGCTCTACCGAAACACCGACGACCCCGAGAACCCCCACGGCGGGCCGATGTGGGTGGCGCAGAAGGGGTTCGAGAAGTGGAGCCCCGCCCTCAAGCCCCTCGGAGGGATCATCGGGGGTGTCTTCTGCATCACGCTCATCATCTCCGCCATCACCGGCGGCAATATGTTCCAGGCCTGGAATGTCGCCGAGATCACCAACAGTTATTTCCCGGCCGTGCCCAAGTTTGTGGTCGGTGTGATTCTGGCGATTGTCGTCGGCATGGTCATCATCGGGGGCATCAAGCGCATCGGCGCGGTGGCGGGTCGGCTCGTGCCGCTGATGTGCGTCCTCTACCTGCTCGCCGCAGCGTACGTACTCGTCGTCCATGTCGCCGAGATTCCAGCCATGCTGAAACTCATCGTGGTCTCGGCGTTCACGCCCGCGGAGGCGGGAGGCGCGTTCCTCGGCGGCACGGCGGGGTACGCCTTCCTGTGGGGCATGAAGCGGGCCTTGTTCTCCTCCGAGTCCGGGCAGGGATCGGCCCCCATCGCCCACTCCGCGGCGAAGACCAACGAGCCGGTCCGCGAGGGCGTCGTCTCCGGCCTCGAGCCGTTCATCGACACCATCGTCGTCTGCACGCTGACGACGCTCGTCATCCTGCTCAGCGGCGCGTGGAACCGCGACGCTGAGGCGACCTTCGACTCGATGCCCGCGCTCGTGAACGCCCACGAACTGACCGTGCAGGAGGGAACCAGGCAGCGCACCATCCGCGGCGTGCTCATCAGCGAGAGCGACGCCGAAGTGGCGTTCCTGAACGGCGAGGCCGGTCCGGGCGAACCGGTGTACAAGGTCTGGCCGCGCGCCGCCGTCGTCTCGCTCGGGACCGACCCGGCACGCTGGGTGCCCCACTCAGTGGGGGTCCCCGAGAAAACCGCCGAGGCGAAGCGCATCAGCGGAACGTGGCGGGCAGGGAACACGGTCTTCATGATCGTCCATGGCGATCTGGACGAGCAGACGGGCCGCGACCTGCACCGCCTTCGCGGATCGCTTCAGGACGCGAACGGCACGCTGCGAATCGCCTGGGTGCCGTACTCATCGCCCAACGAGCCGCGCTTGGACAGCCCAGGCCTCTACAACGACTTCGTCGGGGCCGCGCTCACCGGACACGCCTTCGACCGCGTCATGCCGGGCCTCGGCATGTGGCTGGTCACCATCGCGTGCTGGCTGTTCGCGGTCTCGACAATGATCTCCTGGGCGTACTACGGCGAGCAGGGGATCGTGTACCTCGTCGGGGCGAAGGGCGTCCTGCTCTACAAAGTCATCTACTGCGGCCTCATCATCATCTCAA
Organism: Phycisphaerales bacterium; assembly: GCA_035443945.1. Lineage (GTDB taxonomy): Bacteria > Planctomycetota > Phycisphaerae > Phycisphaerales > UBA1924 > CAADGN01. The sequence goes on along the minus strand of DAOMNQ010000069.1, from coordinate 680 downwards.
CGCTCGGGTTCATCCGCACCGACGCCCAACTCGACTCGTGGACCGCGCTCGGCACGGGCGTCATGCTCTTCGCCAACATCCCGATCATGCTCATCTTCGGGTCGCAAGCGATGAAGGCCTACCACACCTACATCGGCAAACTCAAGCGGGGCGAGTTCGTCGGGCACGCCTACCCGAAGCCGCTGGACGTGGTGGAGGGCAAGGACGTCAAGTGACGTTCGCCCGGCGTGCCTCACGCCGGGTCGGACACCGTGCCGTCCGTCTCGCGGGCGATCTTCGTGATCGTCTCGCGGGCGGACTCGCGCGCCATCGCCGCCGACCGGCGAACACACGCCCGCCACGCCCACGGCAGGGGGAGCGCGGTCAGCGGCAGGTACCAGGCGTAGGTCAGCCATGGCATCCGCGTCGTCCACCCGCCGTAGGTCGGCCAGTACGTCGCCAGCAGCGAGTCCGTCAGCAGCACGCCCGGCCAGACCGTGATGGCGAGGACGACGGCAAAGACGGCCGGCATCGGCCACGGGCGGCGCAGCGCGAAGGTGATCCGCGTCGCGCCGCTCTGCCCGCCGACGAGTTCACCCACCAGCGCGTGAGTGAACGGCGTGGCGAACGCCTCGGCCTCGAAGCCCGTCTCGCCCGCCTGCCGGTAGTCCGGCAGCCGTCCACGCTTCGCCGCCGTCGCC
>DAOMNQ010000068.1:0-14725 GCA_035443945.1 Phycisphaerales bacterium | reverse complement strand
ACGGTTGCGGCGCTGCGGGCACTGCGCGAGGGGCCGCTGGCGGGGGTGTCGTTCGTGGAGTTTTTCGCGGCGGGGGCGTTGCGGGATCGCGCGCTGGGGCGGCTGGACGAGTTTCTGGAGGAGCACGCGGGGGAGTTGGCGGCCGGGTCGCTCGTGCGCGCGGGGTTGCAGCCTCATGCGCCGAACACGGTGGAGCCGGCGGGGTACGAGCACGCGGTTGCGCTGGCACGGCGGTACGGGCTTGCGTTGTGCACGCACCTGGCGGAGACGGTTGAGGAGCGGGAGTTCATCGCGGGGGCGCGGGGGCCGCAGCGGGCGTTGCTGGAGCGGGTGGGTGCGTGGGAGGATCGGTTGCTGGGTGTATTCGGGCGTGGGCTGCACCCGATCGACCATCTGGCGCCGATTCTGGAGCGTGCGCCGTTTCTGGTGGCGCATGTGAACGACTGCCCGGACGAGGCGCGGTTGTCCGTGCTGGCGCGAGCGGGTGTGAGTGTGGCATATTGCCCGCGTGCGTCGGCGTACTTCGGCGCTCCGTGGCGTTTCGGGGCGCACCGGTACCCGGAGATGATGGATGCCGGGATCAACGTGTGCCTGGGAACGGACTCGATCGTGAACCTGCCGAGTGAGGCGGCGGATGGGTCGCGCGGGGGGATGAGCGTGCTGGACGAGATGCGGCTGCTGGTGGAGCGTGACGGGGTGGATGCGCGGACCGCGCTGGCGATGGGGACGACGAACGGGGCGCGCGCGTTGGGGTTGGATGAGGCGGGGTTCCTGCTGCGGGCGGGGAGGCGGCTGGCGGGGCTGGTGGCGGTGCCGGTGAGGCGTGTTCGGCAGCACCCCACGCCTACCCTTGAAACGGCGATTCTTGGTGGGGGACCGCCCCGGCTGCTGCTGATCGGGAAATAATCCTGTCTGACCGGAACGCGGCGGGGTCCGGTCGCCTGGGAGCAGCATGAGCGCGAAGTGGCGCCGAAGCCTGAAGTGGGACGACGAGCACTTCCCGGCGTGGGCCTGGCCGGTGAAGTTCGTGCTGAGGGCGTTCAGTTCGATCACGCTGGCGGTGATCCTGCTGTCCGGCGTGGTGGTGTACGGCGTGGTGGCGAGCGTGCCGCTGGGTTTGCTCGCGCTGGGGCCGACGTGGCTGCTCTATGGGCTGACGCTGGTGTTGACGGCGGCGTTGCCTGCGGCCGCGCTGCTGGTGATCGCGCGGCTCGGTCTGCGCGGGGCGTCGCGCGGGGTGAGGTTCGTCGTGGGGCTTGCGGGCGCGGCGGTGGGCGCGGGGATCGGGGCGACGGTGTGGGGGTCGGCCGTGTGGCCCGCGATCCACTACGACCCGGCGACGGGGTCGGGGGTGCGGCTGTTCGCGTCGTTCGTCCGGGAGTACGAGTCGATCACCGTCCGTCGCCTGCCCGGCGTGGAGATGAGCGAACTGGAGTTCTACTCCGCGTGGCCCATGCGGATGCTGCTGCTCGCGTTCATGCTGAACATGGTGGTAGCGACGGTGCGTCGGATCGAGTTCGTGTTCGTGAACCTCGGGGTTCTGACGGTGCACACGGGGATCGTGATGATCGCGCTGGGGAGCGTGTACTACCAGTCGCAGAAGCGTGAGGGGGACGCGATCCTGCTGGCGGGCGCGCCGGACGAGCGGGGGGTGCCGAGGGCGGGCGCGCCGGTGGGCGCGTTCTACGACAACACGCACGTCGCGTTGTACGTGAGCCAGTACCGCGGGTGGGAGCAGCGTCCGGTGCGGGGCGTGCCGCGCTACAACGATTACGGGCTTGGCGTCGGCGCCGGGGAGAGCGCGCTGGCGGCGGCCGGGCGTGGCCTGTCGCTGCCGGAGGGGAGCGACCGTCGGCTGTCGATCCCGGTCGCGCCTTCGCCGCTGGGGACGACGGACGAGGACGTTCGTCTGCGGATCGTCGGGTACGCCAGTTACGCGGAGCCGATGCAGGACTGGCTTCGCGCGCCCCCCCTCTCGGACCCGTCGCGGGCCAACCCCCTGCGGATCGTCGAGTTGCACACCGATGTCCCGGACCCGCAGGGGCGCGTGCGCGAGGGCGCCGCGTTCTCCTACACGCTGATGCCGTCGTCGCCGCCGCACCGCGTGGCGGACAACGGCGTCTTCGGGGTCGAGTATGTGCGCGGGATGGACCAGCCGCGCTGGGCGGACCTGACGGCGGAGGTTCCCGAAGCAACGACATATGCGCTGTCGGCGGAGGTGTCAGGTGCGAACGGGCCTGTGCGCGTGGTGCGGGCGGTGCAGGCGGGCGATGCGTTCGAGGTTGAGGGGTGGCGTATCGCGGTGGAGGACGTGACGCCGGAGCCGCCGTTCCCGATCATCACGCCGGGGTATCGCGGGGCGAGCAGCAGCGTCGCGCTGGTGCGGGTGGAGCCGCCGGGGGACGCGGAGAACCCGGAGCCGTTCACGCGGTACGTGTACCACCGGTACCCGGAGATCGCGCAGGATATTCTGGAGGTTGCGCGGGAGGACGGGCGCCCGTTCCGTCGCGACGCGGATCCGTCGATCCGGCTGGGGCTGATCGACGCGTCGCAGTTGCAGGTGTATTTCGACGAGCCTGTCGGTGCGAGCGCGCCCGAGGGCGTGCGCGCGGTCGTGCGGCTGCCGGGCGGCTCGGTGCGCGTGGTTGATTCGCTCGGGCCGGGGGGGCGGTTGGAGCGGATCATCCCGGATGCGTACGACGTGACGCTGGTGGTGGCCGCGGCGTGGGAGCACGCGGAGGCGTTCGAGCGGCCGGTTCCGGTGCCGGAGGTGCAGCGCGACCGCTCGATGGTGGGGACGCACGACAAGGCGATGGTGGCGGTGGAGGTTTCGGTGCCCGCGCCGAGCGATCCGCTGTCGGAGCAGGCCCCGGGGGCGTGGAGCACGGTGGTGTGGCTGCCGTTCGATCGGTACCCGCTGGCTGGGGTGTTCCCGGACACGCAGCGAGAGGTTCGGCTGCCGGACGGTCGGCGGGTGGTATTGATCTTCGGTCGTCGTCAGCACCCGCTGCCGGGGTTCGAGGTGTCGCTGGTGGACTTCCAGATGCTGTCGTATGACCACCGGGGCGCGCCGCGGGACTACCAGTCGATCGTGCGGGTGACGCCGACGACGCTGGACTTCGAGGCGTACGAGCATGTTGCGAAGTTGAACGAGCCGCTGCGGGCGCCTTGGCGGTGGGACGAGCGGCGGTCGTGGGTGGGGAACGCGGCGACGCGGCTGTCGGCGGGGCTTGACCCGCGGCAGTTCAAGTTCAGCCAGGCGGGATGGGACGCGGAGGGTTGGCGCCGGACGCAGGAGATGGCGGACCAGGGGCTGGTGGCGAGGCCGTTCGCGCAGTTCACGATTCTGCAGGTGGGGAACAATCCGGGGATTCACGTGATCGCGGGGGGGGGCATTCTGATGGGGGTGGGGATTCCGTGGGCGTTCTATGTGAAGCCGCTGATTCTGCAGAGGCGGAAGCGGCGGATTCAGCGGGAGGTGGCGGAGGGGACGTACCGGCCGCCGGTGCGGCTCGTTCCGAGTGGCGCGGCCCAGCCGGCGGGAGCGGAACCATGACCAGGCTCGTTGCCCTTGTGCTGGTCCTCGCGTGGGCGCTCGGTGGCTCCGCGGCGCGCGCGCAGACCGCGCCGGCGGGCAACGCGCACCCGGAGACACAGGAGGTTTCGGATGACTCCGGGCGTTTGGACAAGCCGTTCGGGTCGTCGAGCGCGCCTGCGGCGGCGGCGACGCCTTTGGAGAAACTGGCGTTCGAGCGTGCGGTGGACCTGACGCCGCTGCGCGACGTGGCGGTGTTCCACAACGGGCGGGTGAAGGTTCTGGACACGCTGGCGCGAGAGACGGTGTTCGACCTGACGGGGCGGAGCCGGTACGCGGACCCGCTGCCGGACGGCGTGCAGGCGAGGCACGACCCGCTGTTCACGCTGATCGATCTGGCGGTATCGCCGGACCATTTCATCGACAGGCCGGTGATCCACGTGAACTACCTGCCGCTGCGGCGGGCGATGCTGGAGTCGGCGTTCCCGGGGGACCGGGAGGAGCAGGAGCGGTGGATGCGGCTGACGCGGGTGTCGCCGCGGATGGTGCTGGTCTTCGGCGATGAGATCCGCGACAAGCACATGAGCGAGTCGGGGTTCCGCGACGGGCTGGACCGGGCGGACCGGGCGTTGCGGCTGATCGCGTTCGGCGGGTCGAACTTCCTGGTGGTCGCGCCGGAGAGCCGCGACCTGCCGTGGCGGCACGTGAGCGAGTTGCCGACGGAGCATCCGGCGCGAGCGGCGGCGTTGCGGCTCGGTGAGGCGTGGCGCGCGGCGGACGCGGCGGGGGTGAACGCGGCGGCGTCGGAACTGTCGGTCGCGCTGGCGGCGATCAACCCGGGGACGCACCCGGAGTCGCGGCGCGCGCTGGAACTGGCGTACAACCGGATGAACGCGTTCGAGTGGGGGTACTGGGTGTACCTGCTGTCGCTGGTCTCGCTGCTGATCGCGTTCGGGACGGGTCGGCGGTGGCTGGCGTGGACGGGGAGCGTGCTGCTGGTTGGTGCGATCGGGCTGCACGCGGCGGGGTTCGTGCTGCGGTGCATTGTGGCGGAGCGGTTCGCGATCCAGAATCAGTTCGAGTCGATGACGGGGCTGAGCCTGTTCGCGGCGGTGGTCGGGGGGGGCATCATGCTGGCGCGTCGGCAGTGGCTGTTCGGCGCGGCGGCGGCGGCGACGGGGTTCCTGGTGCTGATCACGGCGACGCAGACGGACATGCCTGGGAGGCACATCGGGCGTGAGGCGGCGATCCTGAACACGTCGGTGCTGCTGAAGTATCACGTGACGACGGTGCTGGTGTCGTACGGGCTGATCACGCTGGGGTTCGTGTGCTCGGTGTTCTACCTGTGCACGCACTACGTCGGGCGGCTGCGCGCGGCGGCGGCGGCGACGGGGGACGCGGAGGCAATCGCGGCGGCCGCGCTCAATGCGCCGGAGGACAAGCCGTTCGGGCGGGCGCGGGTGCTGGCGGACCTGGACACGGCGCAGATGACGGTGCTGCAACTGGCGTTCTGGACGCTGGGGGTGGGCATCCTGCTGGGGGCGTGGTGGGCGGACCACTCGTGGGGGCGGTGGTGGGCGTTCGACCCGAAGGAGACGTGGGCGCTGCTGACATGGATCATCTACCTGATCGTGATCCACCTGCGGCTGACGACGGGGCGGAACCGCGGGCTGGTGACGGCGTGGCTGAGCGTGGTCGGATTCATCGTGATGCTGTGGACGTATTTCGGGGTGAACCTGCTGCTGCCGGGGCTTCATGCGTATGCGTGAAAGGCGAACGCGGAGGGCGCGGAGGGGACGCGGAGAGCGCTGAGTGGGGAATGGGGTTCGGAGGACCGGCGGTCGTGGCGACGGGGTCGTGATGAGCGGTTCGATGTCTTGTGCTCATGCAAAGTCTGCGAGTGATCCGGGTGCTCTGCGTTCACGTCCCGTCCCGCGGCGGTCCTACGCGCGGGCGGCGGATGCGCTGGCGGTTGCGCTGCTGGGGCGGACGCTGGTGCGCGTGCTGGGGGACGGGACGCGGCTGGCGGGGCGGATCGTGGAGACGGAGGCGTACCTGGGGCCGGAGGACCGGGCGGCGCACTGCTTCGGCGGGCGTCGGACGGCGCGGAACGAGTCGATGTACGGGCGGCCGGGAACGGCGTACGTCTACTTCACGTACGGGATGCACCACTGCTTCAACGTGGTGTGCGGGCGCGAGGGGGAGCCGGCGGCGGTGCTGATCCGGGCGCTGGAGCCGGTGGAGGGGCTTGGGGAGATGCGTCGGCGCCGGTCGGCGCGGCGGGGCGGCGTGATCCACGACACGGACCTGTGCTCGGGGCCTGGACGGTTGTGCGAGGCGATGGGGATTGATCGGGGTGACGACGGGGTTGATCTTGCCGGGGCGGGGTCGCGGGTGTTCATCGTTGGGCCGGGCGCTGGGGGGCGGGCCGATGAAGAGGTGGTGAACACGGCGCGGATCGGGGTGTCGTATGCGGGGGAGTGGGCGGATCGGCCGCTGCGGTGGTTCGTCGCGGGCAGCCCGCACGTGTCGCGGGGCGGGTCGAGGGCTGGGTCTCGCCGGTCGGGGGTGCGGTCCCTACGATGAGGTCCGCCCGCTCGGGCGGAAGAGGTGGAGCGCATGTCGGACGCGATGCAGACGGTGTGGCAGGAGTTGCGGGACAAGGCGGGGCCGTACCCGCGCGAGGCGTACGACTTCGTGCGCGCGGGGCTGACGCACACGGTGCAGATGATCCACGGCGAGACTGCCGGTGACACGGAGGACGACTCGCGGCACATCAGCGGGAAGCAGTTGTGCCTCGGGCTGCGGGATTACGCGACGCAGCGGTACGGGCGGCTGGCGCGGACGGTGCTGAGCCGGTGGGGCGTGCACTCGACCGAGGACTTCGGGCGGATCGTGTACGCGATGGTGGACGCGGGGCTGATGCGGACGTCCGAGGGGGACTCTTTCGAGGAGTTCCGGTGCGTCTTCGACTTCGATGAGGGCTTCGCGGACTGACCGGGAAGGCGGTACGCTGTCCGGCATGGGCGAGCCTGGAAGACCGCAAGCCGACGGCGGGACGGATTGGCGGTCGCTGCACCTGTGGCAGATTCAGCCGCTGCGCGATGTGCTCGTGATCGCGGTGGTGCTGGGTGTGCTGTACCTGGGGTACCTGGTCAGCATCGTGACGGTGCCGCTGCTGCTGGCGACGCTGCTGGCGTACCTGTTCGAGCCGGTGGTGAAGCGGATGACGCGCGTGTCGTGGATGAGCCGGCAGATGGCGGCGGCGATCATCGTGGTCGTCGCGGCGGTGGTGGTGGTCGTGCCGGCGGTGGTGGCGACGGCGTTCGCGGCGACGCAGGGGGTCGCGTTCGCGGGGCGGGTGTCGGGTTCGGTCGAGCGGGTGTACGCGTCGGTGCAGAACCCGGACGATGCGGATGCGCTGGCGGCGGTGCCGGAGGGGTTCTGGCTGGCGACACGGGATTTTCTCGTCGAGCGGCGCGACGTGACGGAGGGCGAGGTCGCCAAGCGGCTGCTGGAACTGGTGCGGGCGAACGCGCAGACGATCGCGACGCAGGCGCTCGAGACGGGCGCGGGGGCGATCGGGGCGACGCTGCGGGGGATCGCGTCGGTGTTCGGGCTGGCGTTCGGGGCGTTCCTGACGGCGTTCTTTTTCTTCTTTGTGTGCACGGGGTGGGGGAAGGTGCTGGAGTTTTGGGAGGGGTTGATCCCGGATCGGAGGCGCGGGCGGTGGCTGGAACTGGTGCGGGCGTTCGACGCGGTGGTGTCGGGGTTCGTGCGCGGGCGGCTGACGATCGCGTTTATCCAGGCTGGGATTCTGAGCGTGCTGTACTGGGTGATCGGGACGCCCGCGCCGATCCTGTTCGGGCTGGCGATCGGGCTGCTTTCGATCGTGCCGTACCTGGCGTTGATCGGGATTCCAGCGACGATCGTGGCGATGTGGCTGGACCCATCGGGGCCGGAGTGGCAGAACGCGTGGTGGTGGGTGACGTTCGCGCCGATGGTGGTGTACTTCATCGCGCAGGCGGCGGACGACTACGTGCTGACGCCGATGATCCAGGGCAAGAGCACGGGGATGGACACGCCGTCGATCCTGTTCGCGTCGCTGGCGGGGGGCGCGTTGTTCGGGTTCTACGGGCTGCTGATCGCGATCCCGCTGGCTGCGTGCGTGAAGATCCTGCTGAAGGAGGTCTTCTGGCCGCGGTTCCGTGCGTGGGCGGAGGGTCGGGAGAAGGACTTCCTGCCGGTGGGAAGGGAGTGAAGGGCTTGAGTCCTGAGTCTTGAGGTATGAGTCCTGAGACTTGAACGGCCACTCTCGGGACTCAGGCCTCAAGACTCAAGACTCAAGACTCAAGACTCAAGACTCAAGACTCAGGACTCACCGTCGCTTCTTCCGTTGCTTGAACCGGCCCGGCGCGCCGGCTCGGGTTGAGCCTTTGGTGCCGAAGCCGGGCATGCCCGAGAGGCCGGGGACCATGGCTCCGATGCCGGCCGCGCCGAGTTCCTTGACGGCGGCGACCTTGGACTTGGCGCTCATGCCGGCCATCTGCTTCGTCATTTTGCTGATGGCGTCGTGCTGCTTGACGAGTTGGCCGACGGCGTTCTGGTCGGTGCCGCTGCCTGCGGCGATGCGGCGGCGTCGGCTGGTGTTGATGATCTTCGGCTCGGTGCGCTCCTGCTTCGTCATGGAGTTGATGATGGCCTCGACGCGGTCGAGTTGTCCCTCGTCGATGTGGGCGTCCTTGAGGGCTGCGCCGACGCCGGGCAACATGCCGAGGACCTGGCGCATGGGGCCGAGGCGGCGCAACATGCGGAGTTGGGCGAGGAAGTCGTCCATCGTCATCTCGCCGCGGGCCATCTTCTCGGCGAGGCGTTCGGCGTCCTCGGCGGAGACCTGCTCCTGCGCCTTCTCGACGAGGCTGACGACGTCGCCCATGCCGAGGATGCGTCCGGCCATGCGCTGGGCGTGAAACTCCTCGAGGGCCTCGGCTTTTTCGCCGACGCCGATGAAGCGGATGGGCGCGCCGGTGACTTTTCGGATGGAGATGGCCGCGCCGCCGCGGGTGTCGGAGTCGAACTTGGTGAGGATGACGCCGTCGACTTCGAGGCGTTCGTGGAAGGCCTTGGCGCTGTTGACGGCGTCCTGGCCGGTCATGGCGTCGACGACGAGGAAGACGTGGTGCGGGTTGAGGGCGCGGCGGACCTGCTGGAGTTCGCCCATGAGTTCGTCGTTGACGTGGAGGCGGCCGGCGGTGTCGAGGATGAGCACGTCCGCGCCCGCCTTCCGTGCGGCTTCGAGGGCGCGTCGGCAGACCTGCACGGCGACGCCGACGGCCTTGCCGTACTCGGCGCACTTGTCCGGCTCGCCGTGGAAGTGGACGGGCGCGCCGCCGGGGGCGGCCTGGCGGGCCTGGGCGGCGACGATCTCGAGCTGCTCGACGGCGGCCGGGCGCTGGAGGTCGGCGGCGCAGAGCATGACGCTCCGCCCGCGCTTGCTGAGGTACGCGGCGAGTTTGCCGCAGGTCGTCGTCTTGCCGGAGCCTTGCAGGCCGCACATCATGACGATGGTTGGGCCTGGGGAGACGCGCATGATCGCGGGGCCGGCGGCGGCGCGGGCACGCTCGGGGTCCGCGGCGGCTTCGAGCGCCTCCTCGCCGCCGAGCAGTTCGACCAGCCGGGCGTGGACAATGCCGACCATCTCCTGGCCGGGGCGCAGGCTCTTGGTGACCTCGCGTCCAACGGCGTCGGCGATGACCGTCTCGCAGAACTCGTTGACGACGTCGTAGTTGGCGTCGGCGTCCAGGAGGGCGGTGCGGACCTCCTCCATCGCCTCGCGGACGTTGGCCTCGGTGATCGTGCCATGGCCGGAGAGACGCCGGAAAACCTTGCCGAACCCGTCGGAGAGTCGCTCGAACATGGGGAGAGTCTACGCGGGGCGGATGCAGAGGATGGTCGTGGCGGGTGGTCAACCAGCGTCGTCCGGCCCGTCATTTCGAGCATCGTCTGAGAATCGCCACGGCGTCCCGAAGTCGGCCGCCGCACGGCTTCATCCACGGGTACGGTTGCCCGGGAGCGAACGACATCCACGCGGTGTCGGTTCCCCGTCTTCCCGTGTGTTGGCCGAGCCTGCCGATGACGTGCTGTTTGAGGAGCGGCTTCGGGATCACCCAGCAGTGCGCATTGAATGGGCTGACGCCGAGACAGACGAGCATCGCGTAGTTCTGGTCGCGGATCTGCTGAAACTTGTAGATGCCGGACTCCCACAGAGTCGAGAACTTCACTTCGACCCGCAGGCCGTTGACGAGGCGGTCGGCCTCCTGGTCGGGCGATCGCGCGACATCAAGGCCCTTCGCGGCAAGAAACCCCGAGAGCAACTGCTCGCCGATCTTGCCACGGCGCCGGGACTGTTGCTGCTTGATCCACGCGAACGGACTTCCGGCCCAAGGATCGTCCGGCGTGGCGTAGTCGGCCGCGAGCGTGCCCGAAAGCGCAGCCAGCATCGCCACATCTGGGTCGCGGATCGCGCTCATGCGAACAGGCTCGCTCGCGTATCGGATGCCGGTTGCTCGAACCCGACGCACTCCGGCGTGAACCGGTGGAGCCGGTTCGCCATCACTGCGACCGCCTCCGGGTTGTTGTCGATAAGGACGAAGCGCCTGCCGTGGGCGCCCGCCGCTTCGCCGGTCGTGCCGCTGCCGGCGAAGAAGTCCAGCACCACGTCGCCCGGTGCCGAGTGAACCCGCACGATGCGATTGACGATGCCGAGCGGCTTCTGGGTCGGGTATCCGGTCTTCTCGCGCCCGTTGGTCGGGACGATGGTGTGCCACCAGACGTCGGTCGGGGACTTCCCTCGCGCGGCTTTCTCAGGCGTAACGAGGCCCGGGGCCATGTACGGGATGCGGTCGATCTCGGCCTCGTTGAAAACGTAGTTCGAGGGGTCGAGCGCGTACCAGAGGATCGTGTCGTGCTTGGCCGGCCAGCGTCGCGGGGAGCGGCCGCCGAAGTCGTAGGCCCAGACGATCTCGTTCATGAAGCGGTCGCGTCCGAGCAGGTGGTCGAGCGCGACCTTGACATAGTGGACTTCGCGCCAGTCGAGGTGCACGAAGAGGGAGCCGTCCGGCGTCAGGCGACGGACGCCGGATTCCAGGCGGGGCATCAGGAAGTCCAGGTAGTCGGTCCCGAAGTCGTCGCCGTATGAGCCGCTCTCGACGCGTTCGACTCGGTACCGCTTGCCGGCGAATCCGCCCCGCGTGCCGCCCGCGTCGTCGGCGGTGGTGCGGATGCGATCGCGTTTCTGGACCTTGCCCGTGTTGAAGGGTGGATCGACGTAGATCAGGCGGACCGATCGTTCGGGCACGCTGCCGAGGGCGTCGAGGCAATCGCCGAGGATGATCCTGTCCACGCGGCGATTGTACCGATTGCGGCGGTGTCGTGCGGCGTGTCGCCTACTTCGTCGCGTCCCTGTCGAAGCCCAGGCCGTTGAAGAGGCTGTTGTCGCCGGTGTTGTCCTTGACGAGGCCTGTGCGTTCGTTGAGGACGACGAAGCCGAAGTCGGCGAGGGTGAGGCCTTCGGCGTGGCCGTCGAGGAAGGCGGCGTGGGCGACGCGGCCGTGGCGGACTTCGGGGGGCGACTGGCCGGTGGCGTGGGCGAAGGTTTCCGCGCCGTTGTTCTTCGTGTCGAGGCGCGGGGGGTCGAGGGTGTAGGAGTGCTCGCGGTAGTTCTCGTTGATGCGGAGGTGCTGGCTGCCGGAGGAGTCGGCGAAGGCGACGGTCTTGAAGGGGACGTGGATGCGGGACATGCGGACGGGGTAGTTCTGGAATCCGCCGGAGGACTTGGAGCGGGTGTTGCCGAGGTAGTGGTAGTTGTACCCGTACGAGCCGTTCCGCAGGACCTGCACCTCGCCCGTCGCCTTGCTGCGGAACTGCTCGTAGGTCTGTGATGGATCGCGGAAGACATCATTGTCGAGGCGGTCGAAGTCGTCGGAGTTCTGGAACTTCTGGTACTCCTCCTCGTTGCGCGGCTGGTAGGGCATGCCGACGTACTCGCCGACGACCCAGTGCCAGCGAGCGGCCTTTCGCCCGGACGGCTCGTGGACTTCGTTGGACGGGAGGCGCATGGGGGGGAAGGTCTGGCGGTCGTTGGAGTACATCTCGACGGCCTGGCCCATGGAGCGGAGGTTGACGAGATCGGCGGCGGCGCGTGCCGCGCCGCGTGCCTTGCCGAGTGCCGGGAGCAGCATGCCGATGAGGAGGGCGATGATGGCGATGACGACGAGGAGTTCGATGAGTGTGAAGGCGGGGGCAGGAGGGCGGGGGGAGTGCGGCACGGGAGGTCTCCGTTCAAATCGGACCCACGGGGAGGGTGGGTATTGAACCTGAGACTCAGTCGCAAGTCAAGCGGTCGCAAACGTCATGTCGGGCGGCGAGTGGCCAGCCAATCGCGCAACCGCTTGGCGGGCCAGCAGTTGACGCACTGGTCCGGGGGGAGCCAGCCGCGGCGGGCGGTGAGGATGCCGTAGCGGAGGTTGTCGAAGTCGGGCGCGGCGTGGACGTCGCAGTTGATGGCGATGAGGCACCCGGCCTCGACGGCGGCGCGGACGTGGGTGTCGCGGAGGTCGAGGCGCATCCAGTGTGCGTTGATCTCGAGGGCGACGCCGTGCTGCTTGGCGGCGGCGATGACCTCGGCCATGTCGGGGGTGAGGCCGGGGCGGCGGTTGATGAGGCGTCCGGTGGGATGGCCGAGGACGTGGACGAAGGGGTTCTCGATGGCGCGGATGAGGCGCTTCGTCGCGGCCTTGGGATCCTGCTTGAGGGCGACGTGCGGGCTGGCGACAACCACATCGAGCGCGGCGAGGGTCTCGTCGTCGAAGTCGAGGCGGCCGTCGCCGAGGATGTCCACCTCGCTGCCGCAGAGGATGGAGAGGCCCTTCGTGCTTTCGCGCAGGGCCTCGACCTGTTCGCGCTGCTCGGCGAGGCGTGTCTCGTCGAGGCCGCCGGCGACGACGCTGGACTTTGAGTGGTCGGTGACGGCGATGGTGTGGAAGCCGCGGCGTTTGGCCTCGGCGACGAGTTCGTGGAGTTCGAGCGAGCCGTCGGAGGCGGTGGTGTGGGCGTGGAGTTCGGCCTTGACGTCTGTGAGTTCGATGAGTCGCGGGGTTTCGGTCAGTTCGAGTTCGGCGCGGTCTTCGCGGATTTCGGGGGGTATGAAGGGGAGGGCGAGTTTGGCGTAGACGGCCTGCTCGGTGCGTGAGGCGATGGGCTTGACGCCGCGGCGCTGGGGGGGGGTCTTGTCGTTGTCGTCGTGGTAGAGTCCGTACTCGTTGAGGGTGCAGCCCTTTTTGAGGGCGAGTTCGCGGAGCCGGACGTTGTGCTCTTTGGAGCCTGTGAAGTACATGATGGCCGCGCCCCAGGCGGAGGGATCGACGGCGCGTAGGTCGGCCTGGAGTGCGACGCCGCCGGACTCCTTGCCGTGTTGTCCTTCGAGGGTCCATCGTCCGAGGTCGTGGGCGGCGCGGAGCCGGACGGAGCTCTTGGTGCCGCCGCTGGCGAGGACCTGGACGACGCCGGGGATGGTGGTGAAGGCTTCGTGCGCGGCGTCGGGGTCTGTGGTGGCGACGAGGATGTCGATGTCGCCGATGGTCTCCTTGCCGCGGCGGAGTGAGCCGGCGAAGGCGGCGTTCTTTACGCCGGGGACGGCGCGCATGCGTTCGACGATCTCTTCGGCGATGGGGAGTGCGATGCCGAGTGGGATGCGCTGCTCGGTCTGGCCGGCGAACTCGATGGACTTCCTGACGTTCTCGACGGTCTTCGCGCCCATGCGAGGCAGTTCGAGGATGGAGCCGTCGTCGATGATGCGCTTGAGGGCTGCGAGGTCGGTGACGCCGGCCTCCTTCCAGAGCATGGCGACGGTCTTCGGCCCGAGTCCCGGGATGCGGAGGAGGTCGAGCAGGCCGGGCGGAACCTGTGCGCGGAGTTCCTCGTGCTCGGTGATGCGGCCGGTCTTGACGAACTCGACGATCTTGTCGGCGGTCTTGGTGCCGATGCCCTCGATGGCGAGGAGGGCTTCGCGGTCGTCGGCGAGCGCGGCGAGGTCGGTGGTCAGGTCCGCAACCACGCGGGCGGCCTTGGCGTTCGCGGCGACCCGGAAGCGGTCCTCGCCGAGGAGTTCAAGGATTTGGGCGATCTGCTCGAGGCGCTCGGCGATCTGGGCGTTGACGCTCATGGGTCGATCATTCCGGCTTGCGGAGGAGGGCGCGCCACTGCCCGCGAGCGTTCGGATGGCTGTGTCCATCCCAGACTTCGCCCCAGACGAGTTCCAAACTCGCCGCTTCGAGGATGGCTCGCGCCTTCGTCTCGTCCATGGCGTGCGGGTGGAGTTCGTCGGGTTGGTCGAGGACGTCGACGAGCACCCACGCCAGGCCGCCGGGGACGAGGAGGCGTGCCATCTCGGCGGCGACGCGGGGGGGGGAGACGACGTGGTCGAGGCAGTTCTCGGCGATGAGGAGGTCGGCGACGGCGTCGGGGAGCGGGACGTTCTCGCCGGGCGCGGCGAGGAAGGCGACGCGCTCGGCTTCGGGTGGGATGAGGCCCTCGGCGAAGTAGCCGTCCGCGAGGGGATCGACGGCGACGGCCCTGCGCCAGCGCGCGGCGGCGAGTGCGGGGTAGGGTCCGGAGCCGATCTCGACGGCGGTGCGCTGGGCGCACCACTCGGCCATGCGTCCGGCGATCGGCTCTCCCGGGGCGAAGTCGCCGGCGAGGGCGAGGCGGTCGGCGAGTTCGTAGAGGCGAGTGCGTTGCCAGCGGGCGAAGGTCTCGCGGAAATCGCCGGGGAAATCGGGGTCCGCGCCGCGGGCGACGGCGGCCCAGTACGTGAGTTCCTGGCGGAGGCGTCTTGTGGCGGCGGGATCGACGGATGAGTCCGAGGCGATCGCGTGCCCGTCGAGGCCGCCGCGCCAGACGGCGGTGGCTGATCGTCGATTGGAGTTGTCGAGGAGGCGGTCGAGCCGCTGCTCGATGGGCCACGCGGCGGGTCGTACGGCCCGTGCGAGGAGGCGTCGGAGGGCTTCGCGGGCGGTGTTCGGCACTGTGGATTCCGGGGGTGGGCGGGGGCGCACGCCCCTGTCGCGGGAAGACTCTAGAGGCTATCCCGTAACCTCGGAGAACCAACCTCACCACCGAGGCACAGAGAGC
>DAOMNQ010000067.1:0-14908 GCA_035443945.1 Phycisphaerales bacterium | reverse complement strand
TCGATATCGCAGGAGATGTGGCGCCGGGCGACGTGGCCGTGGGCGACTTCTTCGCCTCGGCCGCGGGCCAACCGCTCATCGACTTCGTCACGCCCAACCCATACGCGGACTCCGTCACCGCCGTCCGCAACCTCGGCGGCCTTCAGTTCGACCCTGTAACCATCGACGCACCGCAGGCGTGCGGCTCCCAGACCTGGCTCTACGAGACGATCGTCAGCGGGCGCTTCGGCGTCGATGCGCACTGGGACTTCGCGGCCGTCGAGACCGGGCAGCCCTACGCCGGCGTCTTCCTCGGCAACGGACTCGGCGCGTTCCAGTCCTTCTGCGACAACCCCGCCCTACGATACCAACTCTATTCGGGCACCGCGAACGTCCGGGCGCACGGCATCGCGGCGGGACACTTCAACGGCGGGACCAAACTCGACCTCGTCGTCGCCCTCGACAACACGGACGGGCCGACGAGCGGCACGCCGTGGTGGGGCGCGGTCGCGATGCTGCTCGGCCGCTCCGACGGCACCTTTCAGACGCCCTCGGCCAACGAAGCCTACATCTACACCTCCTCGGGCATCGATCGCCCGACGATGGTGGTCACCGCGGACTTCAACAACGACGGCTTCGACGACATCGCCACGTCGAGTTTCTATACCGACACCTTCAGCGTGATGATCAACAAGATGGTCGTCGTGATCCCGCCTCCCTGAGGGTGAGACAGTGTTTCCGGGAGGTAGATTGTGATGGGCCTTTCGCCTCGAGTGTGCGCCATGGGACTTGGACTGTGCGCGTGCGCGGCGCATGGTGACGATGTGCCCTTTTTCACGGGCATAGGCGACCTGCCGGGAGGCATCTTCTTCAGTGTGGCCCAGGAAGTGTCCGCCCACGGCGTGGTCTTGGTCGGTGACAGCGCGCGGGGAGGTGCTGCGAGCCACGAAGGCGTACGGTGGACGCTCGCCGACGGCATGTCGCCACTCGGCACAGGAACGAGCAACGCCTTCGGCGTCAGCGGACGCGGGACTGTTATAGTCGGGTCGTTCGTCATCCCCGATTACAGCATCGAGGCGTTCATGTGGACCAAGGCCACGGGCATGGTCCCTATGGGCGACCTGCCCGGCGGCGAGTTCCGCAGTGCTGCTAAGTGCGTATCCAGTTGCGGGCGAATCATCGTCGGCTCCGGCAAGTCCGACAAAGGCTCAGAAGCGTTTCGCTGGACAGCTGAAACTGGAATGGCGGGACTCGGGGACCTCGAAGGCGGTGACTTCAGCAGTGGTGCAAGTAGCATTTCACCCGATGGACTCGTGATCGTCGGAAGCAGCATCTCTCATAACGGCACCGAAGCCTACCGGTGGACCACCGCAACCGGCATGATCGGTCTCGGCGCCCTCGGCGGTTCCTGGTTCTACAGCGTCGCACGGGACGCCTCGGCCGACGGCGCGGTGGTCGTCGGCTCGTCCATGGCGCCGGGCGGCGAGATGTCCTTCCGCTGGACCGCCGAGACAGGCATGGTCGGACTCGGACGCTACCACCCCGACGAGCTCGGCAACCGCGCCTACGGCGTCTCCTGGGACGGCAACGTCATCGTGGGCGAGGTCGGGATTCTCGACGACAACGGCAACGGCGCGTACATCTGGACGCCCGAGACCGGCATGCGCCGACTCACCGACGTGCTCGCCGAACTCGGCGTCACCATCCCGCCCGGCTGGTACCTGCTCGCCGCCTACGGCGTCTCCGCCGACGGCCGCACCATCGTGGGCGCGGGCATCAACCCCGCGGGCCACTCCGAGGGCTGGGTCGCCTACCTCGGCCCGACCTGCCGCGCCGACTTCAACAAGGACGGCGCGGTCACCTCGCAGGACTTCTTCGACTACCTCAACGCCTGGGCCGACGGCAGCATCTTCAGCGACTGGAACTACGACGGCGTCATCAACACCCTCGACTTCCTCGCCTTCCTCAACGACTACGCCCGAGGCTGCCCATAGACACTTCAACGCCGACGGCCAGGTCTCCGGCGACGATGCTGCCTTCTACACCGCCGCGTGGACAACGGGCGATCCCGCCATCGCCGACATGACCGACGACGGCGAAGTCGGCGCGGACGACCTGCTGATCTACTTCGACATCTACGAGCAGGCCACCGGCGGCGAGTGATCCATCACCCAACGCCGGCGCCGCTCACCGGCGACGCCGGCGATTCGACGTGATCCCGACTCCCACGAGCAACGCCCACGCTGTGCCCGGCGCGGGGATGGTGCCGATCCAGAGCCACGCCTCGCTGGGACCTCGCGTTGCAAACCCCGTAACATAAAGCGTGTCGCCGTCCTGATAGACCCCGGTTGCACTTGAACCGAAGAACTGGGGAGGCAAAAGGGCGTGAAGATTGACAAAGCTCGCCGGGTCGTCGCTCAGCCAGACGCCCGCCTGCACCAGCCCGCCGAACGACGCCGATCCCGCGTGAACCGTGCCGGTCGTGTCGTACATGTCCGACGCGATTGATCCCGGAGGGCTGAAGTCGACGAAACTCTCCTTGCTGCCGCGCCACAGCGCAGCGCGCGGGTTCTCGCCCGCGTGCCGCACCAGGCCGACCTGCACCCCCGGCGCCATGCCGAAGACCTTCGCCTCGAAGACGCCCGGCGGCGTCAGGTCCACCACGCTCTCCGCGCTCCCCGCCCAGATCACCGCCTCCGCGACCGCCCCGCCCGGCAGCGTCGCCCACCCGCCTTGCAGCACGCCGTCCGTCGCCAGGGCGTGCGATTGCTCCGCACCCGCAGGGTGAAGATCGACAAACGACGCGGCCGTACCCCGCCACAACGCCGCGTGCTGCCTCCCGGTCTGCGAATGCTTGGCCCGCCCGACCTGCATGTCGCCAACCACGGCAAGTGCATCGGACCCGTGGTAACCGACGCCCGGGTGCAGGTTCACAGCGCTCTCGGCCGTCCCTCGCCAGAGCGCGGCGTGAAATGTCCCGTATGTCGGGCTGACCTGCCCGACCTGGCTCGACGCGTCCATGCCGTTGATCAGGCCCAGCACGGCCCGCGTCGGCGTCAGATCGGTCCAGTTGTCCGCCGAGCCTTCCCAGATCACGGCTCGTTCACCCAGACCTGGGAGCGTCACGACCCCGCCCTGCCTGGCCCCAGAAGCCGCACGCGCTTCGGACTGGTACGCCCCCGGCGGGTGCAAAGGCACCGCCTGCCACTGGTATTGAGCGGCAGCCGCGGAACCCACCACCAGAGCCAGCCCCGTCCCGATCGCATTCGATAAGCGCACCGCAACCTCCCGACCGCGCGTCGCCGTCGGCAGTTCTGCCACAGGAACCCGCCAAGGCCAGTTCATTCCCCACCCGATTCGCACCGTTCCGCCCCCTACCATCCTCCCCAACCCCGTCCCCGCCGCCCCGCGGCCGCGCAGGAGTTCACCGTGGGCAAGACGAAGTACGACGGCACACCCCGGCACGTCCTCTGCCAGCGCATCCCCACGCCGCCCTTCGGGCGCTTCGAGGACCGGCACGTGGTGCGCTACGACGAGTACGTCCGCACCGGCGGCTACGAGGCGCTCCGCAAAGCCCTCTCCATGAAGCCGGACGCCGTCACCGAGGAGGTCAAGAAGTCCATGCTCCGCGGCCGCGGCGGCGCGGGATTCCCCACCGGCCTCAAGTGGACCTTCCTCCCCAAGGTCGAGCCTGGGACCGACCCCGGCCCGCGATACCTGGCCGTGAACGCCGACGAGAGCGAGCCGGGGACGTTCAAGGACCGGCTGCTGATGGACTACGACCCGCACCTCATGCTCGAGGGCATCGCCATCTGCTGCTACGCCTGCCGACTCAGCGCCGCCTACATCTTCATCCGCGGCGAGTACCACCACCAGGCCATGGTCGTCGAGGAGGCCATCCGCGAGGCCTACGCCAACGGCATCTTCGGCGAGAAGGGCCTCGTCAACTCGGCCGCGAACACCGGCGGCGAACGCTTCGTCGTCGACTGCCACCTCCACCGCGGCGCGGGCGCGTACATCTGCGGCGAGGAAACCGGCCTGCTCGAAGCCATCGAGGGCAAACGCGGCTGGCCGCGGATCAAGCCGCCCTTCCCGGCCGTCAAGGGGCTTTTCGGCCGCCCGACCATCATCAACAACGTCGAGACGCTCGCGCACCTGCCGCTGATCCTCGGCGAGGGCGCGGCGGCGTTCATGGCCCAGGGCGTCGAGAGCACCGTCGGCGGGCCGCCCAGTTACGGCACCAAACTCATGGGCGTCAGCGGGCACGTCAACCGACCCGGCTGCTACGAGTTCGAACTCGGCATCCCCCTGCGCACGCTCGTCGAGGAGCACTGCGGCGGCATGCGCAACGGCAAACGCTTCAAGGCTGCCATCCCCGGCGGCGTCAGCATGGGCATCCTCGACACCGACCAGTACGACGCCGAACTCGACTTCGACATCGGCCGAAAGCACAACGTCCTCGGCCTCGGCACCGCCTGCCCCACCGTCTTCGACGAAGACACCGACATGGTCGCCGTCGCACGAAACATCGCACGCTTCTTCAAGCACGAGTCCTGCGGCCAGTGCACCCCCTGCCGCGAGGGCAGCGGCTGGCTCTACCAACTGATGTGCCGCATCGAGGAAGGCCACGCCAAAACCCGCGACCTCGACCTCGCCCTCGAGATCGCCACCAGCATGGGCACGATGCCCGGCACCACCATCTGCGGCCTGGCCGACGGCAACAACTGGGCCGTCCGGACCATCATGAACAAGTTCCGCGACGAGTTCGAACGCCGCGTGAAGCGGACGGCCGTGCCCGTGAAGATGACGATCGGAGCGGGGGCGAAGGGGTAGGGCATCCCAAGGCGAATGCCCGAACTCTCGACCCAGCCGACCCGCCTTGCCCGGCTCGGAGGTTGATCCACAGGCTGCCCCGGGGGCTTTGCTGCCACTCGGTCCGCATCATGTATCAGTTTGAGATACATTGATAATTCGGCATGATCGGGTTTTGTGCGGGGCGACACCTTGACAAACTATCAGATTGAGATAAACTGATAGTTTATGCGAACACCCGAGGCCCCTCCGCCTATCCCAGACTTGCTTGCCGAACTCGGGCGATCGATGGAGTCGACGCTCGACCCGACGTTCGTCGAGGTCGTCTCGGAGTGCCAGCGACAGTACCGTCACTGGGACAAGGTTCGCTTCGTCGCCTCCGCCCGCGGCCTCGACGCCAAGCGGGTCTGGGCAGTCGTCAAGGCCGGCCGCCTCGCCAATCAACGGCCACTGCCTTTCCATGGGGTGGATGGGCGACGATTCTCCTACAGCGTCCCCGACACCGCGCAGCGAGAGTTGATGCTGATCGACCAGCAGCTGGCCGGTGCGATCTCATTCGATACGGACACCCCGATTCCGGAGGCCCACAAGGAGCGGTTCATCCGGGATTCGCTCATGGAGGAGGCGATCTCCTCGTCGATGCTCGAAGGCGCTGCGACGACCGTCCGCGTCGCCAAGGAGATGCTGCGGACGGGACGCCCGCCGAGGACGCGGGGCGAGCGCATGGTCGCCAACAACTACAGGGCCATCCAGTACATCCGCGAGCACGTCCGCACGCCGTTGTCGCTCGACTTCATCGTTGAACTACAACAAATCCTCACAGAAGGCACGCTTGACACGCCTGAGCACGCCGGACGACTGCGCAAGCCCGAAGAGCAGGTCGTCGTGCAGGACGCCTACGACGAGACCCTGCACGAGCCGCCTCGTGCGAACGAACTCCGGGGCAGGATCGCCGCGCTCTGCAAGTTCGCCAACGCCCAGACACGAGCGGACGAGTGGTTCATTCACCCGGTCGTGCGCGCGATCCTGTTGCACTTCCAGCTCGCCTACGACCACCCTTTCTGTGACGGCAACGGCCGAACGGCCCGGGCGCTGTTCTACTGGTCGATGCTCCGCTCGGGGTACTGGCTCTTCGAGTTCCTGCCCATCTCGCGCCTCATCTATGACGCCCCTTCCAAGTATGCGCGTGCCTTTCTCTACACCGAGACCGACGATCTCGACTGCTCGTACTTCATCGTCTACCACCTGCGCCTCATTGGGCAGGCGCGGCAGGACCTCACAGAATACCTGCGCACAAAGCAGCGGGAAATCACCGAGGCAGAGCACCTGTTCAGGCCGGCGCAGATCAATCACCGCCAGCGGGCGCTCCTGGTTCATGCCGTGCGTCACCCTGATACCGCGTACACAATCGAGTCCCACCAGCGCACCCACGGCGTCGCATACGGAACGGCAAGAGCCGACCTGTTCGGCCTCGAAGATATCGGCTATCTCGCCCGCTCGAAGGCCGGACGCCAGTTCGAGTTCCGGCCGACACGTAAACTGCTCCGGCTCGCCTGAGCGACGCCCGGGACTCGCCGGGAGCCGCGACGCATGCCCCCCTTGCCTGCCCAGCCTGCGGCCTGCGACTCCAGCCCGGCGCGGCCGTCCGCGTCGCCTGCGGCTACCACCTCCGCAAAGGGCGATGCATCCGAACCACCGTCGAGCAACTCCGCGAACGCGGACGGGCAAAGAAGCAGAAGCGGCGCGAGGCCGGCGCGTCCGTCAGGTTCGCGCCGTGGATCGTCGGCCTGCTCACGGCAGTCGCGCTGCTCGTCGTCTTCGCCTGGGGTCAGAGCGGATCGAGCGAGGCGGTCGAAGCCTTCAGGGCGCTCCGGCTCGCCGCGGCCGCCGGCGGCCTGATCGTCCTCGGTTACGCGGTGTCACAAGCAGGACTATTGCCGCTGATCTACCCGCGCATGGCCCGGGTCGTCCTGCTCGGCGACGACGCGAACCCGTACGTCGTTGGCGCGTTCATCAACTCCGGCCTGGCCGCGACGCTCGCCGCGCTGCTGATCGCCGCGCCGACGCCATAACGACGCGCCCCGATCGCGCCCCCCTCACGCCGCCCCCCCCTCTCGCTCCCGCTTGATCGCCAGCAGTTCCGCCAGCGACGCCTGGTCCTTCGGACGGTTGACGTGCTGTTTGATGCGGATCAGCCCGTCAACCGAGAGCACGCGGATGGTGGACTCGCCGAACCGCAGATCTACGGATTCACCGTTCACGCGATCGAAGTCTCCGATCGGCTCAACCCATCCGAGCAGGTCGAGCGGGCCGATGTCCGTGTCGAAGGTGAAGTTGTTCCCCGCCTCGAGCGTTCTCGCGTCGGCGCGGAACGGCAGTCCCGGGGGTGCGCCTCGCAACGCCGGGTGAACCTCGCCGAGCGCGGCCTCCAGCCGGTGCAGATTCTCGGGCGTGCGCCGGTAGCAGACGTCCACGTCGTACGTCGGCCGCATGCCCCCGTGCAGCACCTCCGCCATGCCCCCGATGACGACGTACTCCACGCCAAGAGGCTCAAGAGGGCTTGGCGTGTCGGCGGACATTGGCGAGTTCGTGCATCCTCAGGACCGCCCGCCGGAGACACTCGGCCCGGCGCGCTCGCTCCAGCGGCGTCAGCCTCAGGTTCTCCCGCAGCAGCGTCAGGTCCACGCCGTTCTCGTCCTGCTCAGGGAACGGCGTGAAGGGGCGCGGGCCCGGCTCGTCCTGGCGTTCGCGGTCCATCGGCATCATCCTATGCGGCGAAGCCCCCGCGGCTGCCACACCCGCCGATCCGGCCCGAACCCAAAAAACCGCCGCGGGCCTCTTCGGCCCGCGGCGGCATGAGATCAGGACATGTCGAGCATCAGCGACGACGACGCGCCGCGACCAGCCCGCCCAGGCCCATCAGCGCCAGCGCGCCCGGAGCCGGGACCATGTGAACCGCGAACGCCATCTGCGGCGTCAGGTTCTGGCCGTCGAAGAACATCCCGGCCGGGTCGTTGGAGTACCAGAAGGTGCCGTTATCGTTGTAGACCGAGTTCTGCGTGTGGCCGCCGGTCTGGTACCCGCCGCCGCCGCCCTCGCTCACCACCGTGGCGATGAACCAGTAGCGGCTCCCGGGCACGAGGTTCGCGCTGAACGCCGCCGGAGCCTCGTGGTAGTCGAGGTTCACGCCGACGGCCGGGTGGATCGAGCCGGTGCTCGCCAGCACGTCGTTCGGGTTCGGCCCGAAGCCGCCCGTGTCGCCCCACACCTCGAAGCGGATGTTCTGCGTGCCGCCCCAGATCAGGCTCAGCCACGTCCCCATCCGATCGACCTTCGTGTCCGTCCCCGTCAGCACGAAGTCGCTGGCGTAGACGTACGTGCCGTTGTCGCCATCGATCGGGTGCCACCACGGCCCGATGTCCGGCGGCTTCACGATGCTGGTGGCCGCCGCGCTGGTCGCGAGGCCGGCGAGTGCCGCGAGTGCGATCATCTTCTTCATATGTCTGTCTCCCTCTGTCACCTCGAACGCGGTCTATGACACCGCGTCTCGGGTGTGCGGCGACCATTCGCCGCGCGGAGGCCGGTGTGATTCGCCCGCGACCGGCCTCCCCTGGCCGCGGTCGGCACGCCGAGCGTGCATCACGTCCCTTGCGGGATCAACGAAAAGTTTCGGTTCGTCTCTCGATCTCCGAACGCCGCGGAAACCCGCAGACCCTCACTCCTATTCGCTTGCATCATAGCGCAATCCGCCCCGCCCGAGCAACGAAAATCTCGTCATCCGCGGCAACCGAGGGAAAGCGATCCGAGGCGAACTCCCCGATTCGCTGGGTGTTCGTGGATGAACACCCGCATTGTTCGTGGCGTGTTCGTACGAAACGGTCCGCACGGCCTCTCGCGCGTGGTACGGGCCAACGCCGACGCGCGAGTGCCCCATAACCGGCCGCAAGCGATACAGACCCTCATCAGCCCTTGGGCGACTTCTTCTCGCCTCCCTTCACGACCACCCACTTCGACTTCCACACTCGAGTCTTCCCGCGCCGCTTCCCGGTCGACCACTTGATCTTCCGGCGGATCGTCTCTGCCATCGTCCAGGCTCCTTGTGCCGGAGAACGCTCGTCCCGGCCACCGAATAGTGTCCGCCTCGCGACCCGGGGCCACCCGGCCGCCCTCTTTTCCGCGATATCTCTCCGCCGGCCCGTCCGGAACCGCTCCACCGGCCCCGGCGAGGCCGGTATACCCCTGGTGCTGCGCCGAGCGGCGTCAGCCGACCGAGGATTCCGCCGCCGACCGAACCCGGCGTGCATAAATTGGGTGCCCCGGCTTTGGGAGGCTCGGGGGACGGACGATGCACTCGAACGAACGGCCCGGACAACAACCCCCCGGGCCTGCGGAGATCGTACCATGCGACAGGCCATTGCGGCTCTCCTGACCCTCTCGATGGCGAGCGCGGCATGCCTCGCGCAGGTTGCTCCCCCGCCGCCCGCTCCCCCCGAGGAGCGCCCGGCCGTCGATCCGCCCGCTCCGCCTGTCCGCAGCCACCCGGTGGAAGAGCGTCCGCCCCGCCCTGCCGTCACCCGCGCCCCCAGCGTGGACTTTGATCCCATCGCCGTGCCCGGCCCGGATGGTCGCATCATCCGCGTCGAGGAGCCGATCGAGTACGCCGCGCTGGCGCATAACCCCCTCCTCGGGTTCACGGCCTTGGCGCGGATGGCGCCCGCCCTCTACGAGCGAAGGCTGAGCGTCGAGAACCTCGTCATCGAGAAACTGGACATGCTCGACCAACTCGAGCCGGGCGGCCTCATCGACACGGTGCGTCTCGGCGGCGACCAGCTCGAGGCAGCCGCATCCCTCACGAAGGTCATGACCGCGATCCAGACGATCAACAGCGACGGACTCCTCGTCCAGTACCTCGAGCGGCGGGGACTCATGGGGCGCCAGGCGGCCGCCCTCAACCAGCGCATCCAGAACGACTACCAATCCAAGGTCATCGCGGAGATCCAGGCCACGCCGCAGGCGGACGGCGCGGCCGAGCCGATGGACCTGCTCACGCGACAAGCGCTCTACGACTCGATCTCGGAGGTCATGTACTGGCGCAAGCGCCTCTTCCTCGAGGCCGCGGACAACATCGACGCCGCCCTCTCGGGCCTCGAACTGTCCGCCGACGTGCGCGCCCGCACCGAGCCGCTGGCCACCTCGCTCGCGGCCGCGAACAACATCGACGAACGCCTGCGTCTCATCAGGCAGGTCTTCGCCATGCTGACCCCTGACCAGCGAAAGGCGGCGCTGAAGGCGGTCGTCGCCGCCCGCTCGCCCGTTGACACCGATCTCCTCGTTGCCGCCCCGGGACCGACGGACAGCATGGCGCCCCTGACAACCGAGGTCCGCACCGAGATGCTCTGGTCGATCTTCGAAGGCCAGCCGTTCGACATCTCGCCGTTCATCGAGAATCTACCCGAGGACGCGCAGCGCCGCCGCGTCCGGTAGGCCGGGAGCCGACGCCGCCCCACGCGCCGGCTCACCCGTCGGATACCCCCCCCTCGGGACGCATGAACGGGAACAGCAGCACGTCCCGGATCGAACGCTGGTCCGTCAGCAGCATCACCAGCCGGTCGATCCCCAGCCCCATCCCGCCCGCCGGCGGCATCCCCACCTTCAGCGCGCGCACGAAGTCCTCGTCGAACGTCCGGAACGTCGACTCCTCCTCGTCCAGCCCCGCCAGTTGCGCCCGGAACTTCTCCGCCTGCACGTCCGGGTCGTTCAACTCCGTGTACATCGGCGCGATCTCCATGTGCCCGATGAACAGGTCCGCACGGTCCGCCAGCGCGGGGTTCGAAGGCTTCGGCCGCGTCAGCGGCGAGATCGCCGCCGGATAGTCCGTGATGAACGTCGGCCGCCCCGGGTCGAGCATCGGCTCCGCGAACGCCTCGAAGAGTTCGTTCACCACCAGCGCATCGTCCACACGCCCCCGCAGCGAGCCGCCCGCCGGCACACGCCCCTCCTCCGTCAGGCGCTTCGCATACTTCGCCGTCACGCCATGCTCCTCCGCCTCGCGCCACACGCGGTCGAGGTCCGTCGGCGCAAAGCCCAGCGCCCGCTCGAACAGGTCCGCGTAGGCGAGCCGCTCGAACGCCGGGCCGTAGTCAATCGCCGTTTCGCCGAAAGGCAGCCGCAGGTCGTCGGGTGCGCCCCGCTCGCCCGCAACCAGCCGCGCCGACTCGCGCACCAGCCGCTCGGTCAGGTCCATCATCGTCGTCACGTCGCCGAAGGCCTCGTAGGCCTCCAGCATCGTGAACTCGGGGTTGTGCCGCCGGTCCAGCCCCTCGTTGCGGAAGTTGCGGTTGATCTCGTACACCCGCGAGAACCCGCCCACCAGCAGCCGCTTGAGGTACAACTCCGGCGCGATCCGCAGGAACACGTCGATCCCCAGCGCGTTGAGCCGCGTCTGGAACGGGCGCGCCGCGGCGCCGCCCGCCAGCGCCTGGAGCATCGGCGTCTCCACCTCCAGGAACCCCAGCCCGTCCATGATCTCGCGCACACGCGACACGATCCGCGAGCGCAGCGCGAACACGCCCTTCGTCTCGGGGTTCGCCCACAGGTCCACATACCGCTGCCGGTACCGGAGTTCCGTGTCCGTCAGCCCCTCGTGCTTCGAGGGGGGGGGCACGAGGCACTTCGCCGCCGGACGCAGCGACGACGCCCACACCGTCACCTCGCCCGTCCGCGTCCGCATCAGCGGGCCCTCGACCACCACGACGTCGCCCAGGTCCGCCAGTTTCGCCGCCTCGAACCCCCGCTCGTCGCAGTCCTTCCGGCTCACCGCGGCCTGAAGATCGCCCGTCTCGTCTCGCAGGTTGATCCACACCAGTTTGCCCGTGTCCCGAAGCAGCACCACGCGACCCGCCACCCTCACACAAGGCCGGTTGTCCGCGCCGCCCGCCTGATGCTCCGCGTCCGCTCGCTCGTCGTACCGCGCCCGCGCCTCGCGCAGCGGCACGATCCCCGGCGTGCGCGAGCCGTATGGATCAAGCCCCAGCGCGCGGACCTGCTCTCGCTTGGCACGCCGCGCCAGTTCCTGCTCGTGCAGGCTTTCCGTGTTCATCGGTGTCGGCTGCTCGGGCACGCGAGGATGGTACGCCCGACCCGGTCAGCGGCGGGACGTTGCGGAGATGCGCAGGCTCGTCCCCGTGTCGCACAGCGGCCGCTGCGCCACGTTCGAGTCGCTCACCACGTCCTGCAGCGTCACCCCGCCGTAGATCTCGATCAACGCCTCGGCCGCCGCGTCGATGCGTCGGTGCAGCGGGCACAGGTTCGGGCCGTGCGTCTCCAGACCGAGCGGGCAGGTGCGGATGCGCTCAACCCGGCTGATCGCGTTGATCACGTCCAGCAGCCGGATCGACCCCGGCTGCCGGGCAAGCCGATACCCCCCGCCCACGCCACGTCGCCCCACGATCAGGTCCGCCCCTGCCAACTCCTGCAAGACCTTCGCCAGGTAGTTCGGCGGCACCTTCGTCAGCCGTGCCAACTCCGACGTCGGCACCATCACCTCGGGCTGGTACGCCAGGCACGCCATCGCACGCAGCGCATACTCGGTCGTCTGGTTGAACATCGGGGAAGGCTCCGGGGCCGCGATTCGGGATTATAGCATCCAAAGGCGGTTTATACGGGTTCGGGTCGGTGTGCGTTGCTCGCGCGCATTGGGATTCCGCTGGTTGGTGCGGACCCCGCCCGGTACCCTGACACTCGCGGGGGAGGAGGCTCGTCATGCGCAGGACGGCGATCGGGGTGGCTCTGGTGGTCGGGTCGGGCGTGGCGTGCGCTCAGCCTCTGGCGAGCGGACCAGTCGAGCGGGTGGACGGGCACAAGGTTGTGCGCGTCGAGGTTCGGACCCTCGCGGACCTGCGCGTCATGGACGCCCTCGGCGCGGACCAGTGGTCGCACAGCATCCGCCCCGGCACGCCCGCCGACTTCATGGTCTCGCCCGAGGCCCTCGCTGCGCTGGACGAGGCCGGCGTTCGCTATGAGGTCGCCATCCACGACGTGCAGTCGCTGATCGACGCCGAGAACGAGCGCCTGCGCGACGGAGGGGGGGGCAAGCGCGGCTGGTTCGACGACTTCCGCACCCTCGCCGAGATCGACGCCTACATGGGCACGCTCGCCGCGCAGCGCCCGGACATCGCCTCGGTCTTCGACGCCGGGCTGTCGATCCAGGGCCGCACGATCCGGGGCCTGCGCATCGCCAACGACGCCTTCGGCGACCCCGACTGCAAGCCCACCATTCTCTTCAACGCCTGCCAGCACTCGCGCGAGTGGATCAGTCCGATGGTGGCGATGTACGCCGCCGACAGGCTCGTCGCGGCGCACGGCGCCGACCCCGACCTCACCGCCCTCATCGACCGCGCCGAGATCATCATCGTCCCGGTCGTGAACGCCGACGGCTACCACTACACCTGGACCACCAACCGCCTCTGGCGCAAGAACCGGCGCAACAACGGCAACGGCACCTTCGGCGTCGACCTCAACCGAAACTGGGGCGTCGGGTGGGGACTCAACAGCGGCTCCTCCGGCAGCGGCTCCAGCGAGACCTACCGCGGC
Source organism: Phycisphaerales bacterium (assembly GCA_035443945.1). Classification (GTDB taxonomy): domain Bacteria; phylum Planctomycetota; class Phycisphaerae; order Phycisphaerales; family UBA1924; genus CAADGN01. The sequence continues at coordinate 1,525 of DAOMNQ010000067.1, read as the reverse complement.
ACCGCCCCGTTCTCCGAGCCGGAGACCGACGTGGTGCGCGCGCTCGCCGAGTCGCGCCCGAGACTGGCCGCGCACGTGGACCTGCACTCCTACGGGCAGTTGCTGCTCGCCCCGTGGGGCTACACCGGCGACCTGCCGCCCGGGCACGCGACGTTCCAGATGCTCGGCGCGGAGATGCAGCAGATCATCAAGGGCGTCCACAACCGCACCTACATCCACGGCCCGACCTACACAGTTCTGTACCCCATCTCCGGCGGCGCGACCGACTGGTTCTGGGGCGACCGCACGGCGCACAGTTTCCTCTTCGAACTGCGCGGGAACAACTTCATCCTGCCGCCGGAGGAGATCATCCCCAACGGCGAGGAGATCCTGCCCGCGCTGGTCTTTCTGGCCGCGTGGGCGCGCGAGGGCGCGCGCCCGCCCGCCGACTTCAACGACGACGCGAGCGTCAACACGCTGGACGTGCTCGCGTTCCTGAACGCCTGGGTGGCCCAGGACGACTCGGCGGACATGAACGGCGACGGCACGATCGACTCGCTGGACGTGCTGGCGTTTCTCAACGCCTGGGTGGGAGGGTGCTGACCTTCCTCCGCACCGGCTGACCGGCACCCTGTACGCCTCGGGAGTTCACGCCACCCCCGGCGGGAGTGGCGCGCTGGGGCCGTCTGCCCGAAAATCGGTGTGCAACCCGGCTCGGGCCTGCAAGAAGACCGGGGCGTGCGCCAAGTCCCCGGTGTCCGGCCCGTCGTCGCGTGGATAGCGGGAGGCAGAGACCCCACGCGGGAATGGCCCGCTCGTGCGCGCACGGTCAAGGCAGCAGGAGAAGCATCATGCAGAGCAAGACGTTCTGGATCGCGGTCGCATCGGCCCTCGGCGCGTTCGGCGCGGCGGCCGCCGGACAGACGATGACCTTCTATTGGGATCCGGCCATCATCACCATCAGTCCGGCGAACCAGTCCGGCACCTCCCGGCTCCGGGCGACGTGGAACACGAACGGTCCGCCCGCTGTCGGCTTCGCCCAGGACCTTCTGGATGTTCTCGCCACGAACTTCGACGGCACGACCGACTCCGTCGTCTGGACGCCTAACCCCGTGCTCAGTTCGTACACCAACGGCCTCGGCTCTCCGCAGCCTAACGGCGACGTCATCGACATCGACCTGTTCCAGTTGCCTCCGTTCTTTAACCCGCACTTCGATGCAAGCCATCCGATCCTCCTCGGCGCGTTGACGTTCAGCACCGTCGGCTTCACGCCTCGGACGATCACGTTCAAGGACCAGAACCACCGGGACACGGCTGTCTATGCCGATGACTTCGGCACGCTCCTCTATCTCGTGCCCATCGACCCCGGCGTGGACTTCATCGTCGTGCCCACGCCCGGCACGCTTGCCACGCTCGGTCTGGCCCTCGGCGTCGCGGCACGCAGGCGACGCTGAACGCGCCGGGCGTGCGGACGGCCGTCAGCCTGTGTCGAGTCGGGTGAGGGCGGGGGAGGTGGAGTCCTGAGGGGTGAGTCTTGAGTCCTGAG
>DAOMNQ010000066.1:12871-15125 GCA_035443945.1 Phycisphaerales bacterium | reverse complement strand
CGCGGGCGCAGCGGATGCTCGCGCGCGGCGGCAGGACCAGCGGCAGTGCGGCCGCCGTGCGGATCGCGTAGTACGCGGGCGGGTGCAGGAACGCGGGCAGGCTGCCCATGCCCCGCTCAACGCTCCCCGAGCAGTGTCCGCAGGCGGTTCTCGTTCAGCACCGGGATCGAGGTCGCCGCCGCCTGCGCGAACAACTGCTCGTAACGCCGCAGCGCGCCCTGCAACTCCGTGTATTGCAGGACCACCGCGATCGGGGCCTGCGGACCCGGCGCGGGCGGCAGCACCGGCGCCTGCCCGAGCACCAGGAAGTCCACGTCGCCGCTCAGGTCGTCGATCACCATCCCGCCCCACGCCTCGATCTTCGCCCGGATCGCGGCCTGCTCGGACTCGGTGGCGATGCCGTCGTTGTTCGCGTCGAAGTTGCCCGCGACCACCATCTTGTAGACCTTGTTCGGGTCGTACACCGGGTTCGCGATCACGTCGCCGCGCACGATCGGGTTGCCCTGCACCTCGAAGAGCACGCGGCAGAGCGAGGTCGTCTCGTCCACGCGGATCACCTCGATCGACGCCTTCCCTCGCGGGTAATCGCCCGTCTCGGAATCGGGGCGGATGGCCGACGCGCTGGAATAGACGGAGAAGGACATGCCCAGCGGCACCTTGTTGCGCCGCCCGACGCTGATTGTCACCTGCCGCTCGGTCGCGTTGGTGCCGACGATCTGCCCGTCGACCAGGGCGTACTCGTCGGTCACGCGGAAGAGGTCCTTGGTGCGCTCGCCGCGCAGCACGTCCAGTTGGTTCTGGAGCCGCGCTCGCTCGTCCTCGAGCGCGCTGATGCGGTCCAGCAACTGCCCCTCGCGGTCGCGCGAGTCGCCGCGGATGCGCTCGACCCGGGCGTCCATGTCCGCCCGCGCCCGGTCGGTGCCGGCCCGGTACGAGTTCAGTTCGTCGCGGTAGCGGTCCAACTGCTCCTCGATCGCGGCCAGCGTCGCCTGGTGGCGGGACTGGATCGCCGCCACGCGCTCGGTCTCGTTGCGCAGGTCATTCTCGGCCACCACGCGCGCCCGCTCCGCATCCGCGAGGTTCGAGGCCAACCGCGTCGCGTGCGCATCCACGTCGCGGAGCAGTTGCAGCATGTTCGAGCCGGCGACCAGGTCCTGCATCGACGGCGGCTGTGCGCCCTGCTGAGCCGGTGTCCACCCCGTCGCCGCGGCCACGCCCGAGAGACGCACGTTGCCCAGACGCTCCATCATCGCTTCGTAGGTGTCGCGCCCGGAGCCGGAGAGCCGCTCCATCGTCTGGCGGTGCGAGGACTGGAGATAGCCCACCACGCTCTGCCCCGAGCGGCCGGCGAGTTGAGCCATCGAGACGATCTGCGGGTCCTGCTGCTCTTCCTGCCGGACGAACTCTCGCAGGGCCTGCTCGGCCATCTGCTTCTCGCTCTGCGTGCGGCTGAACTTGCCGTAGAAGACGATCGTCGCCACGAAAAGCCCGAGGCTCAGCAGGCTGAGGATCGTGATCGTCACCAATGTCCCGACGCTCGCGCCGCTGCGTGCCGCCATGACCATGCTCCGCCAGAGGCCCGCCCCGCGACGCACGCCGCGAGTCGGGCCGGTTGTTCCGTTCAGGCCGCGTGGCTCGGCACGCCGCCCGCCTGCCGCCGCCCGGGCCAACCCGGCCCGGCCGCGCCCCCCCCGCCCCGAGAGCCTAGCCCCTCGGCCGGGGTCATACGCCCCCGCCGCCCGGTGGGATGCGGGCCGTGAGTCTCCCGACCGCGGGCCGCCGCGTCAAGCCCGACGCCGGATCTCGGCCAGAAGCGACACGGCCGACGGGGTCTGGCCTGCCGAAAGCGGCCATGCCTCGACCCGTGGCTCGGGATCCGGTCGGATTCCCGCGATCTCGCCCACCACCCTACAGTCCGCGGTCCCTCCTCGGCGTGACGGGCAATCACACGAATGGAGGTGCCACATGCAGGACAGGTTCGAGAACTAGGACCGCTTTTGAGCGGACGAGCAAACGCCGACGGGGCTACCCGTCGGAGAACAGGGTGAAGCGCGGTGACCGGGGCGTCTCCACGCCCTTCGGCGACAAGGAGTTCCTCGAGAAACTCGGCCGCAACGACCCCTGCCCCTGCGGCAGCGGCAAGCGGTTTCAAACGCTGCTGCCTCGCCCGCGGCCGGTTTCGACGGGAGCAACCGCAACGACTACAGACGCGATTGACGGGCCGCGGCCCGCCGTTCCTGACCGGGACGGCGGG
>DAOMNQ010000066.1:8254-12861 GCA_035443945.1 Phycisphaerales bacterium | reverse complement strand
TCTGCCGTCGTACGCGGATTCCGACCCTGCGGTCATCGAACGGCGTCAGGCGCAAGCGGATCGTCCGTGTTGTCCCACCACTCCTGCGGAGGTTTAGTTGGCGGGATCGGCAGCCCACCGCAGAAGATCGGCGCCAGAAGGGGTGGCTTCGCGTATCTGCTGTGCAGCGGTGCGCGGCAGCCCTCGTCTGTCATCCCTTGGCGACTCCCGCCGACTCTCCGCCATGCGAGCCCTCCGTAAGCTGACGATCGCCCTCACACCCGCGGCCCGCTCTCGCCCAGTCTCGAGATCGCCTCGGCGTACTGCTCGCGGAGCGGCTCGACCACCTCGCGGATGAACCGCTCGGTCTGCTCGACGCTTCGCCCGACGTACTTCATCGGGTCCATCACGCCCTCCCAGTCGAGTTCGCCGTCGAGCATCCCGCCGTGGGCTTTGCTCTTGAAGGCGGGATCTTCGCGGAGCCGCTCGAGCAGGTCGTTGTCGAGGCCCTGCTGCTTGACGCGCATGCCGGCCTCCTGGGCGTGCTGGCGGATGCGTTCGTGGTAGTCCTGGCGGTCGGCGCCGAGCTTGACGCAGGCCATGAGGATGTTCTCGGTGGCCAGGAACGGAAGTTCGGCCATCAGGTTCCGCCGCACCATCGCCTCGTGAACGATCAGCCCCGAGGCGACGTTGTGCATCAGGTCCAGCGCGCCGTCCAACGCGAGGAACGCCTCGGGCAGCGACAGCCGACGGTTCGAGGAGTCGTCCAGCGTGCGCTCGAGCCACTGCGTCGCGGCCGTGTCGTAGGCGTTGCCGACGAGGTTCATCACGAAGCGCGTCAGGCCGCAGATGCGCTCGCAGCGCATGGGGTTGCGCTTGTACGGCATGGCCGAGGAGCCGATCTGCCTGTCCTCGAACGGCTCGTCGATCTCCTTGCGGTTGGCGAGGAGGCGAATGTCGGTGGCGATCTTGTGGAGGACCGAAGCAACCGATGCCAAATCGGCCAGGAAGAGCGTGTCAAACACCCGCGGATATGTCTGGCCAACGAGTTCCAGTGTTGCCCTGCCCTCTCGCAAGCGCGCCTGAACCAAGTACTCGAACTTGTCAACCAATCCCCGGTCTCCGTTGAACAGCTCGAGAAAGGACGCCTGTGTCCCGGTGGCTCCCTTCATGCCCCGGTACGGGACATACTCATCTAGGTACTCCAGTCGGCTTCGTAACATCCCGATATCGCGTCCCCAAAGCGCGGCTCTCCTGCCCACCGTGGTTGGCTGTGCGGGTTGATAGTGCGTGAACCCCAAGGTTGGCGTCCTTGCCCATCGTCCGGCGAAGTCGAAGAGGCAAAACCACAACCGAGTGAGTTTCTGGGTCACAAGTTCAAGGGCGGAGTGCAGCACAAGCGCGTCCGCGTTGCACACCACGTCCTGGCTCGTCATCCCCAGATGAATGATCGGCCGCGCCTTCGGGCACGAATCGCCCAGGGCGTGGACGTGGGCCATAACGTCGTGGCGGAGTTCGCGCTCGTACTCCTCGGCCTTGCGGATTTCCTCGTCCGTGATCCCCCGCTCCACCACCGCCCTCAGTTCCTCGACCTGCTCCTGCGTCACCAGCGGACCTGACGAGCCGCGAGCGTGAGGGAGCGGTTGGTCGGCGCCGGTCGGCCGCTCGCTCACGCTCGCGGCTCGTTGCCCGACCTCGTGCATCGCCTCCGCCACCGCCAGCCAGACCCGCCGCCAGGTGTTGAACTTGTGCCGCGCCGACCACAGCCGCAGCATCTCCGGGCTGGCGTTCCGGGTGGCGAGCGGCGAGGTATAGGTGTCGTAGAGGCTTGTCATGGTCAGGCAGACCGGCGCCGGTGTCGGCCGTTGCTCGAGGCATCCCGGAGTGACTCGATGAGCAGCACGTCGAGGTCCACCGAAGCCTCATCGCCCACCCACAGGATCAAGCGCCGGCCACCCGGTGAAACGGACACCATCTCCGGATGGCGAACGCTGAAGACCTCGCCGCTGCCCATCTTCAGGTCGAACGGTCGAAACGGAGACGTGTTCAGTCGGGCCTTGATGGCTTCCGTGATCATCGAATCCAGTATAGGGGTGCGGTGAGATTGCCCGGTTTCGGGCCTGATTCTCTCTCGCCTCCGATTCTGGAGCGAGTCCACACTGCGATCGCCGCCACTCCGGTGGCGACCCTGCATCCCGTACCATCCACCCGTGCCGCGAACTGATCCCACGCCCGCCATCCCTGCCGACGCCCGGCCCGACGAGGACGCCGCCGATCGCGCCCTCGTTCGCGCCATCCTGGCCGGCCGCGGCGACGCCTGGAACGACCTCGTCCGCAGGTATCAGGACCGGGTGTTTTCCCTCTGTCTGCGGATGGTGAACAACGACCGCGATCTGGCTGCCGACCTCTCGCAGGACGCCTTCTTGCGCATCATCCGCGGCCTGGGTTCCTTCGACGACCGTGCCCGGCTCTCCACGTGGGTCTACCGCGTCACCATAAACTCCTGCCTGTCGCGGCTTCGGCAGGAGAAACTCCGGCGCCACCCGAGCCTCGATTCCCCACAAAGTACGAACGACGTCCTGCCCGCCTCGTCCAGACGCCAGACCCGGGAACCGCCGCCCGGCTCGCGTGTCCAAACTGTGGATGAGCGCGAGCGGCTGCTCGGCGCCTTGGGGGTTCTGTCCGACGAGCACCGCGCCATCCTGATCCTGCGAGATTCGCGCGGGCTGGAGTACGAGCAGATCGCGGAAACGCTGGACATCCCGGTCGGCACGGTGCGGAGCCGGCTCTTCCGCGCCCGCGCCGCCCTGCGGAACGAACTCGAATCACCTCGTGGCGGGAAAGAACAGACGTGACCACCATCAACCCCAACGTTGACCCCCCCCTTACGCCGGAGGAGTCCGACATCCTCGATCTGATCGAGGGCCGGCTCCCGGAGGCAAAGGCCGCCGCGCTCCGCGCCCGGCTTGCCCGCGACCCCGCCCGTGCGGCGTGGGTGACGGCGGTCGTGCGCGACAAGGCCGTCTTCCGCTCGATCGACGACGTGCCCGCACCGCGTGCGCTTGCCGAATCGGTCGAGACCGCGCTCGAGCGTGAGGCGCTGCTCGGCCTGTCGCCGGGGCGCGATGTGCCTGCGCCGACGCTGGTCACGCGGGTGTATATGCAGCCGCGCTGGCCGAAGCGGGTCGGCGTCGGGCTTGCGGCGGCCGCCGGGCTTGCGCTCGCCGCGACGGGCCTGTTCCTCGTGGTCTCGCGCCCGAGCCTCCCGAAGACTCCCGACTTCACGGTCGCGACGAACGACGACGGCGCGACGCCGGACTCGGCGGCGATCGCCCATGGTGACGACGCTCAGCCCATGGGCGAGGCCGATCCTGCCGAGATGCCGGGCGCGGACACGACGATGCTGGCCGACGCGGCGCCGGCGCGCACCGGCCCGGTCTTCTTCACGGGCGCGGAGCGTGCGGCGGAGTTGCTCGCCGAGGGCCGGCTGCTCATCCGCGTGCGTGCCGCCGACGCGGCGCTCGCGACGGAGCGCGTCGAGCGTCTGGCGCACGGCTCGCAGGGAGCGCGTGCGTGGCGACTCCTGTCCGATTCTCCCGAGAGCGTGCGTCTCGCCGTCGCGGATGCGCTCCGCGGCCCGGTGGATCCCGCGCCGCTCTTCGGTCCGGACAGCGTGGCGTTCGAGCGCGTCGATCGCAGCGCGCCGCACCTGGCCGCCGCGCGTGGCGTGCAGCCCCCGCCTCTGGTGCTCTATCTCGCCGAGACGCGGACCGACCGCGTGTCGCTCGCCGTGCTGCTGGCCACGCTCTCGGCGGGGGACCGCCAGCAGGCCGTGTTCGAGGAACTGCCCGAGGCGTTGCAGACGCCGCCGGTGGTGACGGCCGAGGCCGTGCTCTGGTGGGCTGCGCCGCCCTCGGCCTGGACGCCGCGTGCGCACGTGCCGATCGTCGTCGAACACGTCTGGCGCGACTGAAGCCCTGTCACATCCTCACCGGGAAAGTAGCGACGACCGCAGGCGGCCGATGACCGTCCGCACCGTCACCTCGCGCGGCTCGCCGTCCGTCCGTGCCGACGGCAGCGCCGCCAGCGCGCTCGACGCCGACTCGAACCCGCCCGACGGGTCGAGGCCCGCTTCGAGCCACTCGTCCCAGGCGCGCGGCAGCCTTCGGTTCAGCCGCCCGGCCGCGATGCGAGGCTCGTCCGCGCTCAGGCCCGTGACGAGCCGGTATGCGAGTTGCGCCACCGAGCCGATCTCGTCGCGGATCAGTTCCGTGTTGCCGCGCTCCAGACCCTCCAGCCGGCGCGCCAGCCCGAACAGTTCGATCATCACCCGACCGTGCCGATCGACCAGAACCTCGTCGATCGAGAGCGGCCCGTGGTGCAGGCCGGCCGCGTGCGCCGCCCCGAACGCTTCGAGGAGGTGCGCCACGGCGCGTTCGGCCTCGTATGGCCCCAGCAGCCCGCCCTTCGCCTCCAGCACGTCGGCGAGCGTCACCAGCCCCTCCTGGTTGCCCGTGTAGGGCGTGACCAGCCAGCCGCGACCGTCGCCCGCGAACGAGAACTCGCCGATCGGCAGCACGTGCGCGTGCCGGAACGCGCTGAGCGTCTCGAACGCCTCCAGCAGCCGC
>DAOMNQ010000066.1:0-8244 GCA_035443945.1 Phycisphaerales bacterium | reverse complement strand
AGCCAGCCGACCGCGATCCGCCCGCGCGTGGTCTCCAGCAGCCGCCGCTGCTCCGCCTTGTCGTGGCAGGGCGCGAAGCGGTGCAGCGTGTGGCTGGTCTGGCTGCGCTCGTGCAGCGCAAGCCATCGCTCTCCGAGTCGCCCGTCCGTCAACTGACGGACCAGCACGTACGGGCCGAGGGAGACGCGGACAGGTTGCGGACTCATGCAGGTTCGCCCCCGCGGGTCGCCACACCGGATACGCCCGGCTCGTGCCGACCCGCGACACCCCATCTCGCCCGCGCCCGGCCCGGGGGCAGGGGGGGGCGGTCCAAGGCCCGGATGATACCGCCGGATCGGCACAGAGTCTTCGGCGCGCCGGCCCGCGCCGGGCGAGAACTCGGCCGTTTCCGCACAGACGCCGTACATCGCCTCCGGGCCTCGCGCACGCCCCTACCATCCCGTGTCCGGGCGCACCGGGGGGTGCCCCGAGCCAGTCCAAGGAGGATGCCATGACTTCCGCCGCCGCCGCCAGCCCGAGCCAGACCGTCCGCGGCTCCGACCCCCTGGCCCTGATCGACGTCGATCACGTCCGCTTCTACGTCGGCAACGCCAAGCAGGCCGCCCATTTCTACGCGCACACCTTCGGGTTCCGCATCGACCAGATCGCGGACCTCACCACCGGCTCGCGCGACGAGGCCGACTACCTGCTCACGCAGGGCAACATCCGCTTCATGCTCACGACCCCGCTGACCAAGGACCACCCGGCCGCCGACGAGATCAAGCGCTTCGGCGACGGCGTGAAGGACGTCGCCTTCACCGTCCACGACGCGGAGGCCGCCTGGAAGCAGGCCGTCAGGAACGGCGCGAAGTCCGCCCGCGAGCCGCGCGTCATCACGGACAGCAACGGCACGGTCACCGTCGCCAGCATCCACACCTACGGGCGCGTTATCCACTCGTTCGTCAGCCGCACGGGCCGGTACGCCCTGCCCGAGATCAAGCGCGGCGCGGAGTTCATGCCCGTCTTCAGGAAGATCGATTCCCCAGTCAACGCGCACAACGAGCGCCACCCCTGCGGCCTCAAGTATGTCGACCACCTCGTCGGCAACGTCGAGGACGGCAGGATGAACGAGTGGGTCCGCTGGTACGAGGACGTCCTCGGCTTCACCATGTTCAAGCACTTCGACGACAAGGACATCTCCACCGAGTACTCCGCCCTCATGTCCAAGGTCATGGCCAGCGGCAACAACCTCATCAAGATGCCCATCAACGAGCCGGCCGAGGGCAAGCGCAAGAGCCAGGTCCAGGAGTACCTCGACTGGCACGACGACACCCCCGGCGTCCAGCACCTCGCCCTCCGCACCGACGACGAACTCTCGAGCGTCGCCGAACTGCGCCGCCGCGGCGTCGACTTCCTCAGCCTGCCGGACTCGTACTACGACGTGGTGTGGGAGCGCGTGAACAAGACCCTCCGCGAGCACGGGCACGAGGGCGTCCGCGAGGACTTCGACCGCATCCGCGACCTCGGCATCCTCATCGACGCCGACGACGAGGGCTACCTCCTCCAACTCTTCACCAAGCCCCTCCAGGACCGCCCCACCCTCTTCTTCGAGATCATCTGCCGCCGCGGCTCACAGTCGTTCGGCAAGGGCAACTTCAAGGCCCTCTTCGAGGCTCTGGAGATCGAGCAAGAGAGGCGGGGGAACCTGTGAGCCCCATGAGAATCGATCATGCCGACCATACTCGTGGAGGAAGGCTACCGGTTCTTTTTCTGGTCGAACGAAGGCACGGAACGCGCGCACATTCACGTCGAGAAGGCGGATGCCGCTGGGAAGTGGTGGCTCGATGACCTCACGATGGAGTACCAGGACGGCTTCAACAGGGCGCAACTCCGGAGGGTCCGAGAGTTGTTGAAGGAACATCAGCAGGAGTTGCAGGATGCCTGGGACGAACACTTCGCCTGATCGTCCGCTCGCGCACAAGGTCGCCTTTGTGCGGCGCGGGCGCACGGAGAGACTCGCCGTCCTCCTCCGCGACGGCCGCCTCATTGCTGTTCCGCTCCAGTTGTATCCGAGCCTCAAGGCCGCGAAGCCCGCCGCGAGAAAGCGATGGCGCCTCGTCGGCAACGGGCAGGGCATCCACTGGCCCGACCTCGACCTCGACCTGTCGACCGAGGGGATCGTGAGGGCGCGTCCCGACCAGACCCGCGCCGCTTCGTCCCGCATGTCCGACAGCGACATGGCCGGTGTTCTCCTCCAGGCGCTCGAGCTCGCCGACAAGCCGATGAGCGCGAGCGAGGTAGCGACGCTCATCGAGCGCGCGTTCCCGCCCGCCAAGGTCCGCGACGTCGTGAGCCGGCTCAGCCGCGATCGACGCCGTGAGCGGCGCCGGAAGTCCTCGCAACGCCGAGGCGGGTGACCGCGTCGGCACGCTCGCAACGGGAATCCGCTGACGGAGTGGCGTCTGCGGACCCCCTTCCCCCCCGCCCCTCGCCCCCGTACAGTTCCCGCGGCCATTCCCGCCGCCCGATCCCGATGGACGACGCCCCGACATCCCAGCCCGAGCCTCCGCGAAGTCTGAACCGGCCCCCCGGCTTGGGCGTCGATGTCGTGGACGCGACCGGCCGCCTCGGGGCGCGCCGGATCGCCTGGCTGATCGACCGGGCGTGCGAGGCCCTGGCCCCGCTGGGGCTGGCGGGCGAGGTGCGGGTGCGGGTGGTGGACGATGCCGAGATGGCCACGGCCCACGCCCGGTGGGCGGGGGTCGAGGGGACGACCGACGTGCTGACGTTCGACCTTCGCGACGACCCCGCCGACCCGCTGGACACGGACGTGCTCGCGTGCCTCGACGAGGCGGAGCGGCAGGCGGTCGAGCGCGGGCACGCGCCGGAGCGGGAACTGCTGCTCTACCTGGTGCACGCGGTGCTGCACTGCTGCGGGCACGACGACCACGACGAGGCTGATGCCGCCCGCATGCACGCGTTGGAGGATGACTTGCTCGAACGGGCCGGGGTCGGGGCGACGTTCGACGCGTCGCGCCCGGGGGCGACCAAGGGGGGGGTTTGGCCGTGACCGGGCCTGGGGCGCTCTGGATCGCGTTGGGCGCGCTGCTGCTGTCGGCGTTCTTCTCGACGCTGCACATGTCGCTGCGGGCCGCGCCGCGCGCTGCGCTGGCCGAACTGGCCCAGCGGCGCTCGCCCCGCGTGGCGGCGCGGATCGACCGCATCCTCGACGACGCGGACGCGCACCTGCTCGCCATCAATCTCCCCCGCATCCTGTGCACGCTCATCGTGGCCGTCGAGGCCGTCTTCTGGATCGTCTCCTTCCGCTCGGCGGAGCACGGCAACCCGGACGCCCCCCCCTCCGCGCTGGAACTGACGCTGGGGCTGGGGATAGCGTCGGTGTTCATCTGGATGCTGGGGTTCGCGGTGCCGCACAGCATCGCCAAGCACGCGGGCGAGCGGATCACGGTCGTGTTCGCGCCGCTGCTGCGGGCGGCGCACGCCTTCGTCAGCCCGGTCAGCCCGGTCGTGCGGTTCCTCGACGAGATCGTCCGCCGGCTCGCGGGCGAGGACGGCGAGACCGAGACCGAGGCACGCGAGGCCGAACTGCTCTCGGTGGTCGAGGAAGGCCGCCACGAGGGCCAGTTCGACGAGACGGAGCGCGACATGATCGAGGCCGTCGTCGAGTTCCGCACCACCACGGTCGAGCAGATCATGACGCCGCGCACCGAGATCGACGCGCTCGAGTGCACCGACGACCTCGCCGAGATCAAGGCGTACGTCCGCGACCAGGGGCACTCGCGCGTGCCGGTCTTCGAGGATGACCTCGACCACATCCTGGGCATCCTGTACGCCAAGGACCTGCTCCACTGGATGGCCTCCGAGGCCGCCGAACGCGGCGATCCGTTCAACCTCCGCGCCATCCTCCGACCCGCGCTCTTCGTGCCCGAGACCAAGACCGTCCGCCAGTTGATGCGCGAACTGCTGGAGAAGAAGGTTCACATCGCCATCGTCGCGGACGAGTACGGGGGCACGGCCGGGCTGGTGACGATCGAGGACATTGTCGAGGAGATCTTCGGCGACATCCAGGACGAGTACGAGACCGCCGAGGACGAGGCCCCCGAGGTCGTCATCCTCGAGGGGGCGGCCGAGATCGACGGACGCGTCCACGTCGCCGACGCCAACGACGAACTCGAACGCCTCGGCATCGAACTCCCCGAGAGCGAGGACTACGACACCGTCGGCGGGCTGGTCACGGTCACGCTCGGGCGAATCCCGGACGCCGGCGAGCGCCTGCGGCACGACGGCGTCATCATCACCGTGCTGGAGGCCGAGCCGACCCGCGTCTGCCGCGTCCGCGTCGAACTGGCGGACGAGACCGCGCCCGCCGACGCGACCGTGCCGCCGGAGGATGAGCGGCCTCACGCCGACAGCCGCGCCACAGACGACGACGCCTGACCGGGACTTCGTTCCCACTCCGCCACTTCGCCACTTTTCCTCCCCCCCTACCCTCCCCCCATGCCCCTGCGCCTCTACAACACGCTCGCCAAGCGCGTTGAGCCGTTCGTGCCCGCGGACGCGGCGCGCATCACCTTCTACTCGTGCGGCCCGACGGTCTACGACGACGCGCACATCGGCAACTTCCGCTCGTTCCTCGCAGCGGACCTGCTCCGCCGCTGGCTCGAATCGCCGCTCTGCCGCGTGGCCCGCTCGCCCGACGACGCCGAGGGCCTGCCCGGACCGCGCACAGTCGTCCAGGTGATGAACATCACCGACGTCGGGCACATGACCGACGACGCTTCGGCCGACGGCGGGGGCGAGGACAAAATGCAGGCCGCAGCACGCCGCCTCGCCGAGGCCAAGAAGGCCGGCAAACTCCCGCCCGGCGCGGCCGTCGATCCCGGCGACCCCTACGCCATCGCGGCCTTCTACGCCGAGCGGTTCAAGGAGGACGCCCGACGGCTCGGCCTGCGCGTCGTGCAGGACGCCGACAACGACCCCACCCTCATGCCACGGGCCACGCGCTCGGTGCCGGGCATGATCGCCATGGTCGAGCGCCTCATCGCCAAGGGGCACGCCTACGCCGTCGGCCCGGCCGGACGGCAGACCGTCTACTTCAGCGTGCCGTCGTTCCCCGAGTACGGTCGCCTCAGCGGCAACACGCTCGACCGCCTGCGCGAGGGCGCGGGCGAGCGCATCGATGCAGCGCATCAGGCGGAGAAGCGGCACCCGGCGGATTTTCTGCTCTGGAAGTCCGACCCGACTCACGTGATGAAGTGGCCCAGCCCGTGGGGCGAGGGCTACCCCGGCTGGCACGTCGAGTGCTCCGTCATGGCGCTCGCCCGCCTCGACGCCGACCACGCCCGCGGCGAGATCGACCTGCACTCCGGTGGCGAGGACAACATCTTCCCCCACCACGAGTGCGAGATCGCCCAGTCCTGCGCCTTCACCGGCAACCCGCTCTACGCGCGGACGTGGTTCCACCCGCGGTTCCTGCTCGTCGAGGGCGAGAAGATGTCCAAGAGCAAGGGCAACTTCTTCACGGCCCGCGACCTCTTCGCGCGCGGGCACGAGCCGGGGGCGGTGCGCCTCGAACTCATCAAGACGCACTACCGCTCGAACGCGAACTTCACCGAACAGGGGCTGAAGGACTCGGCGCGAATCGTCGAGCGTTGGCGCCGCTTCGCGGACGAGGGCGCGGCTTCGACCGAGGCAGGCTCGCCCGACGAGCGCATCGAGCGCGACTTCTCTTCGGCCCTGCACGAGGACCTGAACATCGCCGGCGCGATCGGGGCCGTGAACGAGTGGATCGGCCGCACGCCGCGCCCCACCCGCGCCGATGCCGAGACGATGCGCACGCTCGACGCCGTGCTGGGGCTGCTCGCGCTCGAACGGGCCGAGGCTCGCGCGACCGACCTCGGCGTCTTCGTCGGCGTCGATCCGTCGCCGGAAGTCGAGTCGCTCCTTCGCGAGCGTGCCGAGGCGCGCCGCGCCAAGGACTTCGCCCGCGCGGACGCGATCCGCGACCGCCTGACCGCCATGGGCTACGCCATCAAGGACGCACCCGGAGGCAAGGTCGAAGTCCGGCGCGCGTGAGCCTGCTCACTCGTCGCGCACGATCACGCGCACGTTCCGACGGCCGTCGGCATGAAAGACGCGGGCGATCGCGCGACGGACGGCGATGATGGCCGCGAGCACACCGACGAGAAGCGCGCCGACGATGAGCGCTGGAACCACGAGCAGGGCGCCGAGTCCGACGGCGACGATCAGCATGATCGCGGCGACGACGCGGGCGCCGAGGGGCGGGCGGCCGACGCCGGATGCCGCCGAGAACCCGGCACGTGCCGTGGTGATGCGCCACTGCTCCACGGGCCATCGTAGCGCACGAAGAAATGCACCCCGGCGGCCGGCTTGCGCCAGACCGCACGGGGTGCGGAGGGTGACTCTTGGACTGTTCGGACGTTGGCGCGAGCACGAGCCGCGGTGCGTGGCGCACTGCGACAACGTTCAATCGCGGTACCGTGTCTGCGCCGTCCCTCCTCGCGGGCGGCTCCCACCGATTCCCGTGCAGCGTCGCCGCCCAAGGCGACGCCGACCTCCGTGTCTCTCTCGCACCATGAGAACCGAACCGGCTTCGCCTCGCAACCCAACCGTACACCGAATCCGACCGGAATCTTGGCCACGACCCGTGAAAAAGGGGCCGGAACCACGGTTCCGGCCCCGGAGAGGATGGCGTCGGCGCGAGAACTCAGCGGGTGCGGCGGCGAGGAACCACGAGCGCCAGGCTCGCCGCGGCGAGGACGAGCGGACCGGGAGCGGGGATCACGGTCATCTGATCCTGCGCGCCGGACGCGCGGAGTCCGACGACGCCGCGTCGTGCCGAATCGGAGCCGACAGCGTCGAACATCGCGGCGAGGTGGCCCGAGATGCCGGAGGAGAGCGGCCCGCCGCCGGAATCCTTGACCTTGAGCGCACCCGCGGCGACATTGAGGCTCGCGCCGCCGATCGAGGGGTCATAGTCCGTGACGATCTCCCACACCGCGATCTGGAACGCGGCCGCGAAGTCCTTGGAGACGGCAGGATCGAACTGCTGGCTGCCGGCCCACGCGAACAGGTCGTAGACGCCCCCGGCACGCGCGAAACCCATGGGCGAGGAATCGGGCATCTCGGGCAGGGTGACGATGGTGTACGTGGTCGGCGACGACTTCACGTACTCATAGAGGTCGGTGCAGTAGGTGATGTGGTCGCCGACGAGGTCCGCGCCCAGCCCGGTGCCCGACAGGATGGTGTGCTTCAACTGACCGGCGAAGACGCCCATGCTCTTGTCGCCGATCGTGACCTTCACGTTCCGACCCTGGCCCGTGCCGGTGAACTTCATCTCGACGATGTCGGCCGAAGCCGAGACAGCGAACCCGGCGACGGCAAACACGGCGGCAAGGCGGCTCATCTTCATCATGTCGTCGTCTCCTGCGGCCGAGCTGCGGTGGTCGATCACGACCACCCGACGGCCAGTCACAACATGCCAAACGATGCGACACGATGCCACGCCTGCCGCACGATCCGGCGCGTCGCGTAGCGATCAGCGAACCTGGGCAGGATCGCCGCCCCGCTCAGCCCGCCCGATCGCTCCCGCCCGCACGACCCGCATCACCCGCGAGCGACAACGCCCACGCCGGCCCCGTCACCACCTGCGACTGCCCGTCGATCCGCACCTTCGCGTACATCCGCCCCGGCCTCCCCTCCGCCCGCACCGCCTCCCACGGCACGCTCGCCGGCTTCATGCCCGACCAGCGCATCAGCAGCGTCGGCATGAGGTGCAGGTGCGCCGAGTCCGCCGCGACGTGTACGCTGAACCCGAAGTTCGCCATGCCGACCTTGAAACTCTGGAAGTTCCGGCGCACGGCGTCGGGCAACGGCGCCACCGCCGGGTAGCGCGCCGAGATCGGACCCCACGACGACGCCACGAACGCCCGCAGGATCAGCGGCACCAGGATCAGGTCCACCGCCACGATCACCAGCACGACGATCAGCACCACATGTCCCGGCACCGCAACCTCCCGCCGAACGGCTCCTCATTCCGGCGTGCACCCTTGACACACCCCCCACCGCCGCGCCACACTGTACCCGACGATGCGCCCGGGCCGACCCGGAAGCCCCGACGGGGTGGGCGCCGTGCCACCCGCCGCCGACGCCGGCGGGCACAGCCACCGCGGCGTGCTCCCACGGGCCTCGCCGCGGGGTGGTCGCTCCTCATGCAACGCACTC
>DAOMNQ010000065.1:0-15133 GCA_035443945.1 Phycisphaerales bacterium | reverse complement strand
ATAGCTCGCGGCTCTCCGGCGATCCGAACTCGCCCAGCCAGTAATCCCGCCGCCGTTTGGTCGCGGCGTCGGTCAGGGTGACGATGGCCTGGTTGCGGTCGTGGCGCTTGCGATAGCCCGGGGTCTTCGGCACGGGGCACCTCCCGAAACTCCAGCGCGGTGCGCGCACCGCGCGGAAATCGTTTCGAGCTGCGCCCCCGACCGTCGGGGGGTACCCGTAACCTACGGGTTCAGCAAGGTTTATCGAAGCGAGGCGGACGGGACTCGAACCCGCAACCACCGGATCGACAGTCCGGTACTCTAACCAATTGAGCTACCGCCCCAATCGTCGGCTTGTCGCCACGCGGCCTAGCGGGCGGCGGGTCGAGCGGCCTCTCCGGGTCGCTCGTCCGGGCCTTGGGGCCGGGGCACCGGAAACATACGCCGCAGGGGGTGGGGGTCAAGTCGGGCCTGGGGCGCGGGGCTTGGGGCGTGAGGGTTGAGGCCTGTGGGGGTCGCTCGGGAAACCGCTCCCTCAGTCGCGGCTCGTTGGGTGGGGATCCCGGAAACCGCTCCCTCACAGTCGCGGCTCGTTGGGCCTGGCGCGGTCGTTGGGCCAACCGGCTATCGCCCCTGCTGCGGCAGCGTGATCCGTCCCGGCTCTTGGATCGAGATCGCGTCCCCCTTGGGGCTGAGTTTCGACCCTTGCACATAGACGAACGCGCACGCCGCGAGCAGCGCCAGCGTCGCCAGCACGGCCAGCGCGGAGTACACGTCGGGGCTGGCGCCGCGGTGGGCACGTCCGCCCGGCATCTGCATCCCGAACTGGCTCATGGGGTCGCTCCTGGGGGCTGAAGGCCGAAGGCCGGAGGGGGAAGGCCGGAGTGAACGGGCCGGAGGCCGCGAGGGAGGGATCGATCAGTAGAGGCGGCTGAGGACGAGGTCGCCCTCGCGGACGGCGTCGCCCGCGAGCAGGTCCACCCGGGCCACCGAGTTGTTCAGGTCCGTCGTCACCACGACGAGGTTCGCCACGAACGTATCACGCCCGCGCCCCACGTACAACTTCATGTTCTCCGCCACGCGGTCGTTCGTCCCCACGTTCAACTCGACGAGCGTCTGGCCCGTCGACGGATCCTTCCGTATCTTGGTCACCCGTCCGCTGATCAGCGCGCCCGTCGCCTCGTAGGGCTGGTCGGCCCGTCCGCCCGCCGTCAGCGTGCCCTGCTGGGCCGACTGCAGCGCCCGCTGCGACGCCACCAGTTGCTCCTGCAGCGCCCGCGTGGTCTGCTCGTAGACCTGCCGCTGGCTCTCGAGGTCGTTCAGCCGGTCTTCGAGGCTCAGCGTCTCGCGGCGGAGGCGCAGTTCGCTCGTGCGCAGCGCGGTCACCTCCGCCCGGTACGACTCGATCAGCGACGCCTGCGCCTTGATCGACTCGACGAAGTCTCCGATCTGGTTCTTCGTGGACTGCGCGTCCTCCTCCGCCTTGCGCTTGTCCGCGAGCAGACGCGAGTTCTCCGTCAGCAGGTCGCGGATCTGCGAACGCAGGTTCGCGTTGTCCGTGCTCAACTGGTCCACCTGGCGCGCCAGACGGTTCTGCATCTCGGAGAACTGGCTGGTCGCGGCGTCGCGGGCGGCCGCGGCCTCCGCGGCGCGGGCCAGCGCGTTGCGATGGTCCGCCTCGACCCGGTCCGCGTTGACGCTGTACGTCATCGTCAGCGCGGCGAGCACCAGCGCCAGCACGGCGGCGAACACGACGAACACCTTGGTGAGAATGTGCACGGTCTGCTCCTCGGGCGTGTGTGCCCGCCTCTCGTGGCGGCGACCCCGCGTCACGCCGCTCGGGCGCATGGCGGGAGGTGGGTCCAGGCTCCTCTTCGCGTCCCGGGCCGCCGCGGCTGCCTTTCCGCCGGCAGAGCGACCCCCCACGGGCCGGACGCGCGTCCCGTTTGATACCGGGCCGATCGTAGCCTGTCAATCACGGATCGCCAGAACACCCGTCAGGTCGGGGGCTTCCTTCCCGGGGCGGGGCCTTCCAGCCCCCCTTCTATCGTCCCGCCGACCTGTCCGCGTACCGCAGCACCCCCGCTGCCGCCGCGACCCGAACCCGCTCGTCCGGGTCCCGGAGCAGGGCCTCCAGCCGGGCGGCGTTGTTCGGCCCGGTCGTCTCGCCGAAGACCACGGCCGCCTGGGCACGCACCAGCGGGCTGGGGTTGGTGGCGTACTCCTCGGCGATGAACGAGCCGTCGGTCTGGCCCAGTTTCGCCAGCGCGCCCGCCGCCGCCAGACGCACCTCCGCCGGCATCTGGTTGCCCTGCTCGTCCCGATAGACCGCGAGGTTCCGCAGGTCAGGGATGGACGAGCGGTTCCCGACCTCCCCCAGGATCTGGGCCGCCAGCGCCGCCGTCTCCAGATGCTCCGGCCGCGACACGAACAGCGCGGCGTGCAGCGGGTGCAACTGATCGTCGTCGCCCAGTTTGAGCATCGCCTCCGCGACCTGGAGCCGCATCAGGCGCACTTCCGCATCCCCCGCCCGCGGCATCGGGCGTGCCGCCGCCTCGCGCAGCAGCGGCAGCGCGGACGGATCGCCCAACTCGCCCAGCGCCCAGATGGCGTGCGCCCGCACCGACGGCCTCGGGTCGCCCAGCGCGAACGACGCCAGCGGCGTCGGGTCCGCCTCGCGCCCCAGCCGCCGCATCGCGTAGATGGCCGAAGTCTGCACGCGCGGCGAGGGGTCCGAGAGCAGCGGCTCGACCGCCGAGACCATACGGGTGAGGCGTGCCTTGCCGACCGCCATCGCCGCGACCGCGCGCACACCCTCGTTCGAGTCGCGCAGCCCCGCGGCCGCGATCGGCTCGAGCCGCGCCGGCGCCACGACAAGCGCCTCCAGCACGTTCGCCCGCACCTGCGGATCAATGTCCACCGACAACTCCGTCAGCGCCGCGATCGCTCGCTCGCGCAACTCCGTGATCCGCACCGCATCGGACGGACGGTCGCCACGCGCAGCGGTGCGCGTCTGCGTCCTCGGCTTCTCGGCCTGCTCTGCGGACGAACCGCACCCTCCCGCGGCCAGAGCGGCGGCGAGCGTCATGGCGAGCGTGGATCGTGTGTTCATGCGTGGGAGCCTCGTGAGTTGGGGCGAGCGATGCAACCGCTCCCTCACGGTCGCGGCTCGTTGGGTCGAATACGCCGGTCGCTACCCGGGCGTTCGCCGGCCGATGGATCATTGGTCGGCCGGGCGTGCCCCCGGACTGGCGAAGTTCCGGCCTCGACGGCCCCGGACCGCCGTCCAAGCCAGCCCGGCGGCCAGCCCGGCCAGCGACGCCCACCCCGCCGCGTCGCCGATACGGGCGTAGACGGTCCGCCCCTCCCCCAGCACGACGGTGACGACGAGCACCCCTTCGGTGTTCGACGGCACCGCCGCCAGCAGTTGCCCGCGGGCGTCGATCGCGCCCGAGATACCAGTGTTGGCGGCCCGGACCATCGGTGTGCCCAGTTCCGCGCACCGCCAGCGGGCCAGCCGCAGGTGCTCCGACCGCCCCGAGTCCGCCCGGCCGAACCAGCCCTCGTTCGTAAGTTGCACCATCAGGTCCGCCTGCCGCTCGCCGCCCGTGAAGACCAGGCGCCGGCAGACCCGCGCGACCGTCGCCTCGAAGCAGATCGGCGTCGCCGCCCGGACCTCGCCCCCCCCCGGCCGCGGCACGCGCAGCACGACCGGCGCGCGCCCCGGTGAGAGATCGAAACTCATCCCCGACGCCCCGACGCCGATCCGCAGCATCGTCCGCTCCAGCCAGGGCCACGCCGAGATGTACGGCATGACCTCGCCGAACGGGGTCAGGTGCATCTTGTCGTAGCGCTGTGCCGTGACGCGCCCCTCGTGCAGCACGAACGCGCTGTTGTAGTGCCGCTGGTATCTCGGGTGCACGCCGTTCGCGTCGGCCTCGATGCGCAGGCCATCGAAGCCGTCCGCGCCGACCAGCATCGGCACGCCGATCGCCCCCTGCCAGACCAGCAGCGTGTCGTACGCCGCCATCGACGGCACCACCAGCCACTCCCCGCCGTCCACGGCCCGCTCGACGCGCGTCGGCGCCTCGTCGCCGTCCAGCCCGCGCCACACGATGCGCTCCCACGCCGGCGGATCCGGGCGCGGCTCCTCGCGCCACACGATGCGGGCCGCTCGCTCCTCTTCGGCGTCCGCGTCGGCGAGCGTTTCGCCGGGGAACATCGTCTCGGGCCAGACGATCAGGTCCGGCCCCTCGCGGGCAACCTCGACGGTCATATCGATGAACGAGTCGAGGTCGGTCAGACGCTGGAGCGGGGGCCATGTGCCGCGCACGCTCTGCGGCACGTTCGTCTGCACCACGGCAACACGGTACTCCCCCCCCCGCTCCGGCACGCGCACCAGCCCGCACGCGCTCCACAACCCGATCGCAAGTACACTCATTGCGATCGACAACGAGCCGCGCCCGTAAGGGAGCGGTTCCCTCCCCCCCCCGCGCACACCCGCCGCCCACGCGCCCACCGCGCACCCCACCATCGCCACCATCACCGACGCCCCGTACGCCCCAACGACCGACGCGACCGCAGGCCCGAAGGGCGCGTCGAGGAGCGGGTGGCCGACGAGGTACCACGGGTACCCGTGCCAGACGATCTCGCCGCGCAGGAACTCGACCCCCACCCACGCCGCCGCCGCCCACACGCAGACGGCCCGCGGCCACGCCCGCGCGCCACGCCCCACCGCCCACACGAACAGCCACTGTTGGAGTGAAAGGTACGCGATGAGGAGTGGGAAGCCCGCGATCGCCACGCCCGCGATCCACCGCTGCTCGAACATCCAAAAGGCCGACGCGCCCATCGCAGCCCAGAGTCCCGCCCAGCCCGGACGATCCGCCCGCAGCGCGACCCACACCAGCGGCGCGGGCGCGAGCAGCGCGCCCGGCCAGAAATCCACCGGCGCGAACGCCGCCACCATCAACGCCGCGTGCAGCAGCCCCAGCGCAAACGCCGTGCGCCGCCGAAGGGGGGGGGCGGCCGGCGGCCCATCCGACGGCTGGCTCGCTCGCGGGCGCGTCACTTGCCGGCGTAGTCGATGACCCGGGCGATCTCGCTCCGAAGGTCGTGCCGCGACACTACCCGGTCGATGATCCCCGACGTCAGCAGGAACTCGCTCCGCTGGAAGCCCGGAGGCAACTCCTGCCGGATCGTCTGCTGGATCACCCGCGGCCCGGCGAACCCGATCAACGCGTGCGGCTCGGCGAAGATCACGTCCCCCAGCATCGCGAACGACGCCGTCACGCCCCCCGTCGTCGGGTCTGTCAGCACGCTGATGAACAATCCCCCAGCCCGATCAAGCCGCGCCAGCGCAGCGCTCGTCTTGGCCATCTGCATCAGCGACAGGCCCGATTCCTGCATCCGCGCGCCGCCCGAGCAACTCACGATCACCAGCGGCAGGTTCCGGTCCGTCGCCGTCTCGATCGACCGCGTCACGATCTCGCCCACCACGCTCCCCATCGACCCCATCATGAACGTCAGGTCCAGGCAGCAGAGCATCGCCTGCCGGCCCTTCACGAACGCGACGCCCGCCTGGGCCGCGTCCGTCTGCCCCGTCCGCAACTGCTCCGAGAGCAGCCGATCCGAGTACGCCTTCAGGTCGCGGAACCCGAGCGGATCGCCCGGCGCGAGGTCGGTGAACATCGGCTGGAACGAGCCGGGGTCCGCAAGTTGCGAGACCCGCTCCGTCGCGCTGATCCGGAAGTGGTGCGAGCACTCCGGGCAGACGTGCAGGTTCGCCTCCATCTGCCGGCGATAGACCATCTGCGCGCACCCGGGGCAGCGCATCCACAGCCCCTCGGGGATCGCAGCACGCCGTTGCGGCCGAACGTCGCTCCAACTGCGGTTCGCCAGTTGTGTCATGGCCCTGCTTCCTTCCCGCTGCGCGTGCGACGCGCGGGCCGTCGTGTCAACTCTCGGCGCGGGCACGCTCACCGCCCGCCTTCAGTTCATCCCGGCGCGCCGAGTGCCACTCGACCGCCGCCGATTCGTCCATCATCGCCCAAAGACGCGAGGCCGGCACCTTCAGCAGCGTGCCGCGCACCAGCGCGTGCGCCATCGGCCGGAGCACGACGCCCGTCGCCCCCTTCGCCTTGGCCAGCCCGCGCGACAACGCCCCGATGATGCGCTCCTCGGCCTCCGCCAGCGACTCGCCCTCCGGGGGCGTCACACTCGCAGGGTCGTCCTTCCATTGGCGGTACGAGGTGGGGTATTTCTCCTCGACCTCGCTCGCCAGCATCCCTTCCCACAGGCCAAGCCCCACCTCAGCCAGGTCGTCCAGTTCTCGGACCTTCGCGCCGATCCGCTCCGCCAACGCCTTCGCCGTCGCCACGCTCGCTTCATCCGGCCCGCAAAGCACGAGCGAAACGGCCTCCCCGACCACACCGGTCACGGACTCCTTCACGTCCTGCCGACCCTCCGCCGAGAGCGGCAGGTCGCAGGTGCCGCACAGCCGCCCCGCGGCCTCCCATTCGGTGGCGCCGGTCCGGACGAGCAACAGCCTGATGTCGGTGGATTTGGCCATAGGCCCGCGTCGTGCCCCGGCGGCGTATCCCGGCCGCTGCTCCGCCCCCGAGACTCACCGGCTTCGCCGGACCCGGGTTCGAGGCCGCTCAGTGTAGCATCGGCACCCCGCGCCGGTTGACCGCCAACAATAACCCCGGTGTTTACCATGGAATCGGGCCGCGCGTCGCTCGTCATCGCGCGCCGCGCAGCGCATCAATCACCGACCCGCGCTGGGCCGCCGGCACGCCGAACACCGCTGACGCCGCCACCAGCACGTCGCACCCCGCCCCTCGCACCTCCGCCGCGTTGCCCGATCCGATCCCACCGTCCATCTCCAGCCTCTGCTCCGGCCGCAGGCGGGCCGAGATCACCCGCGTCTTCTCCAGCACCTCACCGATGAACGCCTGGCCGCTGAACCCGGGGTTCACGCTCATCACCAGCACGAGATCGAACGCCCCCACCTCCGGCAGCACCGCCTCAGCGGGAGTCGGCGGATTGATCGCCACGCCCGCCGTCGCGCCGAGAGAGCGCACACGCTCCGCCAGCCGAACGCACGCCGCCAGCCCGATCGCCTCAACATGAAACGTCAGATGGTCCGCCCCCGCATCGACGAACGGCCCCACGAACCGCTCCGGCTCCGCCACCATCAGGTGAACGTCGAGAAACGCCCCCGGCAGCGCACGCCGAAGCGACGCGCACAACGCCGGCCCCATCGTCAGGTTCGGCACGAAGTGCCCGTCCATCACGTCCAGGTGAAGCAGGTCCGCCCCGGCACACAGCGCCCCCCGGCACTCCTCCCCCATCCGCGCGAAGTCCGCCGACAGGATCGACGGTGCGATCAACGGCAGCCGCGGCGGTCGCGTGAACAGGTCGCCCACGAGCGGACTCTACCCTCTACCCTCCCCACATGCCCGATCTGCACGCCCTCCGTCAGCGCCTCGAACGAGCGGGCCAGCAGCACCTGCTCAACTTCCACGACCGCCTCGCGCCGGACGCCCGGCGCTCGCTCTTCGCCCAGATCGAGGCGATCGACCTCGACGCCGTCCCCGCCCTCGTGCGCGACTGCGTACTCGGCACGCCGCCCGTCGATCTGCCCGCCGACATCGAGCCGGCCCCGTATTACCCCAACGACCCCTCCTCGCCGGTGCGCCCGTGGGACCGGGCCGCGTACCGGGCCGAGGGCGAGGCGCTCCTGCGCGGCGGGAAGGTCGCCTGCTTCACCGTCGCCGGCGGACAGGGCACCCGCCTCGGCTACGACGGACCCAAGGGCTGTTACCCCGCCGGCGCAGTCACCGGCAAACCCCTCTTCCAGTTCTTCGCCGAGGGCATCCTCAAGACCGGCGAGAAGTACGGCGTGACACCACCCTGGTACGTCATGACCAGCCCCCTCAACCACGACGCCACCGTCGCCTTCTTCGAGCAGCGCGGCTACTTCGGCCTGCCGCACGACGGCGTCATGTTCTTCCCCCAGGGCACCATGCCCAGTTTCGACCTGCGCACCGGGCGCATCCTGCTCGCCGCCCCGGGCGAGATCGCCACCAACCCCGACGGGCACGGCGGGTCGCTCCGCGCCCTCAAGGTCTCCGGCGCGCTCGGCGACATGCGCCGCCGAGGCGTCGAGCACATCAGTTACTTCCAGGTAGACAACCCCATCGTCCGCGTCGCCGACCCGGTCTTCCTCGGCCTGCACGCCGCCGCCCCGGACTCGTCGGCCGAGATGTCCAGCAAGATGCTCGCCAAGGCCTACCCGGAGGAGAAACTCGGGATGTTCTGCGTCGCCGGCGGGCGGCTGCGCATCATCGAGTACTCCGACCTGCCGATGGAGCGTCAGCGCGAGCGCCTCCCCGACGGCCGCCTCCGCTTCCTCGCGGACAGCCCCGCGATCCACGTCCTCAGCGTCGAGTTCGTCGAACGGCTGAACTCCGACCCCGCCTTCGCCCTCCCCTGGCACCGCGCCGAGAAGAAGGTCCGCTGCATCGACCCCGACACCGGCGAGCGGATCGAGCCGCGCGAGCCGAACGGTGTGAAACTCGAACGCTTCGTCTTCGACGCCCTGCCGCTCGCCCGCGCATCCATCGTCTACGAGGCCGACCGCGTGGAGGAGTTCGCCCCGATCAAGAACGCCGAGGGCGTGGACAGCCCGCAGACGAGCCGCGAAATCCAGACCCTTCGCGCCGCCCGGTGGCTCGAAGCGGCGGGGGTGCACATCCCGTGGAAGGACTCGACCACGCCCGAGTGCACGATCGAACTCAGCCCGCTCACCGCCGTCGAACGCGAGGACATTGCCGGATCACCCAAGCCCGCCTTGATCGAGCAGGGAGCACCTCTCGCCCTCTGATTCGCGCCTCACCTTCACGGGCTGAACTCGACGACCTCACCCTCTCCCACCCGCCCGTAACTCACGCGCTGCACGACCGCGCCGCTCGGGTCGAGCAGTTCGATGGTGTCGCCGTTGTTGTTGAGCGACATGGTCTGGCCGAGACGGGTGATGGTGGCCTGCGCACCCGGCGCGAGCGTGCCGAGCGTGTCGAGCGACCACGTGCCACCGGAGAGGTCGCGCAGGCGCCAGCCCGTCAGGTCGATCGCGGCCGTACCGAAGTTCCGCAGCGTGGCGGTCTCATGCTGCCGGTCGTCGCCGGGCGGGTCGGGCAGGAGCGCGACGATGCGCACGCCGTCCGGCGCGTCGGGCGTCGGGTCCGACAGGCGGAACCACACCACCACCGGGTAGTGGTCCGGCCCCGCCATCGGGTCGTGGCGGTGCGGGATGTCAACGGTCTCGACCCGCCCCGCCAGCCCGGGGCCGATCAGGACGTGGTCGATGCTCGTCAACTCCTGCGGGTAGTCCACGCGACCGTTGCCGTTCTTGTCGTAGTGGGCCGTGTACCGCTGGCTCTTGTCCAGCAGGCTCGCGGCGTTGATCAGGTCGTCCGACGGGTCGCCCGGGCTCATCGCCCGGATCGCCCCCACCACCGTCGAGATCGGCGCGCTGTCGATGTGGTCGAGGCTGTCCGCCGCGCCGTCGTAGTCGTTGAAATCGCCGACGATGATCACCTCGTACCCTGCGTCCGCCTCGTCGATCGCCATGCCCACAATCGCGTCCGCCTGCGCCTGACGCTCCAGCCGACGGTCCTCGCGCGTCGGAAACGCCACGAAGTGCAGCCCGATCAATGAGAACCGCAGGTCCGGCTCCGCCTCAAACCGGGCGATCAGGTGCTTCGAGACACCCTTCTGCTCGCTCCCGCTCACGCCCCTGCGCTCGTCGCGCCGCACGCTCACGGGGTCAATGCGCGTGAGCAGCGCGACGTCCTGCCCCGTGTAGGTGTCTTTGCCCTTCACGAAGTACGGCTCGTACCCGCGCCCCGCGAGGAACGAATCGCGGAACAGCGTCAGCGCGTCCATGTTCTCGACTTCGACGAGGTGCACGATGTCCGGGTCGCTGGAGATAATGACGTCCGCGACGCGCTTCATGTGCTCCGCGGCCGCGTCGGGATCGCCCTTCCATGCGAACCCGACCTGCCCCTCCTCGGGCGCGAGGCCGTCCCAGAGGAACTCCGCATTGAACGTCATGATCGAAAGGCGGGACGTGTTCGCACGCCGATCGTCCGCGATCGACGGCACCGCGACGCACGCAACCGCCAGAAGCGCGATCAGCATCCGCTCACGCCCACGAACCCATCCGGCCTCGATTGCCATGCGCCCTCCGTTCCGGGGCGTGCATGAAGACCCCGCCTGACTCGCCCCCAGATTACCACCGCGCACGCCTGCGCGCGAACACCCGATCGTTCCCCGAATCATCACATAAACCTATGAGAGGCAAGAGTTTGCGTCTGCTCGACGAAATCCTTGCGGCTGGCGCTCGCAGAGCGGTTGCTGACTCCGCCCCGCATGGTCCGCAAATTGCCGTCCTCAGGCCCCATTGCGAGAGGATTTCCGGGGACCACAGGCCAATAGTTGCCCGCGTCACGTCGCGGCCTGGGGAGAGACGTTCCGAACACAGGCACGCGAACACACCCTTCTCGTTCGGCCTTTTTTCGGAGTTCAACCCATGAAGAAACAGAGCATCTCTCGGTGGGTCTGCGCCGCGGCGGCCTCCGTCGCCCTCGTCGGCGCGCTCGGTATCGTCGGCTGCGAGCAGTCCGGCTCGACCGGCATGCACAGGGATTCGGAGACCTGGCAGCGCGCCCAGAAGACCGGTGCGTCCCCGCACGCCGCGGGCTTCTCGCACGGCATGGGACGAAACGTCTCAGGCCAGGAGACCGCCCGACCCGCACCCGAGCCGCGGGCAGAGCAGCCACGCCCCGCTCCCGCGCCGCGCACCGGCTCGGTCATCGCGGCCTACCCGACCGGGCACACCCGCACGCCGCAACTTCTCGTCGAGAAGTTCGCCCCGGCGCAGGTCTCCCTGGGTGAGGAGTTCACCTACGAGTACCGCCTGACCAACAACACCGACTCGACCATCGAGGACATCGTGCTCACGGAGCAGATGTCCCCCAACTTCAAGTTCGCATCCTCCGACCCCGCGCCCACCGGCCAGGGGGAATGGACGATCGACCGGCTCGCTCCCGGCGAGTCGCGCACCATCCGCATCCGCGGCAGCGCGAGCAACGCCCAGACCATCGCGGCCTGCGCCGACGTCCGCTACAAGGTCCCGCTCTGCAGCGAGACTCTGGTCGTCCAGCCTGCGCTGCAACTCGCCCTGGTCGGACCGGCCACCGTCCTGCTCTGCGACACCTACAACCTCGAAGTCACTGTCCGCAACACCGGCACCGGCGTCGCTCAGAACGTCACCGTTGACGTCGCCCTGCCCCGCGGCGTGACCACGCTCGACGGCCGCACCGCCGTCACCCTCTCCGCAGGCGACCTCGCCGCGGGACAGGCCAAGTCCCAGACCGTCCAGGTCAAGGCCGCCGCCACGGGCACCTACTCCGCGAGCGCGAAGGCCAAGGGCGGCGCCCTCACCGCCGAAGCCCCCCCCGTCGAGACCAAGATCGTCGCGCCGAAACTGACCATCGCCTGCGAGGCGCCCGAACGCCGCTTCGTCGGACGCCCGGTCGACTTCGCCGTCACCGTCAGCAACACCGGCGACGCGCCCGCGACCAACACTGTTGTCACCCAGACCATCCCCGCCGGCGTCACCATCGGCGCCATCTCCGACGGCGG
Source organism: Phycisphaerales bacterium (assembly GCA_035443945.1). Classification (GTDB taxonomy): domain Bacteria; phylum Planctomycetota; class Phycisphaerae; order Phycisphaerales; family UBA1924; genus CAADGN01. The sequence continues at coordinate 3,442 of DAOMNQ010000065.1, read as the reverse complement.
TGCGGTGCGCGACGGCCGCGTAGTCTGGAACCTCGGCACACTCGCGCCCAACGCCTCGCGCAAACTCACCGTCAACACCACCGCGGCCTCCATCGGCTCCGTGACCGCCAACGCCGGCGCGGTCGCCGACTGCGCCGACCCCGTCTCCTGCCCGACAACCACTTCCGTCGAGGGCATCCCCGCCCTCCTGCTCGAGGGCAACGACAGCCCCGACCCCGTCGAGATCGGCAACACCACCACCTACACGCTCGTCGTCACCAACCAGGGCTCGGCCGCGCTCACCGGCGTCAAACTCGTCTGCATGATGGACGAGGGCGACACCATGGAGTTCGTCAGCGCGTCCGGCGAGGGCGGCGTCACCGGCACCGTCCAGGGCCGCAACATCACCTTCCCGGCGATCGCCCGCCTCGATGTCGGCCGCTCCTCCACCTACCGCATCGTGATCCGCGCCAAGAACCCCGGCCAGGTCTCCTTCCGCGCCGAGGCGACCAGCAACGAGATCACCCGGCCCCTCCTCAAGGTCGAGACCACCAACTTCTACCGCTGATCCTCAGCCGACCCCTCTCATCGCAGCACACACGGGGCGCACCCACGCGGGTGCGCCCCGTTTCTCTTTGGGCCTTGACCCAACGGTTGAGCCTTGAACCCGCGGTGGCACAGGCGTCCCGCCTGTGCCCGCTCCGCGTGCCGACAACAGCCGCCTCAGCCACGCCGCCGGCGAACGGCGAGCACGCCGCACGCCACTGCGATCGCGAGCGTGCCGGGCGCGGGGACGATCTGGAACGAGAACCCCTCGATCGTCGGCGTCGCTTCCACCGAGGTGCCGAAGTTGTCGATGTACACGGAGTGGTAGAGGTGGTTCGCCGACGTGCCGGAAACAGTCCGGGGCGAGTAGCCGTTCGGCGCCCACTCGATCCAGTAGATCGCCATCGGGTTGCCTTCCCAGATGTTCGGATTGAAGAACTTGGGCAACTGGAAGGTGTCGATGGCGAGGATGTCGTTGTTGGACTGGGGGACGCCGTCCTCGTTGGTCAACTTGCCCAGTTCGTCGTTGCCGTCGGCAACGAGGAGCGTCCCGTCCTCCCAGCCCGAGATTCCGACGATGTCAAAGAACGACGCCGCGTACCAGATCGGCGGCGGCCCACCCCACTCGGCCATGAGCGTCAGCAGGGCGTGCTCGCCCGGCTCGATGATCCCGTCTTCGTTGCCGGTGTCGCTGACGGTCCAGGACCAGTCCATCGTGTACTGGGCCTGGGCCGCGCCGGCCCAGCAAGCCACGGCGAATCCCATGCCGATCACTCTCCGCATGACCCACCTCCCGGGGCGGCACGATTGCGAGGCCCCGTGCTTCCCATCCTGCCATGATGCGCGCCGAGCAGACGAGGTGCAAGCCCTTCGGGCGAGAACCCCGTGGTATCAGCAAAAACAACCCCGCCCGGGATTTCCCGGGCGGGGTGAGAAGCGTGGAGCTTCGCGTTCGGTCGCGACCGCGATCAGCGGCGGCGACGGGCGGCGACGAGGCCGCCGAGCCCGATCAGCCCGAGGCTGGCCGGCGTCGGAACGCAGGTGATCCGCAGGCCGTCGATCGTCGGGGTGGCCTCCTTGGAGGTGCCGAAGGTGTCGACGTACACGCTGTGGTTCAGGTGGTTCGTGCTCGTCAGCGTGAACGTGCTGCCGTTGAAGTCCGTCGCCGTGATGTCCAGCGTGTAGACCCAGATCGGGTTGCTGGCGTCATAGTTCGGGTTGAAGAAGGGCGGGAGCTGGAAGGCGTCGATGACGACGATGTCGCCGGGGCCGACCTGCGTGCCGTTGTTGTCCGACAGCGCGCCGAGGTTCGGGTTGCCCATGCCGTTCGAGATGAACCCGTCGCAGTCCTCGCAGTTGGCCGTGATGTCGAAGATCGAGCCGGCGAAGCCGACCGGATTCCCGCCCATCGAAGCCCACAGCGTGTAGCTGCCCGTCGGGTTCGACGGATCCAGCGTCGTGGGACCGGTCCAGTACCAGTGCATGGTGTACTGAGCCGACGCGATGGCCGCAGTGCCCGCAAGCGCGAGCAGCGCACAAACGTTCCGCATTGCTTGTTACTCCTCTCTTCTCACACATTCGACCGCCGCCACGTTGCAGCGGGTTCGGCCCGATCATACCAGACTCCCCACCCGCAGCAAAAGGGGTCTGTCGCAATTTTCAGCGAAAAGTTTGTCCCAGTATACCGATCAAAAACCGTATAAAATCCCGGAAGCCCCACGCATACCCATGCCCGGCCCGAAAATCGACGATTCTCGCCTTCCCAGTCCCCCCTTTTCTTGCGATTGCCCATCGGCGTGGCATGTTTCCTCCGGCCGAGCACCCCGCCCGGGGGTGCCGCAGGCCGGCAGTGAGTGGATATCCGTGGGGTGGGAGGAAGAACCGTGAACCGTTCGATTACACCGTTCGCCGCCGGGCTGACCGCCGCCGCATCGGTCGCCCACGCGGGCATCGTCGTCAGTACTTTCGACGCCGGCGCCGAAGGCTGGGTCGTCAGCGACTCCATGCTCCCGCCGAGCGAGATCTCCACCGCGGGCGCGCTGCACGTCCTCGGCTTCGGAAACCCGGGAGGCTTCATCTCCGTTCCCGACACCTTCGACCCCGGCGAAGCCGCCTTCGTCGCACCCGCCAAGTTCCTCGGCAACAAGACCGGCGCGATCGGCGGCACGCTGCTGACGCTGGATCGTCGAGTCTGGGACCCGCCCCACAACAACAACCCCCAACAGGTGGACTACGCCTACGACATCACCATCTCCGGCAACGGTGTCATCCTCGGCTACGACCTGCCGCTCTCCACACTCCGCTGGTCCAGTTACTCCGTCCCCATCGGCGTCGGCATGGGATGGACCAACCTCGACAACAACCAACCCGCGACACTCGGCGACATCACCGCCGCACTCTCCGCCCTCGACGACCTCCGCATCCGCGCCAATCTCAACGACATCGGCGTGAACTCGGGGTTGGACAACGTCGTCCTGCTCCCGGCCCCCGGTCCCGTCGGGCTTCTCGCCCTGGCGGGTGCGGTCTGCTTCCGACGACGGCGCTGACGGCCTTTCCCATCCACACACGACGACAACGGACTCCTCCGCCGGTACCCCCCTCGACCTCCCGTTGAGGGGAGAGCGGAGCCGTCCCCCGGGACGTGCGGGGCCTCGCGCCCCGGGCGGCGCGGCGGTTCCAGCAGCCTCGCGCCGCTGCTCCGTGCGCCGGCCGCGCACCCGCAACCGCGTACCATCGCGCCATGCCCTACCGCGTCCTCGCGTTCGAGTCCACGCCGAACCCCAACGCCCTCAAGTGCCTCGTCGAGCCGCGCCCCGCCGAGATCCCCCGCTCCTACCGCACGCTTGCGGAAACCCCGCCTGACGACTCCCTCGCCCAGGCCCTCTTCGCCATCCCCGGCGTGACCTCGCTCCTCATC
>DAOMNQ010000064.1:10838-15459 GCA_035443945.1 Phycisphaerales bacterium | reverse complement strand
GATCGAGGACATCGGAAAGTACATGCCGGACTTCGGCGTGATCGAGCCGGGGTCCGTCGTCCAGGCCGCGCCCTCCGGACCAGGCATCGCGCCGGACTCCATCCACAACCTCCTGCTGACGGCGATCTACGCCGCCCGCGAAGAGTTGATGCTCACCACCCCCTACTTCGTGCCTGACGAGGCGATCCGCAACGCCATGGCGGCGGCCGCGGTGCGCGGCGTCGAGGTGACCCTCATCGTGCCCCACGCGACGGACACGCCCGTGGTGTCTATGGCGGCCCGCTCGCACTACCAGGACCTGCTGGACGCGGGCGTGCGGATCGCGCTGCACCCGCGCGGCCTGCTGCACTCGAAGATCCTCACGGTGGACCGCCGTCTGGCCATGGTCGGCTCGGTCAACTTCGACATGCGCTCGTTCTGGCTCAACTTCGAGTCCACGCTCATCATCTACGACGACGACTTCGCCAGCGTCGTGCGATGGCTCCAGCGCGAGTACTTCGACGAGTGCGAGGTGATCTCGCGCCAGGCCTGGGCGCGCCGCCCGGCGTGGAAACGGGCCGTGGACAACACCGCCCGCCTGCTCAGCCCGCTGCTGTGATTGGCGATATACTCAGGCTGCGCGGAGGGACCGGAGCGGCCGATGAAGCCCATTCGCAAGCAGATCGTCACGGACGAGCAGAACCGCCCGATCGCGGTGCAGGTCGCCTACCAGTACTGGCTCGAAATCGAGCGCGCGCTCGGCGCCGGGACGAACGGCGCGCCGAGCCAACCGATCGGACAGTTCGCCGGCAAACTGCGGCTCGGGCCTGACCCCCTCGAGTATCAACGCTCGATTCGGGGTGAGTGGGAGTGAGGTATCTCCTCGACACCAACGTCGCGCTCTACTTCCTCGGGGGGCGACCGAACGAGCCGCTCCCGGACGGCGAGTGTGCGGTATTGGTCATCACGGAACTCGAACTGCTGGCGTACACGGCCCTCGACGACCGCGCCGACGTGCTTGTACGTCAGTTTCCTCAATCGGTCGGCATCGTCGAACTCACCGATCGCGTCAAAGCGGAAGCCATCCGATTGCGCCGAAGCCATGACCTGAAACTGCCGGACGCGATCGTCGCTGGGACCGCCGCCGCTTCAGACGTTGAACTCCTGACGAACGATGCTCGCATGTTGGGAGTCCCCGGGCTGCGGTCGCGCTCGGTGGCGTTGCGGGAGGATTGATGCAGCACCGGCGGTTGCGAAGCGGCTCGGCAAGGCCACGCTGGTTGGAGTAGAAGTCGCTTTGGCCCGGGCACGAAACCCACGGCGACCGCGGTGTTGGGGTGGTATGCTTTCGGCACTTTCAGTCGCCGCTGAAACGGCGACCGGTTCGGAGACACCATGCCCCTCTACGCCCCCCCGCCCGAGTTCCCGCACCTGCCCGCCGCCGATCCGGGGCTGCTCGCGGCCGTTGTGCGGGGCGAGGCGCGGCTCACGCCGGAGCAGGCGCTCGACCTGTTCCGCTCGATGCCGCTGACCGCTCTCGGGCGGTGGGCGGACGCACGCTGCCGCGCGATCCACGGCGGGTCAATCCGCACCTACGTGATCGACCGGAACGTGAACTACACGAACGTGTGCAACGCGCGGTGCACGTTCTGCGCGTTCCGCCGCGACGGCGACGAGCACGACGCCTACACGCTGGAGCCGTCGCAGATCCTCGAGAAGATCGGCGAACTCGTCGCCATCGGCGGGACGCAGGTGCTCATGCAGGGCGGCATGAACCCCGCCCTGCCTCTGGACTGGTACGTGCGCCTGCTGCGGTCGATCAAGGATCGCTTCCCGGGCGTTCACGTGCACGCCTTCAGCCCGCCCGAGTTCATCGAGTTCGTGCACTTCTTCGACCCCCCCGGCTCGACGCTGGAGGACAAACTGCGCTGGGTCATGGTCCGCCTGCGCGACGCGGGGCTGGACTCGATCCCCGGCGGCGGCGGCGAGATCTTCGCCCCGGCCGTGCGCCGCAAGATCGGCCTGGGCAAGTGCGACGCCGAGGCGTGGCTGACCACGATGTACGTCGCGCACACGCTGGGCATGTTCACGAGCGCGACGATGATGTTCGGGCACATCGAGGGGCACGCCGACCGCGTCCACCACCTCCGGCTGGTGCGCGAGTGGCAGGATCGGGCGCTGGCGGAAGAAAGCGGCGCAACTTCCCCCCGAGGCCACTACGTCTCGTTCATTTCCTGGCCGTTCCAGCGGGAGAACACGCCGCTCGGGCGCGTGAAGGACTGGCTGAGCCGGCCCGAGGACTCCGGCGAGTTCCCGGGCGATGCGGTGGCCCGGCTGGACGGCTCGGGCGACCCGAAGGCCCACCCGGAGTTCGGGCGCCGCGTTCGGATGAGCGGCTCGACGGACTACCTGCGCACGCAGGCGCTCAGCCGGCTGTTCCTCGACAACGTCTACTCGATCGGCGCCTCGTGGGTGACGATGGGGCCGCACGTCGGGCAGGTCGCGCTGCTGCACGGCGCCAACGACATGGGCAGCGTAATGATGGAGGAGAACGTCGTGTCCGCCGCCGGGACGACGTACTGCCTCGACGAGGCGGTGCTCTGCCGGCTCATCCGCGGGGCGGGGTTCACGCCGGCCCAGCGCGACAACGTCTACGACGTGCTCCGCATCCACGACGGCCCCGAAAGCCCGGACCTGCGCGTGACCGACTGGTCGCGGCACCGGACCAAGCGGTTGCACGTGGAGCGCGGGGCGACGGCGAAGTCCGGCGCAGAGTTGACCGTCAGCGCGAAGCCTTGAGAGATTCTCACGCGGAGGCGCGAAGGGCGCAAAGAGAGGAACTTCGAGAGGAACTACAAAGTCCGGTGGCACAGGCGTCCCGCCTGCGCCCCCTCTCAACTCCCCGCTCCGGTTCCTCGCTGCGCCTCCCCACGCCCGCGAGAGTCGCCTCAGCGTGCCAGGCTTCGCTCGCCTTCGAGGCGATGCTCGATCCGCACTCGCTCTCGCTCGGCGATCATGCGCCACTCCGGGTCGTTCTCGATGAGCAGGGCACGGCGGACGCGGTCGAGGGCCTTCTGATCGGCGACGTTCAGCAGGTGCGTGGCCTTGATCGCCCCGCGCAGGCACTCGCGCCGGTTCGGATCTCGCTCCAAGGCCATCTCGTAGTAGCGCAGAGCCTCGACGCCCCAGCCGGCCTCGAGGTAGGCGAGGCCGAGGTTCTCGGCGGGGCGGGGGTCGGTGGGGCGCAGGTCCATGGCGACGCGGAAGGCCTCGGCCGCGCCCGCGTAGTCCGATCGCTCCATGAGCAGGATGCCGAGGTTGTTCCAGGCTTCGGCGAGGTCGGGCGCGTTCCGGACGGCGTCGCGGTAGAGGGCGATGGCGCGGTCGGCGTCGCCGCGATTCTGCGCGGTTTCGGCCTGAGCAAAGAGTTCGCGGCCGCGGCGGGCGCGCTCGTCGAGTTGCGCATACGGGTCGTCCCCGCGCTGCTTCGCACGCGATCCGCCGCCGCTGCACGCGGGGAGCGCGGCCGCCGATGCGCACAGAAGAATCAGAGCCAGTCTCGTCGATCGATTCACCCTTGTCGCTCCCATCTGGAGAAGGTTACCGCCACCTGCCAGGTTCGCTGCTCCGGGCGCACTTCGATGGAGGACACCCGAAGTCCGGGGACGGTCTGTGTCGAAAGTTCCACCCACTTGAGGAGTTTGTCCAGGCTCGCGTCGCGCATGGTGTAGGCGTAGTCGCGCTTGGTCAGGTCTTCGCTGCGCTCGCTGCTCTGTCGCGGGATGGGGGGCCTGTCCGCGAGTCCCGCGTCGCGGGCCGCGGCCTCGATGCGGCTGAGCACGTCGGGGATCGGGGCGAAGGTGTCGGCCCCCGAGTCCTGCCGCTGGCGCTCGATCGCCTCGAACTGCACGGCGAAACGGACGACCTGCTCCTCGCGGGTCTGTTCGAGACGCATGGCACGCCCGGCCGAAGCCCGCGCGCTCAGGCTGGAGACGAGCGCGCCCACGCCGATGGCGAGCACGAGGAGGGCGCCGACGAGCAACGCGGTGGGCCGGTTGCGCCGCTCGGCGGCGGCCGCCGCGCCGGCGAGTTCGAAGCGGGCGTCCTCGCTGAGGGTCCCGCGCTCGGCGTCGCGCGGCATCATGCGCCACCCCCCCCCGGCGCCGGCCTTGGCTCGTCCGGCCAGATGCCCGAGAAGACGCAGCGCAAGCCGCCGGGCACGCCGCCACGCGCAGGCTGCTCGGTCACCGCGTCCTTATCGCGCGGGAAGACAACCCTCGAGCCGGAAATGCGTCCGAGCGAGGCGCGCAGTTCCTCGTACGCCGCCGTGTCCGGGACGTTCACGATCAGCAGCACTGAGGTGTTGGAAATGGACAGCCGCTCGAGGCCGATCATGTCGTTGCCGATGATGTAGGACAGAGTTTCGAGTTCCTGCATCACGGGCATGAAAGATCGGTAGCCGCGAGGTCGCAGCGCGCGGCGGCGTCGCTCGAGTTCGCGCTCGAGTTCGTCGATCGGGTCGCGGACCTGCGGGTTCGCGACGACCGGGTGGAGCGCGGCCGCCTGCTCGAACCACCGCTCGCGGGCGTCGCGGCCGTGCTCGCGCGCGTGGTACGCGCCTCCATGATCGAGGTGCTCGGCA
>DAOMNQ010000064.1:0-10828 GCA_035443945.1 Phycisphaerales bacterium | reverse complement strand
CGACGCCGGCGGAACGCCACACCTGCGCCGCGACCACGCACAGACCCACGCCCGCAGCGGCGACGGCCGCCGAGGCCCAGTGCATCATGGTCCGGTGGGCGCGGCCGGGGCGGCGGCTGAGGGCCACCAGCGAAGTGGCAGGTCGCGGATCGCCGGGCGCGTCGTCGCGCTCCATCGCGAGGCGGATCGTCGCAGAGATCGGGTCGTCCTCGGCCGCGGCGTCGATCGTGGAGCCGGGCCACGCCGCGCCGATCGCGGCAGCCGCGCCGCCGAGTCCCCCCCCCTCGGTCCAGACGGCCGCGGGCATCACGACCGTGATCCGCGACGGAGCGGCCCCGAGTTGGGACGCCCACGCGAGCCACTCCCCGGAGAGCCGGGCGATCTCCGCGCTGCCGACGGCGACCTCCGGCCGATCGGGCACGCGGGGCTTGCTCTCCTCGTCTTCCGTGCTCGGCCGGGGCTGAGCGCGGGGAAGACGCATCCCTCCCGCGGCGATGAGGTCGCCGCCACGCGACCACGCCCAGAGCAGCCGCCCACGCGAATCGCTCAAAACGACCGCGGACGTGCCGACGCTCTCCGCGACGACCCGGTCGCTCATCGCACCCGCGCCGACGCGGGCGGCTGGATCCCACGAAAGAGCCGCGGCATGGAAAATGGACCGAACGCGCGGCGTCTCGACGCCGAGGGCGTCCAGGTGGTCGAGCAGGAGCCGGACGGCCGCGTCCGGGACGGCGAGGACCGCGAGCCGCCGCCGCTCGTGCTCGGGCTGCCGGCCGTCGGCGTCGTCCTCGGCGAGGGGCTGCACGGACGCCCCCCCCTCGATCTCCAGGTCGGGGCTGAGCGAGAGCGCCGTGCCGCCGACCGGCGCGGGGCCTTCGTCGGCTTCGCCCGGCCCGGCAACGCCCTGCCGGATCATCGCGCCAACAACTTCAGGGGATGCGCTCGCGCTGGTCACCCAGCCGCAGAGCGAGCCGTCCGCGTCGACACACACCGAGGAGAGGCGGTCTCCGGTTGTCGCGAGCCGGTCCCGCACCCACTCGGCTGCCTCCCGCAGGGCGGCGCCAACGGCCACGGGATCCGACGGATCAGCCGCCCGGAGCGTCCAGGAGTCCTCATCGCGCGGGCCGAGAAGGCGAACACGCTCGATGCGGCCGCCGCGATCCGCCCGTTCCAGGTAGCACGCGCGCGCGGTCAACGCTGATCCTCGGGCCGATCCACACGCTCGAAGCGGGTACGCTCGAAGTCGCCGCGGCGACGCGCGATCTCCTCACGGGCGCGCTCGGCGGCGCGGGCGCGGAGGACGGCCGGATCGTCCGCGCCGGGTTGCGACATCACCATGGCGTTCGCGGGATTCGCCGCTCCCGGACGCGGCGTCACCGAACTGACGACCGAACCCTGCCGCTCGGACTTCTCGACCACGATGTCGTCGCCCCCACGCGACAGGATGACGTGATCCGCCTCCACGCGCAGAACCCGGTATCCCCGGTACTCGCGGCCGACGGCGACCATCCGCTGCACGCCGTCGAATGAGAGCAGCGCCACAGCGCGGTTCGGTTCCATGATCCCGCCCAGGAAACGGACACCGCCCTCGGATGAGGGCTCGAGCATCTCCACAGGCTCTTCGGAGTCGGCCTGAGCGATCGCGGGCGGCTCGGGACGGTTCTTCACCGAGCCGAGCATGAACGAAACCGCCTCCGCGTCGATGCGCGGGGCCGCCGCGGTGGTCGGCGCAGCCTGGGCCTCCGACTCAACACGAGCCGGCTCCGGCGCCACGATGCGGCTCGGATCGAGTCCCGGCACACCGAGCGCGGCGACCGCGGTCGTCAGCAGGAGCGCGCCGGCAACCGCGGCCTGGGCCGCGTACGCGATCCGCTTCGCCGTTCGTCGATCTGGCATCCGCAGGCGGTCCATCGTCGGGTCCTTTGCAGGGCCTCCGGCCCGTTGTACGTTACTCTACCCCAAGGTCGTCCCACGTGAGGAAGGCGGTCCGGCGTCCCCAGACCTGATCGTCCGCCTGTCCGCTGCGGCGGCGATCGGACATCGGGATGTACCCGCCGTAGCGGGCGAGGCGGGCCGCGTCGCGGCCACGCTGGAGTTCCACCACCAGGTAGTAGAGGGACGCCCGGGTTGTCAAGACTCGGAGAACCGCGGCACGCTCCTCAGGACTGACCTGCACCCGGCTCATCGACTCCCCCAACACGTTGGGCGTGTCGATGGTGCCTCGCCTGCCGCGTTCGGCGTCGATCTCGCGGGCAAGCATCTCGCCCCGCGACTCGTCAAGGACCGCGCGGCAGACGGCGCGAAGCACGTCGAGCGAGGCCGAGTTGACGCTGACCTGCGCCGGGCCGACGGCGCGTCGGTTCTGCGGCCTGGGAGCGCCCTGCTCGACAAGGGACAACTGGGCAAGGACACGCTGGCAGAGTTCCTGCTCGGAGGCGTTGAGCGCGCTCAGGTCGGTCAGCAGGCTGCCCTGGGCTTCCTGAAGAAAAAGAACGGCGACCGTGCCGTCGGGGAGGATCAGATCGGCGGCGTGCCCGTTCTCGCCGAGAGCCTCCTCGATGCGGAGGGTGCTGGGAATCTGCGTCATCCAGGCGTCCACAACCTCCTGCACGCCGAAGCGGGCGTGGTGCTCCTGGTACCACCACAACTGGCGTTCGATCAGGCGACGCTGGGAGGCCTGCCGCTCGAACATCAGGCTTGTGACCACGCCGACGAGCAGCACGATGATGAGCGCGACGGGCATCGCAAAGGCGCGGCCGTTCCGGATTCTGTGGGAGCGTGCGCTCACGGCTGCTCCCTCCTCTCGATCGGCATCGGACGGCTGGCCGGCGCCTGGCGCGGCGTGACGCCGTCGGGCACGGGCTGAAGATCGCGGTTCGGTCTCCGGCCCGGCCCTCTCGGTGCCCCGGGTCCGCCGGGTCCGCCCTGGATGCCGGGTTGTGTCGGCCCGACGGGTCCGCCCCCCGCACCGCCTCCACCGCCTGCGCCGCCGAGATTGGGAGTCGGCTCCGGCTCTTCGATGAGTGCGCCCGGCTCCTCCCCGACGACCCACGCGAGTTCGAACATGTAGTTGGCGTACAGGCCCGCAAGGGTCTCGACTTCGAGTTGCACGTACGCGGGCAGGTCGGCGGGAACGCCGGCCGTCAGTTCGGCGTGCATCTCGCGGTCCTTGAAGACCTGCCACTGGCAGTAGACGAGTCCCGTCGCGACCGCGACGGGCGCGGTGTCCTCGCCGCCGACCATGGGCTGCCACCAGAGCGTCCAGCCGGTGCGTCCGTCGTCCGAGCGCGAGAGTTCGCCGACTTCGTCGGGCGTGAGAACGAACGCGCCGCGCACGCCGCCGGCGGTGTCCTGCTGGGCGGCCTCGCTGGCCTCGACCAGCGTCAGGCCGGGCATGCGCCCCGAGGGGGGGGCAACGATCGGCGGCTTGTGCAGTGTGATCTCGAGGCGCTGGGGCGCAGCGACCTTGCCGCCGCCGCCGCCCGCCGCGAACTTGGCTCGCTGGGTGAGCCGCGAGATGCGTTCGTCGGTCTCGGGGCCGAGGATGAACCGAGGCGGGACAGCCGGCTCTTCCTGGGTCTCGGAGGCTGCCCCGGCGGTGACGCCGCCCGCTCCGCCGGCGTTCGCCGCGGGCTGCTGCGCGGTCTGCGGCGTCGGCGCGAGCAGGAGAGAGGAGAACGCTCGCTGCATGGTCCGCTGGAGTTGCGCCATCTGGACCTGCTCGTCGGCGCGGCGGGCGAGCGAGCGGTCGGCGGCGTTCAGCGACGCGAAGACCGCGTAGCCGGACAGCACGACCAGCGAGCCGATGACCGCGGCGAGGACGGTCTCGAGCAGCGTAAACGCACGGCGCGTCATTGCCCGCCTCCCATCAGCATGTTGATGAGGCTGCGCCGCCCCTCTTCCGTGTTGATCAGGTTGTCGAACGAATCCGGGTTGCGGTAGACCTTCACGGGGTCCGTGAGGCGCGTCATGGTGACACTCGGCGGGCCTTCGGCGAGCGTGCGCGCCCCGCCCGAGCGTTCGCTGAGCCACACGGTCACGGTGATCTGCTCGAGGCGGTCGAGCGAGAGGCCGCTCTGGATGCGGCGGTCGCTCACAGCCTGGTCGAGAGCCGGGTCGGTGACGACCCGGACGCGGGACTTCTCAAGATTCCAGCGGTACTGGGCCGGGCCGTACTCCACGGGCAGGTCGGGGTTCGGGAGGGACTTCTGGTCGTCGAGATACTGGAGGATCAGGCGGTTGGCGACCTCGGCGCACCCGAGCGTGCGCTGCTGGCGGGTCTGCACGCCGAACAGGAAGCCGCACGAGGAGGCCATCGCGGCGACGGCCATCGCGAGGATGACGGTGGAGAGAACAACCTCGAGGAAGGTGATGCCGCGCGAGCGGGCGGCGGAGTGGCGTGCGTGTCGAGCGTCGCGGCCGGTCATGGTCGCCGACCTCCCGGGATCACCGCTTGATGTTCCAGATGTTGATGTCGTCGTCGGTGCTCGGCTGCCCGTCGGGGCCGTATGAGATGAGGTCGTAATCGCGTGCGTTGAGGCCGGGTGTCCCGTAGAAGAACGCGCGGTCCCACCCGTCGGTGATCTTGGTGTCCTCGTCGAGCATGGGCGGGCGGATCAGTTGCATGGTCTCGAGTGTGGGCGGGAACGCGCTGTACTCCATGTGGTACTGGCTGAGCGCGCTCTTGATGGACGCCATGCGGGTCTCCGTGATGCGGATCTTCGCCCGCGTGCCCGTCCCGCTCAGGCTCACCGCCACCCCCGCCGTCAGCAGGCCGATCAGCACCAGCACCAGCATGATCTCCAGCAGCGAGAACCCGCCCCGAACCACACCAGCAGCCGCACGCCCAGACCCCATCGCAGACTCCTTCCCGGATCGCCGTTCCCGCGACTCCCCCGACAGCCCTGTACCGCCGACGCCCGACGGGAGTTGCCGCACCGACATTGTAGTGCCCCCGACGTGCGGGGCCGAGAACCGGTGAGCTCCGTACAGAGCACGAAGCGCACGCGAGTGCCCGCCGCCCCCACCCCCTGCACCCATCCCGAACCACACCGACCCCCCGGCGAGAGCCGAGGACCGCACCAACACCCCGTATGCTCTCGAACCGGTGACCGATCCACCCGTGGCCGCAGAGGAGGTGTCCCGATGTCACGCCCCTTGACCCGATTCCTGCTCCCATTGCTGGCCTCCGCCCCCGCGCTCGCCGCGCCGCCGCCGGTCACCCTCGCCTCGCTCCTCGCCGAGATGATCGACCGCGACGCCATCGCCCGCCTGCCTCACCCGTCCTACACCTGCGCCCAGGCGAGCAGTTACGACCGCCGCTCCGTCTCGCCCGACGATGCAGACGGCTGGTTCGCCAACAACGACGCGAGCCAGTTCATCCGCGTCGAGGAGCGCGACGGCCGCCGCGAGTTCGTCATGATGGACGCCCAAGGCCCCGGCGCGATCGTCCGCATCTGGTCCGCCAACCCCAGGGGCACACTCCGCGTCTACCTCGACGGCCGCGATACCCCCGCCCTCGAAGCCCCGATGGACGCCCTCCTCGGCGGCACGTGGTCCCCCGGCCCCTTCGTCCTCGCCCCCCCCCTCGCCGCCACGCGCGCCCGCGGCTGGAACCTCTACCTCCCCATCCCCTACGCCTCCCGGTGCATCGTCACCAGCGACGCCGACGGCTTCTACTACCAGGTCAACTACCGCACCTACGAACCCGGCACGCAAGTCGACCCGTTCACAATGGACGCCCTCCGCGCGCAGCCCGGCGCGGTGGCCCGCGTGCAGCGCGCCCTCGCCGAGCCGATGCGCGGCTTCGGCCCGCGCGGCATCCGCGGCGACACCGTGATCTCCCCCGGCCAGACCGTCCCCTTCGACCTCACCGCGGGCCCCGCCTGCATCTACGAGTTCTCCGTCCTGATCGACGCCGACGACCTCGCCGAGGCCCTCCGCACGCTCGTCCTCGAAGGCGATTTCGACGGCACGCGCACCATCTGGTGCCCCCTCGGCGACTTCTTCGGCTCCGGCGTCGGCGGCAACGACTTCGAGGACTGGTGGCGCACCGTCAGCGAGGGCGGCCGATCCCTCCACGCACGCTGGCCCATGCCCTACGAGCGATCCGCACGCCTCTCCATCACCAACCTCGGCACGCAGCGCATCACGCTCGCCGTCCTCATCCGCGCCCGCGGCCGCGAGTGGGACGAACGCTCCATGCACTTCCACACCGCCTGGCGACAGGAGCACCCCATCCCCACCCGACCCATGCGCGACTGGAACTACGCCGAGATCACCGGACGGGGCGTCTACGTCGGCGACACGCTCGCCGTCATCAACCCCGTCCCCGACTGGTGGGGCGAGGGCGACGAGAAGATCTACGTCGACGGCGAGACCTTCCCCTCGCACTTCGGCACCGGCACCGAGGACTACTACGGCTACGCCTGGTGCTCGCCCGAACTCTTCACCGGCCCCTTCCACGCCCAGCCCCGCTGCGACGGCCCCGGCAACTACGGCCACACCACCGTCTCGCGCGTCCGCCTCCTCGACGGCATCCCCTTCGAGCGCTCGCTCAGGTTCGACATGGAGGTCTGGCACTGGAAGGAGTGCGAGGTCGGCTACGCCGCCACGACCCACTTCTACGCCCGCCCCGGCGCGAGCACGAACGTCAACCCGAGCGAGGCCGAGGTCAGACGCGGCGTCATCGATCCGCCGCCGCTCCCCCCCCCGTTCACGATCCCCGGCGCGCTCGAGGTCGAGAGCCTCCGCATCCTCGCCGGCGCGCCCGGCCTCTCCATCGTCAAGCAGGACATGACCGGCTTCGGCCGCGACCGCTGGAGCGGCAACGCCCACCTCTGGGTCCAGGGCCGCGCAACCGGCGACTTCGTCGAAGTCGAGATCCCCGTCCACGACGAGCGCGCCCGCAAGGTCACGCTCCACGCCACGCGCAGTTGGGACTACGGCACCGTCCGCGTCAGCGTCAACGGCACGCCCGCCGGCGAGCCGATCGACCTCTTCTCCGGCCGCGCAGGCCTCTGCGAACCCACAGGCCCCATCGAACTCCCCGGCTGGCACACGCCGCGCGACGGCACGCTCACGCTCCGCGTCGAGGTCGTCGGCGCCAACCCGCAGGCCCTCGGCACGCGGGCCTTCTTCGGCCTCGACGCCGTCGTCCTCGAAACGATCTGGTAAGCCTCGCCCCCCCCTCAGCCTCCATCTCTCCGCCCCCGAAGGGGGGCGCGGTCACTTGCCCCGGGCGCAGCCCGGGGAAAGGCCACCCCACCACCCCTCCTGACCCGAAGGGGCGCAGGAGCCGTCAATCCCCCCCCTCGACAACATCCACGATCCCCACGTCCACATACTGCCCCCCCGTCGTCTGCCGGCAGTGCACCGCGATCGTGACCGGCCCCGAGATCAACGACTCCCGCGCCGCGTCGCTCATCCGCCGCACCACGTACCCCGTCGTGTAACCCGTCAGTTCCGCCGCGAGCACCCCGTTGATGTACACCTCCGTGTCCTCGTCGTGGTGCACCAGCAGCCGCGGGTCGTGCAGCAGCACCCGCGGCAGGATGAACTCCCGCCGGATCCACACCTCCCCCGTGTGCCACGCCGTGCGCACCACCGCCCCCGGCGTCCCCTCGCGCCCGAACCCGCCCGGCCCGCGCCGCCACGACGAATCGTCGAACCCCGGCCGCTCCCACCCCTCCGCCGGACGCTCGAACGTGTACGCCCACTCGACCGCCCCGTCACGCGATGTCTGCGCGACCTCCCGCACACGCGGCGGCGGCGCATACAGCCGCAGGTGCGCCCCGAGCAACTTCGCCTCGTCCATCTTGATGACCTCCCGGTCGTAGGTCATCAGCCCGTTCACCTCGACCTCCACGTCCGTCGTCTGCGTGTAGATCGCCCCCGACAAGCCCGGATCGCCGATCAGCAGCCGCAGGTCGTCCGCGAGCGCAAGATACGC
This sequence comes from Phycisphaerales bacterium, assembly GCA_035443945.1. Taxonomy (GTDB): domain Bacteria; phylum Planctomycetota; class Phycisphaerae; order Phycisphaerales; family UBA1924; genus CAADGN01. The sequence continues at coordinate 2,877 of DAOMNQ010000064.1, read as the reverse complement.
CTCCGTCAGCGCATCCCGATCCGTGTAACTCCGGTATCCCCAGTTCTTCTCCTCCTGCCACGTGTGCCCGGCCAGTGGCAGCCCAAGCCCGCCGTACTCGCCCAGGAACGCCGCCCGCCCCCCGCTCGGCCTCGGCGAAGCCGGCCCCGGATAGGCGTGCCAGTCGATCAGGTCGCCCGCCGGGTAGTCGTTCCAACCGCTGGCGCAGATCACGAGCCGCGTCGGGTCGAGTTCCTTCACCCAGTTCGCTATCCGCACCGTGTCGTACTGCCCCCACCCCTCGTTGAACGGCACCCAGCACACGACGCTCGGATGGTGCGCGCGACCCTCGACCAGCGCCCGCAACTCCCGCTCGAACTGCGCCGCCGACTCCGGCGTCCGCGCGATCTCCCCCCGCCCCGGCCCCACGTAAGCATCCCCGCTCGGCATGTCCTGCAGCACCAGCAGCCCCAGCACGTCGCACAACCAGTACCACCGCTCCGGCTCCACCTTCACGTGCTTGCGCACCGCGTTGAACCCCAGCCGCTTTGTCACGATCAGGTCGTACATCAGCGCGGTGTCCGTCGGCGCGGTGTACAGCCCGTCCGGCCAGAACCCCTGGTCCAGGGGACCGAACACGAAGACCAGCTCGCCGTTCAGGTGGATGCGCTCCACACCCTCCGCGTCCGCACGGACCTCGACCTTCCGCACGCCGCAGTACGACGCCACCCGATCCACCGCCCGCTCGCCGTCGAGCAACTCGACCACCAGGTCGTACAGCCGCGGCCGGTCCGGCGACCAGGGCCGGAAGTCCGGCGCGAGGTCGAGCGTCAGGTCCGCGCCCGGCGCACCCGTCGCCTCCGCGACCGCCTTGCTCCCGATCGACACCTTCGCCCGCACCGTGTGCCCCCGCGCCGAGTCCGCCTCGGCCCGCACCCGCACCGTCCGGGTGTCGAAGTCCGGCGTCACGTGCAGCCGCCGCACGTACGCGCTCGGCACCGGCTCGACCCACACCGTCTGCCAGATGCCCGTCGTCGGCGTGTACCAGATGCCGTGCGGCTCACGCACCTGCTTGCCTCGCGGCTGCCAGTGCCCGTCCGTCGGGTCCCACACGCTCACCGTCACCGTCTGCTCGTCCCCATCCGCGAGCGCATCCGTGATTTCGAACGAGAACCCGTCGTACCCGCCGACGTGCTCGCCGACAAACGTGCCGTTCACCCACACCCGCGCGTGCCGGTCCACCGCCCCGAAGTGCAGCAGCACGCGACCATCCCGCCACTCGCGCGGCACGACGAACGAACGCCGATACCACAGGTGCTCCACCGACCGCCCCACACCGGAGAGCGCGCTCTCAATCGGGAACGGCACCAGGATCGTCCCCGCAAACTCCGCCGGCGCATCACCGTCCGCCGGGGCCTCCGCCCATTGCCACAGCCCGTTGAGGTTCAGCCAGTTCTGCCGCGACATCGTCGGGCGCGGGTACTCGCGCAGCACGCTCTCAGGCGAGACCTCCGCCGCCCACCGCGTCATCAGCCCGCCTTCCACCGGCCGCCACTCCTGAGCCTGCACAACGCCGCCCCCCGCGCAGACGCCGACGATCACCGCAACAAGTGCCGTTGCCACGCGCATGGTGCACCCCTGTATATGAACCCCGTCAATCCGCGAGAAGTGTAGAGGCTATCCCGTAACCTCGGAGAACCGATCTCACCACAGAGGCACAGAGAGCACCGAGGCAGGAATCCTTGGTTTTTCTCTCGGTCCCCTCTGTGCCTCTGTGGTGAATCATGGGTTTGGGGATAGGTTCTAGAGCCTATCCCGCATCCCCCAAAGACCGCTTCTGCCACAGAGGCACAGAGATCACAAAGACGGGACAACAACCGATCCCTCTCTGTGCCCTCTGTGCCTCTCTGTGGTGAATCTCGGACTCCGAGGCAGGCTCGACGCGCCATGGCATCGGGTCACGCGCGCGGCGGCGTCTTCGCGGCCCGCCCCGCGGCCTCGCGCCGACGCTGGTGACGGATGATCTCTCCCGTCGCCAGGAACACCACGTCCTCCGCGATGTTCGTCATCAGGTCGCCCACGCGCTCGAGTTCCCGCCCCGCCCGCGAGATCAGCAGCCCGTCCGCGCACGCCTCCGGGTCTCGCCGCATCATCTCCACCGTCTCGCCGAACAACTGCCGGTTCAACTGGTCGATCGTCTCGTCCATCTCCACAACCGCGCGCGCCGACGCCGCGTCCTCGCTCATCACCGCACGCAGCAACTGGTAGCACATCAGCGGCACGCGCTCACCCATCTCCCGCAGCGACTGCGGCCAGCGCGGCGGCGGATCACGCCGCATCTTCTTCGCGATCTTCGCGATCGACGACGCGTGGTCCGCCACACGCTCCACGTCCGCGTTCACCTTCAGGATGAACGCGATCACGCGAAAGTCCCGCGCCACCGGCTGCTTCAGCGCCAGCAACCGGTAGCAGTCCTGCTCGATCGCCACCTCTTCCTGATCGACCCGGTCGTCGCGCAGCCGGACCTCCATCGCCGCCTCAGCGTCCAGACGCCACAACGCATCCAGCGCACGCTCCAGCATCGCGATCGCGTACCGCGCCTCGCGCACCAGCCGACGCTTCAGGATCAGCATCTCCCGATCGAACGTATGGACCACGCGCGCGGCGGGGTCCGATGCCGGATGCAGGTGCCTCACCTCGTTCGATTGCACGCCGGCTCCATCCTTCCTCATCGCACCGGGCATCCCGCCCAGGCGCCCGCCGCACGCGGGCCAATCGGGTCCTATCGGCACGACCACGCCCGCCGCCGGCACAAACCGCCCCGCAACACCCGCACCGAATCGTAGAGGCTATCCCGTAACCTCGGAGAACCAACCTCACCACCGAGGCACAGAGAGC
>DAOMNQ010000063.1:0-15831 GCA_035443945.1 Phycisphaerales bacterium | reverse complement strand
ACCGGGACACTCCCGCCCATGCCGCAGGCCGTGGAAGACGGCTGAAGAGTTACGAAATCTCCAATGAGAGAGCACCGATGAAAGGACATTGGATCGCCTTGCTGGCCATTGCCACACTCTCCACGGGAACGACGGCTGAGTACATCGCAACATGGTCTTGGCGTGTCGTGGACACTGCGGGGAATACGGGCTTCGTTGCAAAGGGCGAGTCCGCGCTGCTGACACTTTCCGTGGCCTTCGATCCTCCACAACCCCAGCCGGGAGGCGGCTTCGCGAGCGCGAGTTATGATATTCTCGGAGACGACGCGTGGAAGAGCGGTCTCGTGAGCAGCTTCAGCAATCTCCTGTGCCCGTTCTCTTGCGGCGACGTTCAGTCCAACAATGACATCGTGAGTGTATGGAACTACCAGGCGCCCTCGTTCTTCAATCCTTTCTTCAACTCGGACAATCCTATTGATCTTGTCGTCATTCGCTGGACTCCGAGCAGTTACGATGAACAGACCGTGACGCTCAGCAACGGCGGGCCGGTTGCCCATGTGTACACCGATGAGTTCGGCACGACGGTTCCATTCGCCGGGACCGGCGGCATCGGGAGTTTCGTGGTCGTGCCCTCGCCGGGCGGGCTGGCCGCGCTGGCGGTCGCGGCGATCGCTGCCGCGGGCATTCGACGCCGGCGCGGATGAGCGGTGAGGTTTCCAGCACGAGCGCAGGGTGCCTCGTCACGCCACCGTGACGGTCTCGTCGAGGTAGACGTCCTGGATGGCATGGAGGAGTTTCACGCCGTCTTTCATGGGGCGTTGGAAGGCTTTGCGCCCCGAGATCAGGCCCATGCCGCCGGCGCGCTTGTTGATGACGGCGGTGCGGACGGCGTCGGCGAGGTCGCTCGCGCCCTTGCTGTCGCCGCCGGAGTTGATCAGGGGGATGCGGCCCATGTAGTTGTTGATGACCTGGTAGCGGCAGAGGTCGATGGGGTGCCCGCCGCGCCCGGACTCATCGGAGCCGCTGAGTTTGGTGTAGACCTCCTTGCGGAACTTGCCGTAGGAGGAATCGCCGGTGTTGAGGGCCGCGTAGCCGCCGTTGTTGGTGGGGAGTTTCTGCTTGATGATGTCGGCCTGGATGGTCGCGCCGAGGTGGTTGGCCTGGCCGGTGAGGTCGGCCGCGGCGTGGTAGTCGGTGGAGCCGACCTTGAAGGCGGGGTTTCGTGTGTAGCACCAGAGCACGGTGACGAGGCCGTAGTCGTGGGCCTCGGCGAACATGTCGGCGACGTACTGGATCTGCTCGCCGGACTCGGGTGAGCCGAAGTAGATCGTCGCGCCGACCGCGGCCGCGCCCATCTCGAAGCACTGTCGGATGGTGCCGAAGGGGAGTTGGTTGAACTGGTTCGGGTAGGTGAGCAGTTCGTTGTGGTTGACCTTGACGAGGAACGGAATCTTGTGGGCGTACTTGCGGGCGACCGCGCCGAGCACGCCGTAGGTGCTGGCGACGGCGTTGCACCCGCCCTCGATGGCGAGTCGGACGATGTTCTCGGGGTCGAAGTACTCGGGGTTGGGGGCGAAGGACGCGCCCGCCGAGTGCTCGACGCCCTGGTCGACGGGGAGGATGGAGACGAAGCCGGTACCGGCGAGGCGGCCCGTGTTCAGGATGAGCGAGTAGTTGCGCAGCGTGGCGGGTTTGCGGTCGGTGTGGACGACGACGCGGTCGATGAAGTCCGGCCCCGGCAGGTGCAGGGCGGAGGCGGGGATCGTGCCGCAGCGGTGGGTGAGGAGGTCGTCGGCGTCGGGGCCGAGGAGGGCGCGGAGATCGGTATTCGCGTGCGCGGCGAGCGTGGTCATGGTCGGCTCCTGCGTGTGCACGCGATCATAGCCGCGGGGAGCCACGGCCCGGCCGCCGGTTGCCGGGCCGAGCGCGGGGTTACTCGAACCGCCAAGGTTCGCCGGGGACGAGTTCGCGCACGGCGATGCCCTTGGGCGCGAAGCCCGTGCAGTCCTCTCGCAGCATGCCGAAGGTCTTGTAGTGGATCGGGATGACGACGGGGGCGCCGATGAACTCGGCGGCCCGGGTGGCGAGCTCCGGCCCCATGGTGAATCGGTCGCCGACGGGGATCATGGCGGCGTCGGGCCTGTAGATCTCGCCGAGGAGTCGCATGTCGGAGAAGAGGCCCGTGTCGCCGCAGTGGTAGACGGTCTTGCCGCCGAGCCGGACGACGACACCCATCGGCTGGCCGAGGTAGCGGCCGTTGACGGACGAGGAGTGGAAGGCCTGCGTGAACGCGACCCAACCCCACTTCGCGTCGATCTTCCCGCCGGTGTTGCCCGGCTCGATGTGCGCGACGCCCTGCTCAGAGAGGAGTTCGTTGATCTCCCAGGAGCAGTAGACGGTCGCGCCGGTGCGCTTCGCGATGGCCGCGGTGTCGCCGAGGTGGTCGGCGTGGCCGTGGGTGAGGCAGATCGCGTTGACCTTCAGGTCGTCGGCACGCAGCCCCGGCTTGTTCGGCGCGAGCGGGTTGCCCGAGATGAACGGGTCGATGGCGACGCGGTGCGTGCCGTCGTCGAGAATGAACCCGGAATGCCCGAGATAGGTGATGGTGATGGCCATGCCCGAGTATACGTGTCGGGCCGGGGCGGAATCACGGGCATCCGGCGACGTAGGCGTTCAGGAACGCGAGAATGTCGATGGACGAGTGCGCGCCGTCGCGATCGATGTCGGCGTCCGGCTCGGCCGCGCTCCAGGCGTTCAGGAAAAGGAGGAAGTCGGTCGAGTTGATCGTGCCGTCGAGGTTGAAGTCGGCGAAGCATGCGACACGCTTGGCCGCGGCGGCCATGTTCGGGAACGGGCCGATGTGCCCGCCCGAGCCTTGCGGAAGGCCGGTGGCGACAAGGACCGAGCGCACCTCGAGCGGCGCAAGCCGGCGGTTGCGATGGAGTTCGGCGACGCTCTGGAGCGAGGCGGCAGCGGCGGCGATGAACGGCGAGGCGGAACTCGTGCCGCTGAAGCCCGCGGTGTATCGCTGCTTCTTGTCCCCGCCGTGCTGGGCGTAGGAGCCGTAGCCGAGCGTGAAAACGTTCTCGCCCCAGCCCTGCACGTTGACGCGCGAGCCGTAGGTGCTGAAGGAGAGTTTGTTGTGCGAGGCGCTGGAGGAGCCGGCGCCGACGATGATGGCGCCGCTGTCGCCGCGGTTCATGTAGGGGACATAGGGCGAAGAGTCGAGGTTCTGGTTGCCGTTGCCCGCCGCGCCGACGACGACGACGCCGGCGTCGGTGCCGTTCTTCACGACGGTCCAGACGGCAAGGTCGAGTTCGGCAGGCCCGTACCCGCCGCCCGCGCCATTGGTCTGCATCTCGAGCAGCACGACGTCACCCGCATCGACCGTGGCGATGGCGTTGGCGATGCACGTGACGCGGCGCGACCCGCCCTCGACCGTCCACTCCGGGAAGAACAGGCCCGCGGCGTCGGGGACAAGGCCCGTGCAGCCGTACCCGTTGTCGAGGCTCATCAGTTCGCCGAAGACGGCCGTGCCGTGCTCGTCCCAGCCGTTGGCGGCCACGTTGGGGTGCGGCGTCTGCCCCGGCTCGAGCCAGATGTTGCACAGGTCCTCGTGGTTCGAGACCACACCGTACTCGCAGTCGGCGACGCGGATGCCCGCCCCGCGCCCCCCAAGCGCCCACGCCGCGGCCATGTTCAGGCCCGGGTTCGGGCCGTGGTAACCCTGCAAGTTCGGGTAGTACTGCGGCGTGATCGGGAGCAGGTCGTCGCACGGAGGGAGGGGCAGCAGTTCCTGGAACTGCACCCACTCGACGAGCGGGCTGGCGTTGAGTTCCAACGCGATCGGCAGCAGCAGCCCGTCCGGCGCATCGACGACGACCATGCCCGCGAGGTCCGGCTGCGCGCGCCCGCTGGCGAGCGCGGCACGAGTTTCGAGAAAGGCGATGGTCTCGTCGGGCAGAGCGATGAGTTGCGAGAACGAGGCGGTCGCGCCGGTCAGCGGCAGCGCGGCCGCGGGGTCGACGCCGCCCAGGCTCATCAGCCCCGCCGGCGTGGCCCGAACCAGCAGGTCATCCCGGAACTTCACCACCAGCCGCGAAGGCTCCGTCGGCAGCGCGAGCACCGGCTCCTTCGCCAGCGGCACGCGGGGCAGGAACGCGTCGTCGGCGACAGCGGTCGGCATGCACAACAGAGCGAGCGCGAGAGATGAGAACATGGGCGCCTCTCCTCAACGGGGGGTACGCTGCAAGATATGCGCCGGGCGCCCCGACGGATGCGGCCGATCTACGCGATCCGTTCGCTTTTCAGTTCCCGGCTCATGAGTCGGCCGATCGCCTCGATCGGGTCCATCCCCTCAAAGAGGACCGCGTGTACGCTCGCGGTGATGGGCATGTCCACGCGGTATTTTCGGGCAAGGTCCATCACGGACCGCGTCGTCGCCACACCCTCGACGACGAACGGCTGCGAGGCGAGGTACGCCCCAAGCCTCTGGCCACGCCCGAGGGCTTCCCCGCAGGAACGGTTACGGCCCTCCGGGCTGAAGCAACTGGTGGCCAGGTCGCCAACGCCCGCGATGCCGAAGAAGGTGTCGGGCGACGCGCCCATGGCCGCGCCGAGCCGAGCGATTTCGGCGAGGCCACGCGCGAGGAGCGCGCTCTTGGCGTTGTAGCCCGCCTGCAGCCCGTCGAGGATGCCCGCCGCGATGGCGATGACGTTCTTCGTCGCGCCGGCGAGTTCGACGCCGAGCACGTCGGGGTTCGTGTACACGCGCAGCCAACTGGTCGAGAACGTGCGCTGCACCTCGGCGGCGAAGTCGGCGTCGTCGCTCGCCGCGATCATCGTCGCCGGCAGGCAGCGGGCCAGTTCCGGCGCGATCGTCGGCCCGCTCAGCACGGCCAGCCGGCGCGGGCGCGAGTCCGGGTCGTCGCGCAGCGCGTCGGCCAGGATCTGCGTCGGTCGCAGCAGCGTCTCGTTCTCGATCCCCTTGGCGACGCTGACCACGGCGGCGTCGCGCGGCACGTGCCGGCGCAGCCGCTCCCACACCGACCGCGTGAACTGCACCGGGATCGCCGAGACGATCAGGTCGGCCCCCTCCAGCGCCTCGTCGTCGCGCAGGCAGACGCGCACCGAGTCCGGCAGGGTGAAGCCCGGCAGCCGGTACGAACGCCGGGTCTGCGTCAGCGCGCCCGCCTCGTCCGTGCTGTGGCCCCAGAGCCGCACCTCCGCACGCGGCGAACGCGATGCGGCGTCCGGCGTCGAGAGGATGCCCGCGCACACCAGCCCCATCTGTCCGAGGCCGAGGACCGTCACTCGGGCGGGGCTGGGCACTGGCGTCTCCGTGGGGTGGGGCTGAACCCGGGGGGCGTGGTGCCCGTACCCTATCCGACCGCGCGCGGGGGTGGGGGGTAGGATTGCCCCTTCGCGGGCTGGCCGCCTCTTCTGGCGGGCAGCCGACCACCCGCTCACGACCCGACCATCCGGGAGCACGGCGCATGGCCTCGACCGCACACAGTCATTCGCACGACCACGGGCACCACCACCACGACGACGACAAGCGCGGCCGCATGGTGGCGTGCTCGCACGGCGAGGAGACGAGCGAACGGCACATCCTGCTCTACCTGGTGGGGGGGATGCTGCTGGTGGCGACGCTGCTCGCCAAGTGGCTGGAGGTGACCGACCCGGCAGTGGCCCAGATCCCGGCCGTCATCGCCTCGATCATGCTCGCCATCCCGCTCTGCCGCGAGGGATGGCGCGAGATCAGCGAGCGACGGGCCTCGTCGTCCACGCTTGCGGCCATCGCGATCCTCGCGGCCATCGCCGTCGGCGACTTCGTGACTGCGGGCGGGCTGGCGTTCATCCTGCTCGTCGCGGACGCGATCCTGCGTCGGACGGCCTTCGGCGCGCAGCGCGCCATCGCCGAACTCGTCGCCCTGACGCCGGACGTCGCACGCATCGTTGAAGACGGCGCGGAGCGAGAGGTCTCGCTCGGTCAGGTGAAGGTCGGTGACGTGGTCCGCGTCCGCCCCGGCGAGAACCTGCCGGTGGACGGCATGGTCATCAGCGGGCGATCCACGATCAACCAGGCCTCGCTCACCGGCGAGGCCGTCCCCGTCGAAGTCCAGTCCGGCGAGCCGGTCTACGCCGGCACCACCAACCTCACCGGCATCATCGACCTGCGCGTCACGCAGGTCGGCGAAGAAACGGCCATCGGCAAGGTGAGCCAGTTGATCCGTGCCGCCGAGGAGACCCGCTCGCCGCGCCAGGCGCTCATCGAGCAGGTCGCCCGCTTCTTCGTTCCCGTCGCCATCTCGGTCGCTTTCGTCGTCTGGTTCGTGATGAGCCAGAACGCGGACCTGCGCCCGGACGCCACACGCACCGCGATCACAGTCCTCATCGTCTGCTGCCCCGCCGCCCTGCTCCTCTCCAGCCCCAGCGCGATGGTGGCGGCGTTCGCGGCCGCGGCGCGCCTCGGCGTCATGATCAAGCAGCCCTCCTTCCTCGAGGCCTCGTCGAACGTGGACGCCGTCGTCATGGACAAGACCGGCACCATCACCACGGGCCGATTCGAGGTCGCGCGGCTCGCCCCCGCGCCGGGCGTCGAGGGCGCGGACCTGCTCGCCGCGGCCGCCAACGGCGAGCAGCACTCGAACCACCCCCTCGCCCAGTCCATCCTGCGCACCGCCCGCGCCGCCAAGATCACCCCCGACGGCTCGCAGGACTACGAAGAAATCCACGGGCGCGGCGTGCGGGCGCGCACAAGCCTGGGCGAACTCTGCGTCGGGCGGGCCAGTTGGCTGCGCGAACTCAACCCCGCCATCGCCCCGCAGGTCGAGGCCGTCGAGCAGCGCATCGAGGGCATGACCGGCGTGCACGTCATGCGCGACGGCAGGTACCTCGGCGCGGTCGGGCTGGAGGACAAGATCAAGCCGGGCACCGCCGGCGTCGTCAGCAAACTCCGCGAACTCGGCGTGCGGACGGTGGCGATCTTCACGGGCGACCGGCTGTCGGTGGCGAAGCGCGTCGGGCAGGCCGTCGGCGTGGACGCGATCGAGGCCGAGTGCCACCCGGAGGAGAAGCACGAGCAGATCCGCCAGATGGTCGCCGCCGGGATGCGGACGATGATGGTGGGCGACGGCATCAACGACGGCCCGTCGCTCGCCGCCGCGGACGTCGGCGTCGCCATGGGCCTCGCCGGCTCCGACATCGCCACGAACTCCGCCGGCGTCGCCCTCATGACCGACGAACTCAACCGCGTCCCCTTCCTCATCGAACTCGCCCGCAAGACGCGCGTCATCATCGCGCAGAACATCGCCGCGTCGATCGTGATCGTGCTCATCGGCCTCGCCCTCGCCGCCACCGGCAGGCTCGAGGTCTGGCTGGCGGGCCTGTACCACTTCGCGGGCGAGATCTTCGTGCTGGCGAACTCGTTCCGGCTGTTCCGCTTCGGCGAGAACTTCACGGAGGCAGAGGAGTCGAAGCAGGCGACGGGGCCGGCGTGGCAGCGGCGCGCGGCCAGCGTGCGCGGGCTGTCGGCCGAGGCGCCGGGGGCGTAGGGCAGGATCGGCAGGCGAGTTCGGATCGGCTCTTCCTGCGCGAGCGTGACCATCCATCTCGGGAATCTGGAGTATGGACAACTCGTATAGCGCATCGCGGTCCGATTCTACAGATCTTGGGCCGGCCCCGCCTTTCAGGTCGACCCGCTGGGACGCCGCATTCCGGTACTACGACCGCGCTTCCCTCGTGCTTCGTTGCGCTCGGAAAGAAGAGACATCGGCGAACGAACGTAGCCACTTTCTTGCGATCGCAGTGCACGCTTGTCAATCTTTGAAGGAGTCGTTGTATCAGGCCGTTGACTCCGAAAACGGAGATCCGTCGTTGCACGTTACCATCAAGGGAGTCCCCCACCTTGAAATTGTTGAGAACGTGCGAAACATGGACCTACACGGTCAACCGCTCCCAAGTTGTGAATCGGACACCCGGGTCACTCTCGTGGCGTCGAAACCCGGCAAGCCGATTAGGATTTCATCATCTCAAGGCGTCAAGGTATCGTTGCGACTCGATGGGGCCCGCCCTTCGGTGCATCGAAGCCCGAAGAACATCAAGCACGGGCAGGTGTCGTTCGGCGGGTCGACCGTTTACGTCGAGTGTGTTGACGGAAGAATCCTTGCGTACGACTTCTCCAAATCGAAACCTATTGATCTCCAGGTTGCCATAGACGAGTTTCTTCAGGCGTGTAGCGAGATTCTCGGTCGAGTCTCGTGTGGCCCACCCGGCATCGATGCGCAACAAGCCTTGCCGCCGGCTGTTGGCTAACGCGGCCTCGACGGCCGCCAAGCTAAAGGCCCACGTCGAGGCCGTGGTTCTACTTTGACTGTGCCATAGGCGGGCACTGGGCGTGCGACTGCATACTTCGCAGGCAGCAAATGTCTTCGATCCTCTTCACTTTCACTGCCCCCTGCAACCCCTGTGTGTTCACTGATGTTCAGAGCCTTTCGGCCGCGAGGCTGGCGAGTTCGCTGCGTTCGCTCTTGGCGAGGGTGACGTGGCCGACGATGGGCAGGCCCTTCATCTTCTCGACGGCGTAGGAGAGGCCGTTGCTGGACTGGTCGAGGTACGGGTTGTCGATCTGGCCGATGTCGCCGGTGAGGACGAGTTTCGTCCCCTCCCCGACGCGGCTGGCGATGGTGCGGACCTCGTGCGGCGTGAGGTTCTGGGCCTCGTCCACCACCATGAACTGGTGCGGGATGGAGCGGCCGCGGATGTAGGTGAGCGGTTCGAGCACGAGCACGCCGTCGGCCATGAGTTTCTGGATGCGCTGCTCGGTGCTCTGGCTCTCGGCGGACTGCCCCGGCGAGCCGCGCGTGCTCAGCAGATAGGTGAGGTTGTCGAAGATCGGCTGCATCCAGGCGGTGAGTTTCTCGTCCTTGTCGCCGGGGAGGTAGCCGATGTCGCGCCCCATGGGCATGATCGGGCGCGCGCACAGCATTCGCTCGTAGCGCTCCTCGGTGAGCACCTTCGACATGCCCGCGGCCAGGGCGAGCAGCGTCTTGCCCGTGCCCGCCGAGCCGAGCAGCGTGACGAGTTTCACCTGGTCGTCCAGCAGCAGGTCGAGGGCCATGATCTGCTGAAGGTTCCGCGACATGATGCCGAAGACGGGCTTGCGCGGGCCGGTGATGGGGATGACGTGGTCGGTGTCGCCGGGTCGGCGGGCGATGCCGGTGTGGTGCTCGTCCTCGGCGTCGCGGAGGAGGAGGAACTGGTTGGCGCGGAGTTCGACGGGCCACGGCTCGCCGCCCTCCTCCGCGCCCGTGAGCACGCCGACGAGGCGTTCCAGCGGCAGGGCGCGCTGCTCGTAGAGATCGTCGATCAGCGTGCCCTCGACGGTGAGCGAGAGGTAGCCGGTGTAGAGCCGCTCGGCGTCGACCTTCTGGTTCTCGAAGTCCTCGGTGTGGATGCCGAGCGCGTCGCTCTTGATGCGGGCGCTGAGGTCCTTGGAGACGAAGACGGTGCGCTTGCCCTCCTTGTGCAGGTCGAGGGCGACCGCGATGATGCGGTTGTCGGGGATGTCCTCGTGGAGCAGGTCGGGCCGCTGGTGGTCCGCGGCGTCGATGCGGACGGTGCCGGTCGCGCCGTTGCGCCCCGCGCTGGCGGCCTCGCCGGCGGCGGGCCTGATCGTGCCCAGGTCCACGCCCTCCGTCAGGCTGCCCGCGACGCGGAGACGGTCGAGGTGGCGGATGCACTCGCGGGCGTTTCGTCCGATGTCGTCGTCGCGTCGCTTGAGTTTGTCCAGTTCCTCGATGACGGGGAAGGGGATGATGACGTGGTTTTCCTGGAAGACGAAGAGGGCGTTGGGGTTGTGGAGCAGCACGTTCGTGTCGAGCACGAAGTGCTTCACGCCGTCGGTCGGGGCGGGGCCTGGCTTCTGGTCCTTCTTCCGTGCGGTCACGCTGCGCTCCGTCGCGGGTCGGTCGTGGTGAGCATACCGGCGATCAGGCGAGCAGTGCGCCCGTGGTCAGCGCCAGCCCGATGACTCCGGCGATGACGGTCTTGATGGCGACGGCGGTCAGCCGCCCGACCGCGGCCCCACGCCCCACAGCCGCCGACTCGCGCCACGTCCGCTGCGACATCCCCCGCTCGCCCGCGACCGCGCCGAGGCCGGCCCCGATGGCCGCCCCGGCCAGCGTGCCCACGAGCGGCACGGGGATCAGAAACGTGCCCAGCACCGCGCCGATGATGCCCCCGACGATGGACCCGATCATGCCCGGCCGCGTGCCGCCGGTGCGCCTCGCGCCGCGGGCGGACCAGGCGAACTCGACAATCTCGCCGACGAGTGCGAGCACAGCACACAGTGCGATCGTCCACCACTCGAAGAGGCCTTCGCGCCACCACTGGCAGAGCAGCGCGACCAGAATAATGAACCATGTGCCGGGGAGCGTCAGCAGGGTAAGCACGACGCCGACCACCGACGCGAGCGCCACGATCCCCACCGCGACAAGATCAAGCCCCTGCGCCATCCGGCTCCGTCCGCGGCCCATCGCCCCGCTCGGGCGTGCTGTCCTCGGCCGCTTTCTCATCCTCTTCTTGGCGGTCGGGGAAGGCGGTTTTCTCCATCTCCAGCACCCACGATTCGAGGTGGTCGTAGCGGAAGAGGTCCAGGCGCAGTTCGCGCCCGCCCAGCGTCGCGTGCCCCGGCTTGATCTTCAGGAAGACGATGAACTTGTGCCACTTCCGCTTGTCCACGTCGTCGAGGTCGGCGGGCACGAGCGTCGCGCCGCCGGGGAGCGTCAGCCGCTGGACCTCCGGGTTCCAGGTGTACCGCTTCGAGGCGACCATGCCGAAGAGGATCAGCATCCACGTGCCGAAGCCCCAGCAGACGGCGAGGATGAGCCACTGGCTGGGAAGGTCGAACCAACTCAGGGGCTTCGGCGCGGGCCGCTGCGCCCACTCGCTCTGGAGGCGGGCGAGCGTCGCGCCGGGATTCTCGATGCGCGTGTGCTCTGGGTCGAGCATGTTCAGGCCGGGCGTGGCGAGGGCTTCGAGCCAGAGCAGCCGCTGCTGCTCGACGGCGGACCGCTGGGTGACGTCCTTGGCACGGAGGCGTTCGAGTTCGGCGGCCGGGTCCTCGATGCTCGCCTGTCCCAGCACGCCGCGATCGTTGGCGGCGCGCAGGTACTCGAGTTGCATGAGTTCGGCGAAGGCCGCGCCGCGCTTGGGGTAGGCGACGAGCGCGTCGTACAGGCCCCACGCGCCGAAGGCCCAGAGGGCGACGGTGATGAGGACGACGCGGATCAGCCAGCGGCGCGCGAGCGTCGTGCGCGTGGCAGTCGGCGCTGGTGTCCCGGTCTGGGCCTTCGGCACGTTGGACTCCGACATCGCCCCTCCCGTGTGCGGCTCCTGCCGCGACCCTAGACCATCGGCGACCCGCGCGCCGGGCCTTTATCCGTCCAGATCATCGACCCGCGCGAGGGCAGCCTGCCACCACTGTGCGGCACGCTCAGGCCCGCCCGGGCGAGCCATCAGCCCCGAGAACCCGCCGCGACGGACGAGCCGCGTGGGGATCCGGGGGTACCGCGCCCCGGACGCAATGGCGCGGTTCAGCCAGCGCTCGTGCTCGCGCCGGGCGATCTCGGCTCGGGTGAGCAGGCGGTCGTGGCCCCGGAACCCCCACAACATGGGGGCATTCTACTGCCCGGGGCTGCCCGGCCAAGGGTTGTCGCGGCAGGGGCAGCGGGGGCCTCACCGGGGGACGATCCAGATGTTGCGGAAGCGGACGCGACTGTCGCCGTGGTCCTGGAGGAGGATGGGGCCGGGGGTCGGGGCTTCGGGCGCGCCGCCGCCGGTGGTGCCGACGATCTCGAAGTCGTCGTGGATGAGGATGCCGTTGTGGTGGACCGAGATGCGGGCGTTGGCGAGTTTCGTGCCGTCGGCGGACCAGCGCGGGGAGGTGAAGTCGATGAGGTAGGTCTGCCACTCCTCGGCCGGGCGGGCGGCGTTCACCAGCGGGGCGGCCTTGGAATAGATCGCGCCGCACAGGTTGTCCGCGGGGGGCAGGCCGTGCGAGTCGTGAATCTGCACCTCGTAGCGCCCCTGGAGATACACGCCGCTGTTGCCCCGGGCCTGCCCCGTGAACTCCGGCGGGTTGTTCGGCACGGCGAACTCGAGGTGCAGCAGGAAGTCGGAGTAGGCCTCGCGCGTGCGGATCGAGCCGGCCCCCACGTTCACCACCATCGCCCCCTCGGCGTCGATCTCCCACCGGCAGGGCGAGCCGTCGCGGGCCATGACCCAGGCGTCGGTAGAGGAGCCGTCGAAGAGAAACGCGGCCGTGCGCTGGGCGGCCTGCCCGTCCCGCGAGCCGGACGGGGCGGTCGAGCAGGCGGTGAGTGTGGTCATCCCGCAGCACACGGCGATCAGGAGGGCGTGTTGTGTCATTGCTCGAAGATACCAGAATCCTGCCGCCGACTTCCCGCGCTCGATTGGCCTGCCAAGGATTGACCAGTCCGGGGAGATGGAGAGCCGCGCGATGGCGATGGAGACTCCGCAGCCGCTGACCGACAGGGAGCCGCGGCCTCGGAACGTGCGGGTAGTCAGCGCCAGAGGGGCACTCATGTGGCTCGTGGTGGGGCTGACAGCGCTCCTGTCTGGTTGTCGCGATCCATCGCCAAGCAACGTGGAGCGGACCTCGCAGCCGTATGGGGGTCGCAGGCTCGTTGTGTTCGTCGGCTCTGCGTCGCAGCCACCGACGGAACTGGCGGTGCAGCGGTTTCAGGAACTGACCGGGGCGAAGGTCGAGGCGCACTTCGGCGGTTCCGGCGAGATGCTGGCTCGCATGAAACTCTCTGATCGGGGGGATGTGTACTTCCCCGGCTCGTCGGACTACATCGAACTCGCCAAGCGCGAGGGTCTGGTCGATCCGGCGAGCGAAACGATCATCGCGTACATGGTGCCGGCAATCAACGTGCCGAGGGACAACCCGAAGGGCATCCACTCGCTCGAAGACCTTGCCAAGCCGGGCGTGCGGGTGGCGATCGCCCGCCCGGACACGGTGTGCGTCGGGCTGTACGCGGTCGAGGTGCTGGAGCGTGCGGGGCTGGCTTCGGCCGTGCGCCCGAACATCGTGAACCACACGGAGTCGTGCGCCAAGACCGCGCAGGTCGTCGCGCTGGGGCAGGTCGATGCCGTGATCGGCTGGGAGGTCTTCGAGCACTGGGAGCCGACGAAGATCAGGACGATCTTCCTTGCGAATGAACGCGTTCCTCGCATCGGGTTCCTCCCGGCCGCGATCGGAACCGGCACAAAGGACGCCGATCTGGCGAGGGCGTTTCTCGACTTTCTGACGTCGCCGGAAGGGCAGGCGATCTACGGGAAGTGGAACTATCTGACATCGGTGGAAGCGGCGCGGCGATACGCCCTACCCGATACGCCGGTCGGTGGCGAGTGGCCACTGCCGGAGGGCTGGTAGGCAGCGAGGTGTGCATGAGCCGGAGGCTCTTCGGACTGTGCCTGGTGGGCGGCCTCGGCGGAGCGTTCTCGCTCGTGCTGGTGATGCTCGCGGCCCAGGTCGGGTACGCCGGCGTGCGCGAGCCGCTGACCGCCCTTATCCAGCCGGACATCCGGCACGCCATCCGCCTGAGCCTCTTCTGCGCCACGGTCGCCGCGGGGCTGGCGATGGTGTTCGCCGTTCCCGCCGCCTATGCGCTCGCCCGGTACCGCTTCCCCGGCAGAATGCTGGTCGATGCCCTGCTGGACGTTCCGATTATCATCTCGCCGATCGCCATCGGGATCACGCTGCTGCTCATGTTCCGCTCGGCTCCGGGCAGTTGGGTTCAGGAGCACCTGGTCCGGTTCGTGTTTGAGGTGCCGGGGATCATCCTGGCGCAGTTCATCATCGCGCTCGCGCTCGAGATCCGAGTGCTCAAGGCCACGTTCGAGGAGATCAGCCCGCGGCTGGAACAGGTGGCGAGGTATCTCGGATGTGGGCCTTGGGCGGCGATGTGGCGGGTCACGCTGCCGCTGGCGAGGCCGGGGCTGATCGCTGCGATGGTGCTAGGGTGGGGCCGCGCGATCGGCGACTACGGCGCAACCGTGACAATTGCGGGGAGCGTGAAAGGGAAGACGGACACGATCCCGGTCTCCATCGTGCTCAACTGGTCCGCCGTGCGCATCGAGGCGGCCGTCGCGCTCGTCATGGTGCTGACGGCCATCGCCCTGCTCGTCCTGCTCAGCGTTCGGACGCTCGCAAGAGGGCGGCCGGCATGATCACGGTCCGCCATCTCAGCGCGACGTACGGCGGTTTCACCCTCCACGACGTTAATCTGGACGTGCACGAAGGTGGATGCCTGGCCATTCTCGGTCCGTCGGGGGCGGGCAAAACGCTCCTGCTGGAAACCGTCATGGGGGCGCGGCGCCCGAGGCGTGGCGAGGTCCTGCTCGACGGCCGGAACATCACGGACCTTCCCCCCGAGGCGCGCCGCATCGCCTACATCCCGCAGGATCTCGCGCTCTTCCCGCACCTCTCCGTGCGCGACAACATCGTCTTCGGCCTGCCTTCGCGATCCGCCCGGCGGGCCGCGACCGACGCTCTGAAGCGACTGGCCGCGATGCTCAGGATCGAGCACATTCTGGATCGTCGCCACGTCGGCACGCTCTCCGGCGGAGAACGGCAGCGAGTCGCCCTCGCGCGGGCGATGATCGTGCAGCCGAGAGTACTCTTTCTCGACGAGCCGTTCTCCTCCCTCGATGCGGCAACGGCATCCGACCTGCTGTGGTCGTTCCGGGAGATGCACCAGCAGATGCGCACGACGGTCTTCCTCGTTACCCACGACCTGCACGAGGCGGGTCTTCTCGCGAACGACGTGGCGATCATGATCGACGGGCGGATCGTGGAGTCCGGGCCGCGGGACACGGTCTTCCGGCATCCCCGGAGCGTGACCGTGGCTCGCTTCCTGAACATCCGCAACATCATTCCGCTGAGCGATCTGCCGCCATCGGCGCGTCACTTTGCTACGGGATCGGGCAACGGCTGCACCCATCTCGCGATCCGTGCGGAAGAGGTCGTCCTGGCGCCGGTGTCAGCGCAACACGACGTCGGCCTGCGCGCTCGCCTCGAAGAACTCATCCCGTGCGGGGCGAACGTCATCGCCCGCCTGACGGTGCATGGCACCTGGCCACTCGAGGCCGTGCTTGACCATGCCCGAGCCACGGAAATCGAGCGTTGTGTCGCGGGCGAGGTCGCTGTCTCCATTCTACCACACGGTGCGCTCTACCTGCATGACTCACAGGACGAACGCTCGAACGCTCCCGGTCGCCAGCCAGCAGGGACGAGCGTGCCGCGGTAGGATGATGAAGACCCTTCAGCGTCGTCCGACCCTCGTCTTCCCCCCGCCCCGCGGCCTGCCAAGGATTGACCAGTCCGGGGAGATGGAGGTCCGCGCGATGGCGATGCAGACTGGCGGGGTGGCGTCCGAGCAGGCGTTTCACTGGGAGCCACAGCCGCAGGCGCAGGCGGTGGTGGACGAGTTGGTCGAGGCGTTCCTGGCGGCCTGTCCGGCTGGCCGGGGGCTGGCCGAGCGGATGCGGTCGCAGACCGGCACCCGCTTGCGCGACTGGATCGACTTCATCGAGGCCCCAGACGCCGGCGGCCTGCGCGGGCGGCTCGAAGCCACCGGGTTCGTGGCTCGGCCGGAGCCGGGCGCGCCGAGCCGGCTCGTCCACGAGGGCGGCCTCTTCCCGGCGGTGCTGCTCGGCGGCGGAGGGGGGATGCGCGTCGGCATCAAGGTCGAGCGCGTCGAGGACTTCCTGGCGGCCAATGGCGTCGGCGGGCGGACGGAGATCGAGGGCGAGCCGCTCTCG
>DAOMNQ010000062.1:0-16519 GCA_035443945.1 Phycisphaerales bacterium | reverse complement strand
GACGATCGGCGGCCTGCTCGGCGCGGGCTTCAGCGGCCTGCACGACTTCGGGGGGGGCCTCGGCGGGTTTGTCGGCGTAGGGGTCGGTGCGCGAACAGGCCGACACGACGAGCGCGAACGCGGCCAGGAGGAGGACATCGGCGCGGGGCATGGGGGATGATACGGGGGCCAAATGGCCAAATGGCCAAAGGGCCAAAGGGCCAAAGGGCCAAAGGGCCAAATTGTCGCAGGAGAGGGAGGGGGTCAGTAGCGACGGACGACGCCTCGGACGATGCCCTGGACCTGGCAGTGCTTGACGCGGATGGGTTCGAACTGGGGGTTGGCGGGCTGGAGGCGGACGTGGTCGGACTCTTTGTAGAAGGTCTTGAGTGTGGTGGAGCCGTCGGGGAGGAGTGCGACGACGCGGTCGCCGTTGGAGGCGGTGTCGCGTCGTTCGATGAGGACGTAGTCGCCGTCGAGGATTCCCTCGTCGCGCATGCTGTCGCCTTCGACCTTGAGCGCGAAGGTCGAGCCTGTGCGCGAAGCCTGGCAGAGGAGGTCGCCGAGGTCGACCTCGTCGATATCGGGGACCTTCTCGATGGGGTATCCGGCGGCGATCTTGCCGACGAGGGGGAAGCGGAGGGGGCGTGCCTCGTCGGGGACGGCGATGCCGTCAGCGATCGACAAAGAGCGAGCCTTGTTGGGCTCGCGGACGAGGGCGCCCTTCTTGATGAGGGCCTCGACGTGCTCGAAGACCGTGACCTTGCTGACGCCGATCTCGTCGGCGAGTTCCTGCATGGTCGGGGAATAGCCATGCCGGATGCGCCAGTCGCGGATCAGTTGCAGGATGCGGAGTTGCTTGGGGGTGAGATTCATGGTCGTGATCCTCCACCATGAGGGTGAGCCGACGCGGGGTGCGGTCGGCATCGGACGGACGGGAGACTTCCAGTCCCGCGCACGACGCGGCGCGGAACGACTCGGCCATGGAGCGGAGCGTGGCGGCCTGTGAGGCGACGGCGGATGAGGCCGCGAGGAGCAGGCCCGCCGCGGCGAGGGGCGGGCGGGCGGACTCGGAGGAGCGGGCGTCGCGGCGGATGAGCGTGCCGGAGCCGCTCGGATCGGGGAGGTACTCGCATTGGAACTCGCCGCCCGGGCCGAGGCGGAGGAGCGGTGCGTTGCGGGACGGGGTTCTGGCTGACCAACGGCGGGGTGCGAGCAGGTTGAGCACGGGACGGCTCCGGGGTGCGCGGCGAGGGCGCGCGCCCCTCCGGGCGCGCCACGCCGAGATGACCGGGCCTCCGACCCGAGAAGGTTGCCATGCCGGACTCCCCGACTGGCCTGCCGGACTCCAAACCGGCAGCCCCAACCATCGACCTGCGACCGGACCGGGCGAGAAAGTTTCGCGCCCTTTGTTCGGTACAAGATAGCCAAGCAGGCTCCACACGGCAAGCAGAATCTCGCAAGTCCGTGCGGAGGCGGGTTGTGGGGTTGTCAGGGGGGGTTAGGGAGGGTTGGCGTGGGGGTCCGATAGGGCGGGTCGTCGCGCGGAGAGTGCGCAACCGAACGACCTGAAGGTGCGTGGGGCGTGGCGGGGAGAAGGGAGGGAGCGTGCGGCCGTCCCGGGGGCGGCTTGCCACTCCGGGCATTGGCCGGGTCGTCAGAGGTTGAAGAGGAAATGGCAGACGTCGCCGTCGCGCATGACATATTCCTTGCCCTCGGTCCGCAGCCTGCCCGCGTCGCGGATCGCCTTTTCCGAGGCGAACTTCTCCATGTCGTCCACGGAGTAGACCTCGGCGCGGATGAAGCCGCGTTCGAAGTCGGTGTGGATCGCGCCGGCGGCCTGGGGGGCCTTGCTTCCCGCGGGGATGGTCCAGGCACGGATTTCCTTCGGTCCTGCGGTGTAGAAACTCTGGAGTCCGAGGAGCGCGTAGGCCGCCCGTGCCAGTTTGTGCAGGGCAGGCTCATCGAGGCCCAGCGCATCGAGCATCTCTGCTCGCTCTCCCGGCTCGAGTTCGGCGAGTTCGGCCTCGATCTGTGCGCAGACCGGTACGAACCCGGCGTGGTTCGCCGCCGCGTGCTCGCGCACCCGCCGCGCCTGCTCGCCTTCGCCCTTGGGGTCGTCGTCGCCCACATTTGCGACGTAGAGGACCGGCTTTGCGGAGAGCATGGCCAGGCCGCGCATGGCTCTTCGCTCGTCCTCGCTTTCGAGCACGAGGCCTCGCACGGGCTTGCCCGCGTTCAGGAGCGGCTCCGTCTTCTTGAGCACGCTCAGCCGCGCCTCTGAGTCCGCCTCCTTCTTGCGTGCCGATTTTTCCGCGCGCGGCAGTGCGTTTTCGACCATCTGCAGGTCCGCGAGGATGAGTTCGAGTTCGACGGTCTCGATGTCGCGAGCGGCGTCGAGCGAGTTGTCGACGTGGGGCACGGCGGCGTTGTGGAAGCAGCGGACGACATGGATGAGGGCGTCCACGTCGCGGACGTGGCTCAGGAATGCGTTGCCCAGTCCCCCCCCCTCCGACGCCCCCCGCACCAGCCCCGGGACGTCCACGACCTTGAGGGATGCGGGGACGACCTTTTTCGTCTCGACGTGTCGCGCCAGGGCGTCGAGCCGCGGGTCCGGGATCGGCGCGACGCCGACGTTGGCGTGGGCCGCGCCCCCCGGGTCCGCCGCCACCCCCGTCAGCGCACGAAACAGCGCGGTCTTCCCTACGTACGGCAGCCCGACGATCCCGACTTCCATGCACAACGCCCCTGCGTTCCCGCGCCCGACCCCCGAGAGGGGCCAATGCTATCCCGCGCACGACTCGTGCCCGGCGCCGGGACTCATGCCCCGTGCCTCATGCCTCGTGCCTTCTTCAAATCAACCCGCTGAACGCACAACTCCCCCGCTCCCCATGCCATCTCCCCCGATGCCCCGTGCCCGGTGCCTCTCAATCCAGCCAATCCCTCGCCTTGAGCCGCTCCGGCACGTAGGTCTCCGTGACGTAACTGATGTCCTTCGTGATGAGCGACTCGACCTCCATCTTGAACCCGTTGCGGAGCAGTTGCTCGATCTCGCGGCGCCACGCCGGCTTGTCCTTGAACCACGGGTAGGCGGCGATCTGTTTGGCGCGGGCGATGTCCTTGTCGTTGAGGGCGATCTGGACGTCGTCGGAGAGGCCGCAGCGCTGGTAGTCGATGGCGCGGAGGCCGAGGAACTTCGCCTCCGGGATCGCCAGCCGCTCGCTCTCGAACGCGAGCGAGATGGAGCCTTGCTTGATGACGCTGTAGATGTAGTGCCCCCAGGGGTCGCAGTCGAGGAGGCAGTAGACGGGCAGGCCGAGTTCCTCGTTCAGCCGCCGCAGCAGCCGGCGCACGCCCCGCGGCGGCTGACCCCCCCCTTCCGTCAGGATGCAGTTGTGCTCCTGCCAGAACTTGTCCTCGTTGAAGCGGCTCCAGACCGTGTTCTTCTCGACGTGCAGCACGAACTTCGCGTCGCACTTCTTGAACTGGATGACATCCGGCTCCACGATGCTCGGGATCGCGTACCCCCCCGACCCCATCCGCCGGCAGTCGATCTCGTCGCCCGAGTCCACGATGGTGATGTTCCCCACCATCGTCCCCGCCTTCTTCGCGAAGACGTGCAACTCTTCGCGCAGCGACCCGAGCGTCACCTCCAGGTCCTCGAGCACCGCGTCGCTCTCGTCCTGGTCCGCGAACGTCTTCTCCTTCGTGCCGGGGATGGTGTGCAGGCCCTTGTAGAACATGGCGCGCAGGCTGAGCGTCTTGTCCGCCTCCAGCAGTTCCTTGATGCCCGCGGCGTGGAGCACGGTCTGCATGAACCCCTTGGCCTGGTTGAGGTTGAAGAGTTCGCGCGTCTGCGTCGCGTCGCCCATGCGCAGGATGCCGCTCCTGCGGTCCCACGTCGTGTTCGACTTCGCCCGCGTCGGAACCTCGATCGAAGGCGCCTCCCCCGCGTGCGCCGCCCGCGCCACCCCCTCGGCCAGCGAGCCGATCTTCTCGAGCGTCCCCGCGCCGTTCCTGCCCCGCGACGACCCGCGCTTCTTCGACGAGCCGCGACCGTCAGGGAGCGGTTCCCCACCCCCCGCTGACCTCGCCACTTTCACTTTCTCTGCCGCCTTCTTCGCCATGCCGTCCCCTCTTCGCTCTGTCGATCACCGTCAGTCCTGGTCAATCTACCGCAACCTCTCGTACCGCCGCCGAACCTCTCCATCCGTCGCCCGCACGCCCCACTTCCTGAACTGTCGCATCATGTCCCGCCGCGGCTCGTTCGACGGGCTGACCTCGAACCGGCCGAACACGCCCGCGGCCCAGCGGATCGCGTCTCCGTTCGGCTCTATCCCGAGCGAGAGGAGAAGTTTCACGACAGGTGTGTGCCCCATGAACACGGCCGTCGCCAGGTCCCGCCCGGTCGGTCGCAGCCCACGATCGATCAAGGCACGCACGATCGCAGCGCTGCCCCCTCGGATCGCCTTGTCAAGAACCCCGGCCGCCGGTCTCTTTCCTGATCTACCGACGAGCAAATCGAAGATCGCCGCCTCGCCAGTCTGAGCCGCTGTTTCGATCCCGGTCGCGTACATCGGACCGTACCGCTTGTCCGGCTTCATGCCCAGGTCCAGCAGTCGTCGGACAAGGGTGAGGTCCCCGGCCCGCACCGCGCCGTTCAGACTCGCAGGCTCGTACGCGGTTGGCGCAGACCTTGCTCGCGTCTTCCGCTGCGTGCCCCTCGCCGCCTCGGCGACGGGGACACCGGGAATGGGGTTCCGATCCGCGGGAACGTGGATCAGGGCCAGTGCATCGTCAAAGGCGTCGAGCAGTTCCCGCACGCACCGCGCCTGATCCTTCTCGCACACGTCCACGTGCAGCAACTGATGCGATGCCGGTCGCGCGAGGTGCCACGCGTCCGCCGTCCCGTTGTCCGTTACGAACAAACGCGCCGGCTCGTCCGCACACGCTGTCGCGAACGCCTTCCACGTCCAGTGCCGCGGCGGCGAGCCGGCTCTCTCTCCCGGAGCGCGATACGTCCGGCACCCAAGTTTCCTCATCGTCGCCGCCATTCGCGGACCGATGACCGACCAATCGTCGATCGCCAGGAGAATCGCCCCCGCGTCAAACACCAACCCGGCAAGGAACTCCCGGAACGAGTCCGCAACACGAAACTCCCGCGCCCGTTGACCGTCCATCTCAGCCGGCTCATAGTGCGTCACGCGCGGCTCGCCCCGCGCCCCACACTCCCGATAGTCCAGGCACAGCCACCAGTGACCGTCCCCGTCGAACGGTACCATCAACTCCGGCACGCCCCATTCCGTCGCCGACCGCCGCAGACGCACGATCGACCCGCTCTCATCGCTCCCGATCCCTTCGATCCGTTCGAGCGTGTACACCCTCCGGCCGCTCAACCACTTCGGTGGCCGCCTTGTTGGCAGGAATCCGTTGAGGCGCACCCGCCCCCCGTTCCGGCGCTTCATCAGCTCCACGTAACTCCGCGGCAGCCGCACCCCCAACTCCCGTTCGGCCCGCGTCACCGCGGCGTCCGTCAGCCGCGGCGCACGCTCGGCACGCCCCGGCTTTCGAAACAGAACCTCTACGTCAACAGGCTGCTGCGCAGTCCGTTTCTGGCGTCGATCCGCACCAACGGCTGTCCGTCGCGTCCGCTTTGCCATCGGCTCTCACTCGGGCGTCGGCCACTCACGCAGCGCCGATTCCATCGCCTCGATCAACGGACGCAACTCATCGGTGACAACGGTCCACACAAGGTCAAGTATTGATCACCCAGTACACATGGACGAGCCTGTGCCGCATCCCCACCATCTGAACCCACGGAACGTCGGGTAGCCGCTCCCGAACCGGTGCGCTCATCTTCG
This sequence comes from Phycisphaerales bacterium, assembly GCA_035443945.1. Lineage (GTDB taxonomy): Bacteria > Planctomycetota > Phycisphaerae > Phycisphaerales > UBA1924 > CAADGN01. Next base: position 10,679 of record DAOMNQ010000062.1, on the reverse strand, counting down.
ACGCCGCCTCGCCGATCTCCTGCAAGCAATGAAGCACGGCCCGCCTCAGAAGCCCGTCCCGGTCAAGATCCTCGCGCGTCCGGCCATCGCAGAACCGGAGCGCCTCGCGCGCGGCCTCAAGCATGTGCAACGCCCGAATGCGATCGTCCCCGGGATGCCGGATCGGGTCACGCGGCATACAGCGGCCTCGCCTGCGAGAGCACCTCGTCGCGGAAGTACGGGGAGAGATCGAACGGTGTGCGAAGGTCCACCTCCCGTCCCAGAAGTTCCCGCAACTCCATCAGCATCCCCCCCAAATCAAACAGGCTGACGCGCGCATCCGGCTCGAACTCCACCAGAAAATCAATGTCGCTCTCAGGGCCGAAGTCCTCGCGCAGGATCGACCCGAACAGCGACAGCCGACGCACCCCGTGCCGGCGGCAGAACTCCGCGATCCGATCCTCCGGAATCTCCACGCCGTGCAGCCGCATCCGCGCTCGCCTCCCGTTCGCGATTCTACCGTCCGTCGCCCCGCCCCCGCCCCCGCCCCGCGTTGCCTGTACGCCACGCTGTTGCACGCCGTCAACGGTCCGCAAGGGGGACCCGCCCCCGAATGCGGAGGATTCCGCCTTGGGGCCGGGGCACGCCCGTTGTACCCTCAAGAGCGTGAGGAAGAAGAGGTCCCCCATCGTCCGCGCCGCTCTTGCGATCGTCCTCGCGGCCGCCGCCGCGGGCTGCGGCTCGGCCTCCTCCTCGCGCCGCGCCGACGCCCCGACGCCGACGCCCAACCCCACCTGGGAACTCGTCCTCCCCGGGTGCGCTGTCGCCGAGGGCGTGCCCGCGGGCCTCGAGCACGCCGCCACCCGCCGCGACGACGCCCTCGCCCTGCGTGACCTGCACCCGCGCACGGCGATCGACGGCTGGCCGCAGGAGCCTCGGACGACGCTCGACCGCCAGCGGAGGCTGCTCTTTTCGACGACCGACCGGACGTTCATCTACTACCGGCTGGAACGCAGGGACGTCGTGCGTTGAGGCGATGCCTCACGAGGAGGCGCAGAGGGTGAGAAGGGGAGGGCAGCCCGTCGCGGGGATGTTGAGAAGGCGCTGCGGATGCGGCACAGGCGGGACGCGTGTGCCACCGGCTCGGGCCCGGCATCGTGCTTCGCGCCGCCGCGATTCTGGGTGAGACGCGCTCAATACACCCGCTCGACCCTTGCGCCTGGGTAGAAGTGGGCGAGCATCCGCCCGTAGTCCCACTGCCGGCGCGCCATCCCGTTCATGCAGAACTGGCACGCCCCGACGCCGTGGCCCCACCCGCGGCCGCGGATCACGACCTCCCGCGCCCGCATCTCGAACTCGGCGTCTCCGGAGCGCACTTGTGCCGCGCGTTCCGGGGCGGGCAGGCCTTCCGCGGCGTGGTTGAGGGCCTGGCGCAGGTGCTCGGCGTTGAGTTTGTAGGTCTTGCCCTTGTCGTCCGCGATCGTGAACTGCACGGGCCTGCCCGCCGCGTTCACCTCGACCGGCACGATCGAGCGGACGTTCCCGAGCGCCTTGATCGACATCCCGTTGGCGGCCCCGTATGCGGCGATGCGCTTCGAGGCGTCCTCGACCGTCCGCGTGACCTGCCACCGGTAGGCCGAAGAAGACTCGCAGAACGTCGCCCGCGGCGCGTCCACCTGGAGCGGCGGCACGCCGTTGAACTCCCACCCCGTGCCCGTCGGCCAGATCGAGCCTGCCCCCATCGGCCGCCCGCCGCAGGTGCTGGAGTAGTACGCGCGCAGCACTTCGCCGCCGACGGTGAGCGCCTCGCCCCGGGTGTCGCGCGCCGCACGCACGGCGGCATCGTGCTGCGTTCGGCCGGCGAACACCTGGTTCCGCGCCGTGTTCTCAAGGTCGAACGCACGACCCCTCAGCCGCGCCCGCGCCCGCTCGTGCAGCGCATAACTCCGCGCCGCCACGGCCTGCGCCCGGTACGCCTCCAGCGGCCAGTTGTCGAGCAGTTCGCCCGTCAGCACCCCCGGCAGGTACGACTCCATCGTCGTCACGTTGATCACGTCCAGCACGCCCTCTCCGGCGTCCGTTCGCGGATGAATCTCAATCGAGCCGGGGAACGCCCGGTTGTCCACCAGCAGATCCGGCTGCGGCGGCGGGCGCAATCCCGACGCGCGCGAGCCCCGTGCCGCCACGACCGCTCGCACTTCGAGCGGCGCGCCCTGGTCGAATCGTCGTTCGACGCCGGCGGCGTCGCCGGCGACGAGGACGCCGGCCTCGGCGCGCATTTCGAGCGGGGTGGCGGCGATCCACTCGCCGAAGGAGCCGACGGTTCGCACCGCCACCTGCGCCGGCCCGGTGATGCGGACCGAGGGCGCTTCGCGGACGATCCGGACGCGTACGTCCGGCTCGACGCCGGCGGCCGCCTTGGACGGCCTGGGGGTGGTCTGGCAGGAGACGCTCACGAGCGAGAGGAGGAGCGCGACGCCGATCGCCTGGCAGGCGACCGCGGCGCGTCGTCGCGCCGTGTCCGCCGCTCGTCCGCGCCACGCTCGCACGATTGAACAGGGGGTGATCATCGCCATCGGCTCCGTCCTTGGGCCTGCCGGTGGGAGTGTATCGTCGCGTGGGCGAGTTGGTGGTGAGCGGGCGGCCCTGTACACTCCGCCGCATGCCCGCGGTCTCGCCCCGTGTGTTCGACCTGCTCCGCCTGACGATGACGCCGGGGCTGGGTCCTGTGCTGGTCGCCCGGCTTCTGGAGTCGTTCGGCTCGGCGGAGCACGCGCTGCGGGCCTCGCCGCGCGACCTCGAACGGGTGCGCGGGATCGGCGGGGGCACCTCGTCGGCGATCGCGCGGGGCCTGAAGGACTCGGCCGCGCTGGCGGAGCGGGAACTCGAACTGGCGGAGCGGCACGGCGTCGCGATCCTCGCGCTGGGCGACGAGGACTACCCGCCGCTGCTGGCGTCGATCCCGTCCGCGCCGCCGATCCTCTATGTCCGGGGCGGGCTTCGGCCCGCAGACGCGGACGCGTTCCCGGTGGCGATCGTCGGCTCGCGGGCCTGCACGGCGTACGGGGTGGAGCAGGCGGAGCGGTTCGCGGGGGTGCTGGCGTCGAACGGGCTGACGGTGGTGTCGGGCGGGGCGCGCGGGATCGACTCGGCCGCGCACCGCGGCGCGCTGCGGGCGGGCGGGCGGACGATCGTGGTGCTGGGGTGTGGGCTGATGCACGCCTACCCGCCGGACAACGCGCCGCTGTACGACCGGGTTGCCGACGGAGGCGGCGCGATCGTCTCCGAACTTCCGATGAGCGTTGCGCCGACACCCGAGAACTTCCCCGGGCGGAACCGGATCATCTCCGGGTTGAGCCTGGGTGTGCTCGTGATCGAGGCCGCGGAGGGGAGCGGCGCGCTGATCACCGCTCGGCACGCTGGCGAGGAGCAGGGTCGCGAGGTGATGGTGCTGCCGGGGCGGGTCGATTCGCCGGCGAGCGCTGGCTCGCACGACCTGATCAAGCGCGGCGGGGCCGCGCTGGTGACGGGGCCGGCGGACGTGGTCGGCGCGCTCGAGTCGGCGGCGCGCCACCTGGCTGCGGGCACGCATGGTGCGCGCTTCGCGGACCCTTCGGCGGGCCTGTTCGAGCCTGCGCCTCCGCCCGTTGCCAACCTGAGCGAGCGGCAGCAGCGGATCGTGAGTGCGCTGGGCGCGCCGCGTTCGACGGACGAACTGGTTGCCCTGACGGACCTCTCGGCCGCCGACCTGCGCGTGGAGTTGACGATGCTCGAGATCGCGGGGCGCGTGCGGCGTTCGGGCACGCGCTTCGAGCGGACGGGGTGATGCGCACGCGCAAAGGCCATGGCGCGCTGAGGATGGCTGTGAGCATCGGCCGCTGAAGCGGGGACTGGGAAGGCCCCGCCCCGGAGTGTGCTGTGGCGTGGGGCCGGGCGTGCCCGGTCAGCGGCTGCGGAGTTTGGCGAGGAGCCTGAGGACTTCGATGTAGAGCCAGACGAGCGTCACAAGCAGCGCGAACGCCCCGTACCACTCCATGTGCTTGGGCATGCCGCGTTCGACGCCGGCTTCGATGAGTTCGAAGTCGAGGACGAGGTTCATGGAGGCGATCACGACGACGAACAGGGAGAGGCCGATGGAGAGCATGGAGGCGTTCTCGAAGGAGAGGAGCGAGGCCATGCCGTAGACGCCGAAGAGGCTGAGAAGGAGGGCGACGACGTAGAAGATCATGATGCCGGCGGTGGCGGAAATGATGCAGGCGCGGAAGACGCGGCCGGGGCGGACGACGCGGGTGACGTAGGCGAGGAGGACGGCAGCGAAGATGCCGAAGGTGAGTCCGATGGCCTGGAAGACGACGATCTCGCCGCCCGGTCCGAGTCGCTGGGCGACGATGAACGAGAGCACGCCGAGGAACGCGCCCTTGAGGAGGGCGTAGAGGGGGCCGGTGAATGGGGCGGCGGTGGGCTTGAAGACGGTGATGAGGGCGAGGACGAGGCCGCCGAGCATTCCGCCGAGAAGGATGGGGATGGCGAGGCCCTGGTTGGCGGGGTTTGTGACGAGCATCCAGGAGGCGAGTCCTGTGCCGGCGCAGAGACTGAGCAGGACGCCCGAGGCGGTGACGGTGCCGTTGAGCGTCATGGTGTTTGAGCGAGCGGCGACCTCATAGGCGGTGGAGCCGGGCTGGAAGGCGTTGAGGGCGGGGTTGGCGGTTCGCATGAATGGGCCTCCTGTCTGCGGTAGCAGTGCGGTGGCAGGATTGTAAGGCACAGGCGGGACGCGTGTGCCACCGGCACTCGCCGCCACGGAGTGGCGGGCTACCCGGGGGTCAGGCGTCGTAGCCGAGGAAGCCGCCCTCCGCCCCGACGCGGTGGAAGGCGATGGTGTTGGTGGCCTTGGCGCTGCCGAGTGGCTTGCCGGCGAGGAGGACGATGGGCGTGCCCTCGGCGGCCCAACCTCGGGCGAGGAGGTCGCGGTCCACCTGGGCGTTCCAGTCGGCGAGGCGCCCGGAGGGGGGGGGCGGGGAGCAGATGGGGGTGACGCCGCGGAGGAGGGCCATTCGGCGCGTGGCGCGGGGGCTTGAGGAATAGGCGACGATGGGGATGGAGAAGTCGTTCTGGGAGAGGTATCGGGCGGTGCCGCCGGCCTGCGACCAGCAGACGACGAGTTCCGCGCCGCAGTCGTGGGCAACGTGCCACGCGCCGTGCGCGAGTGCGGCGGTGCGGTAGCGCTGCTGCACGAGGCGCTGGGGCGGGTCGGCGCGCTGGGGGAGCGAGGCGAGGTGTCGCTCGGCCTCAAGGGCGATGCGGCGCATGGTGTCCACGGCGAGGTCGGGTCGTTTGCCGACGGCGGTCTCGCCCGAGAGCATGAGGCAGCCCGCGCCGTCGAAGATGGCGTTGGCGACGTCGGAGGCCTCGGCGCGGGTGGGGGTCGCGTTCTCGATCATGGTTTCGAGCATCTGGGTGGCGACGATGCAGGGCTTTCCCCACTCGTTGGCCGCGGCGACGATGCGCTTCTGGACGACGGGGACGCGGACGAGGTCCATCTCGACGCCGAGGTCGCCGCGGGCGACCATGATGGCGTCGGCGGCGTCGGCGATGGCGTCGATGTTGGCAACGGCCTGGGGCTTTTCGATCTTGGCGATGACGGGGATGGACGCGCCCTGCTCGTCGTCCGGCTCGGACTTGCAGGCGGGGCACATGCCGGCGAGTCGGCGCTTGAGGTCGAGTACGTCGTCGGCGCGGCGGACGAAGGAGAGGGCGAGGAAGTCGAGGGCGTGCTCGACGGCCCACTCGACGCAGGCGAGGTCGCGGTCGGTGAGGGCGGGGGCGGAGAGGTCGGAGTCGGGGAGGTTGATGCCCTTGCCGGTGGTGACGAGGCCGCCGACGGTGACGCGGCATCGGAGCCACGCGCCGCGCGGGTCTGCGTCGACGGCGAGCATTCGGATCGCGCCGTCGTTGATGAGGACGCGGTGTCCGGGGTGGACTTCGCGCGCGAGGGGTTGATAGGCGCAGGGGAGGAGGACGGTGCGTTGTCCGTCGCTCTCGGCTTCGTAGCGGGCCTCGTCGAGGTCGGTGCGGATGAGGGCGTCCGCGCCGGCGTGGAGGACGAGGCCGGTGGCGGGGACTCGGCCGACGCGGATCTTGGGGCCGGGAAGGTCGCCGAAGACGGCGAGTGGGAGGCCGACGGATTCGGAGACGGCGCGGACGGCCCGGAGTCGTCGGAGGTGGTCGTCGAAGGAGCCGTGGGAGAAGTTGAGCCGGAAGACGCTCGCGCCGGAATCGACGAGGGCGCGGACCATCTCGGGGGACTCGGAGGCCGGGCCGAGCGTGGCGATGATCTTGGTGAGCGTGGGCCTGCTGTCTGCCTCGTGGGGCATGGCGGTTTCCTCCCGTTCGCGGTGGAACCTACCCCGGAACACCTGATTCACCACAGAGGCACAGAGGGCACAGAGAGAGCACTCGTGATTCAACTCGATCCGATCTCTGTGCTTCTGTGGTGAGAACGATTCTCCGGGATGTCGGGGTGCGGCGTCGTCAGTGGTGTTCTTCGGCGATGCGGAGGATGGCGCGGTAGTTCTCGCGGAACGCGCTGGTGTAAACGATGCGCAGGCGCGCGAGGACGGCGGGGTCGCGCCATGCGCCGCGGAGGACGCGGTAGTTCTCGGGCGTGAAGTGGAGGAGGGCGTCGTCGGGGCAGCGCGGCTCGGCGTCGCCGAAGAGGGATCGCCAGAGGCGGGCGACCTGGTCCGGCTCGGGGAAGGCGTAGAAGAGTCGCTCCATCTCGGCGATGGATTCGGGGGGCGCGCCGCGCTCGCGCGCGCGGTGCATGGCGAGCCATGCGGCGCGGATGTCGTGGAGGTTGTCGACGGCGAACGCGCCCATCATGAGGCCGATCGCGCTGCGCCAGCCCGCGCTGGGCGTCGTCGAGGCGATGTCGAAGGGGTTGACCTTGTCGATGAGGAGGTGGGCGTAGCGGTCGTAGAAGTCGCGGCGGGCGGGCATTCGGCGGAGTTCGTGCGTGTTCGGGCCGAGGGGATGCGCGTCGGGGCCGGGCGGGTTGGATGCGCCTGCGGGCGTGGCGGTGGCGTGGAAGTTCCAGAGCGCTTGCGCCTCGTCGGTGAGGCAGAACTCGACGAATCGGCGGGCGAGGTCGGGGCTGGGCGCGCCGTTGAGGATGGAGACGGGGTCGGCGTCGACGAAGACCGCGCCGGGCGGATCGGCGTAGCCGACGCGCGAGGTCTCGGGCGTCTCGCCCGGGCGCATGACGACCTGGGCCTGGGTGCGGCCGTAGAAGTCGATGGCCAGACCGGCGGCGGCTTCGCCCTGGCTGACGTCGATGGGGGGCTTGGTGGAGGAGTTGGTGAAGTAGCGGGTGTTGGCGCACATGGCGCGGAGGAGCCGCCAGCCGTCGTGCCAGCCGTAGCGGGAGAGGATGGCGTCGAAGGTGGTGGTGATGGAGCCGGACTGTCGCGGGTCGGCGAGCGCGATCCAGCCGGCGAGGCGCGGGTCGGCGAGTTCGTCGAAGGTTTCGAGGTCGCGGCGGCCGATGAGGCGGTGGACGGTGTCGCGGTTGTAGACGATGCCGAAGGAGGAGAGGGCGGTGCCGAGCCAGTGTTGGTCGGGGTCGTAGAGGAGTCCCGAGCCGATGGCGTTGTCGCCGTACCACTCGTCGAGGGTGCGCTGGTCGAAGCCGGCGGGGGCGGACATGGGGACGGGCGTGGGCGCGGTTGCGCCGGGGATGGTGACGGAGACGCCGTCGCCGGTCTTGAGGCGGGTGTGGTCGTAGGAGCCGCCGCCGAACATGACGTCGAAGGTGATCGCGCCCGGGTGCAGGACGACGCGGCCGTCGGGGGTGTGGTCGTAGCGGCCGGAGGCGAGGGCGGCGTTGAACTGGGCCTGGAGTTGCTTGAGGATTTCGGAGGTGCCGCCGGGGCGTCGGTAGTCGATGCGGACGGCGCGGCCGTGGACGCGACGGTGCCAGCGGTCGAAGGCGTCGGCGAACTCCTGCTGGATCTGCCGGACGTGGGGCGTGATGACGATGAGGGTGAGGGCGTCGTCGCCCGGGGGGGGGGTGTCGCGGCGCGAGCCGAGGACGAGGGGGATGCCGAGGATGGCCGCGAGAGCGAGGATGATGATCGCGCGGCCGGGCGTCATGGTGTGAGTGTAGGGTGCGGGGCGTGCGGGTAGACTCGGGCGCGATGCCGGAAGCACTGAACGAGGCGCAGCGGTCGGCGGTGGAGCACGAGGGCGGGCCGCTGATCGTGCTGGCGGGTCCGGGGACGGGCAAGACGCGGGTGATCGTGCATCGGGTGGCGCACCTGATCGGGGCGCGCGGCGTGGAGCCGGAGTCGGTGCTGGTGGTGACGTACACGGTGAAGGCGGCGGAGGAGTTGCGCGAGCGTCTGGCGGGGCTGGTGGGTGCGGGCGTGGCGGACCGCGTGCGGGCGCACACGATCCACGGGTTCGGGCACCGGGTGGTCCGGCGGTTCCCCGACCTGCTGGGGCTGTGGCGCGAGCCGGAGTTGATCGACTCGGCGCAGCAGCGGCGGCTGATGCGGTCGTTGATCGTGGAGCATCGGGTGTACGGGCGGACGATCGGGCGCGGGCACGAGGCGCTGATCGAGGAGGCGGAGCGGCACTTCGAGGCGTTCCGGAACGCGGGGCTGACACCGGCGCGGTGCGAGGAGTTCGCGCTCGCGTGGGCGGAGCGGGCGGCGCGCGGGGAGCGGTCGGACGGGACGGCGGTGGAGGACGAGCGCGAGGCGGCGGCGCAGCGCGAGGCGCAGGCGCTGTTCGCGGGGCACGCGCGGCTGTTCGGGCTGTTCGAGGCCGCGTGCCGCGAGCGGTGCTGGGTGACGTTCGCGGACCTGATCGCCATGCCGGCGGAGTTGCTGCGCGGGGGGGGGCGTGCGGGCGCGCTGCTGCGCGACGAGTGCCGGCACGTGGTGGTGGACGAGTTCCAGGACGTGAACCGTGCGCAGGTGGAGTTGCTGCGGCTGCTCGCGCCGCCGGAGACGGACCCGGACCTGACGGTGGTGGGCGACGACGACCAGGCGATCTACGGGTTCCGGGGGGCGGACGACCGGGCGTTCCAGCGGTTCGCGTCGGTGTGGCGTGGCGCCCGGACGATCGCGCTGACGGTGAACTACCGGTCGGAGCGTCCGGTGGTCGAGGCGGCGAACGCGGTGATCTCGCTGGCGGAGGAGCGGTTCGCGCCGGACAAGGTGGTCGAGTTGCCGGAGGAGAAGCGGGGCGCGCCCGCGCCGGCCGGGTCGGTGGTGGAGGGCGTGCTGCTGGAGGACGACTACCAGGGGGCGGACGTGATCGCGGCGATGATCGCGGCGGCAAAGGCGGCGGACCCGTCGCGGTCGTGGCGTGAGTTCGCGGTGATCGCGCGGACGAAACTGGACCTGGACCGGATCGCGGTCGCGCTGCGGATCGAGGGCGTGCCGTTCCAGCAGCGTCGCGAGGGGAAGGCGGCGGACGACGAGGGCGTGAAGGCCCTGCTGGCGTGGGTGGAGTTGCTGGTGAACCCGTCGGCGACGTGGGCGGCGCGCCGGCTGCTGCTGCGGCCGCCGTTCGGCGTGGGGCGCGAGGTGGTGGTGTCGATGGAGGCGTTGTACCACGGGCGCGCGAGCCGGGCGGGGATGGGGGACGGGGATGCGCCGCCGGGGTACGTGGAGTGGCTGGCGACGAACGGGCCGGGCGAGGGGGGGGTTGCGCGGTTCGTGGAGACGGCGCGGGAGTTGGCGTCGGTTGCGGGGACGGCGTCGGCGGCATCGGCGATCTACCGGATCGTGACGCGGTGCGACCTGGCGCACGCGGACCTGCTGCCGGCGCGGGAGCGGGCGCGGCGGGTGTCGTGCCTGGTGGCGGCGGTGCGGTTCGCGCGGTCGGTGCAGGGACGGCTGGATGCGCCGGGGGACCTGGCGTCGTTCATGTCGTATTACGAGGACCTGAGCGAGCGCGAGCGGGGGTTCGAGACGACGGGATGGGACCGGGTCGATCGGAGCGAGGACGAGGAGGAGACAGAGGACGCGGTGCAGGTGCTGACGGCGCACTCGGCCAAGGGGCTGGAGTTCGACGAGGTGTTCGTGGCACGGGTGAACCCGCAGCACGGGTTCCCGAAGACGAGCGGGGAGGAGCGGCTGGAGTTGCCGGCGGGCCTGCTGGCGGACGATGACGAGCGGCGGTCGGCGAAGGAGCGTGCGCTGGCGGAGGAGCGGCGGCTGTTCTACGTGGCGTGCACGCGGGCGCGGCGTCGGCTGACGCTGCTGACGAAACGGTCGAAGGCTCGGAGCAGGAGCACGCACTACTTCCAGGAGTTGCAGTTCGGGTCGCCGGGGCTGATCGTGATCCACGACGCGGCGGACGTGCTGGCGCGGGCGGCGGAGCACGGCGTGGGGGTGCTGGGGCGGACCGCGCTGGACCGGGAGGGGCCGGAGTTCGCGGAGGCGGCGCAGCGGCGCGACGAGGGGGCGGCGGCGCGGCGGGCGGCGCGGCTGGAGGCGGCGGGCGCGCTGGACACGGTGGACCGTGCGGGCGTGACGGCGGAAGAGTTGGCGGCGGCGGCGGCGCGGCTGCGCGAGGCGGCCGCGCTGGTGGCGACGGCGGCGCACGCCGAGCGGACGGGGAGCGTGCCGGCGTGGGCGGAGCGGGAGTCGGAGCGGGTGCGGCGCGCCGGGGCACGGCTGGCGGGCGGG
>DAOMNQ010000061.1:9071-16643 GCA_035443945.1 Phycisphaerales bacterium | reverse complement strand
GCCCTCGGGCGACAGGCGCACGACCTTGGCGCGGGCGTCCAGCGTCGAACGCTCGCGCTCCAGCAGGCCCTTGGTCGTCATGCGCGCCACCAGGTCGGCCGCCTCGCCAAACGCCACGGCGACACGCGCCTCGACACCTACCGGGCACGCGGCATTCCCCCCGAACGCATCATCGGCCTCCTCGCCCGGTGGTGCGGCATCGACGCCGAAGAGATGAACGCACACCAGTTCAGCGAACGCCTCCAACTTGCTACCATCCCCCGATCGCCCGTGGTCATGCGCCCGGAGGACGATGTATGGCTGATGAACAAGTGAACGCCGAAGCGTCCGATCTCAGCCCCGGAGGGGCGTCGGTCTGTAGCCACGGGTGGAGCAACGCAGCGCGAGCGGCGTCGCGGAACCCGTGGACTCGTTCCCCCACGACACCGAAGCCCCGGAGGAGCGAAGGAGCCTCCCTCGCACGCGCATTTCAGCACGCCGCCGCGACACTCCTGCTCTCGCTCTTCGCCTGCCTCACCCTCGCCTCCTGCGCCGACAAGGCCGTCAACGCCGGCGTCGAGAGCGTCCAGATCGCCGGCAAGTGGTTCCACCTCGAACTCGCCGCCGACGAGCCGACCCGCATGAAGGGCCTCGGAGACCGCACGTTCATCGAGCCGGACGGCGGCATGCTCTTCGTTTTCCCCACCGCCGCCAAACGCTCGTTCGTGATGCGCGACTGCCCCATCTCCATCGACATCATCTTTCTCGACCCAAGCGGCCGCGTCGTCGCCACGCACCACATGGAAGCCGAGGAGCCTCGCCGCGAAGGCGAGTCCGACTGGCAGTACGAGGAACGACTCAAGCGCTACTCGAGCCGCTTCGATTCGCAGTTCGTCATCGAACTCGCCGGCGGCACGCTCGAGTCCCTCGAACTCAAGTCCGGCGACCGAATCCCCCTCGACACCGCCAGGCTGAAGGCACGAGCGAAATAGACCGATAGTCGCTCAGGGGTCGGCCCCGGGCGGCGTGGTGGCGCGCCGTGCGCGGCCGCTCGCCGGAGGCCGCCCGACATGCGCCAGCAACGGATTCTCCTCGTCGCTCCGCCCTCCGTCTCGCCCAAGGTCCGGGAACGTCTCGGCGCTTCCATCGTCGGAGCCTGGCCGAGGGTCGGCCGCCGGCCCTCCATCGTCAACGTCGAGTTCGAGCACCTGCCCGAGGCCCTGGTCGAGCGACCCATCGCCCAACTCGCCGTCGCCGTGCTCGACGAGAGCGAAGGTCGGCCCGGCGTCGCGCGCCTCATCGACGACCTCATCGCCGCACGCACCGCCGGCCTCATTCTCCTCCCGGGCGATCTCGCCTCCACCGCACGCGACCTCGAGGCCGAGGGCGTCCTCATCGAATCGTGGGACTCCGATCCCGCCACGCTCGCCGCCGCCCTGCACGCCCTCTGCCAGCGCGAGTGCATGATCGAACGCCTCTCGCGCGAACTCAACCTCACCCGCGCCGCGCACGGCGGCCTCAGCGGACAGATGGCACAACTCCACGAGGAACTCAACCTCGCCTCCTCCGTCCAGCGCGAACTCATGCCCCGCGAACTCCCACGCGTCGAGGGCCTCGACCTCGGCGTCCTCTTCCGACCCGCCGGCTTCGTCAGCGGCGACGTCTACGACTGCGTCCGCATCGGCGAGCGACGCGTCGCATTCCTGCTCGCCGACGCCGTCGGCCACGGCGTCCCCGCCGCCCTCCTCACCATGGTCATCAGCCGCTCCCTGCGCCGCACGCTCGACGACGCCGGCCCGAGCGGCAACGTCGATCCCGCCGACGCCATGCGCCGCCTCAACCGCGACCTCTGCGGCGCGGGCGCAGGCTCCTTCCAGTTCGCCACCGCCGTCTTCGGCGTCGTCGATTCCGAGACCTGGGAAGTCACCGCCTCCGTCGCCGGGCACCCTTCGCCCCTGCGCCTGCGCGCCGGCACCGTGGACCGCGTCCCCGCCGACGGCCCGCTCCTCGGCGTCTTCGAGGCCGCCGAGTTCGAGCAGTCACGCTTCCGCCTCGCGCCCGGCGAAACGCTCCTCATCTACAGCGACGGCTTCGAGACCGCGTTCCCCACCGGCGGCGACCGCCGACTGCTCGGCAAGCCCACGTCCGCCTACCTCCGCCACCTCGGCAGCCTCGGCAATCGTGCGGAAGCGACCGGCAGCGTCGGCGCGGCGCTGCTCGAACTCACCGGCCTCCTTGACGCCCAGTCCGGCTCCCTCCACCAGCGCGACGACGTCACCGCCCTCGCCATCCGCCGAACCGACGCCGCCGCCGTCCATCACCGCGCGGCAGCGTGATCTTCGCGCGAGTCCAACACCCCTTCGCGCTCTTCGCGGCCTTCGCGTTCAACCGCCTTTACCATGTCACACCGGCACGGGCGCACGTTTTCGCAGCACCGTGTCCGTCTCGATCAGCCCGTCCTTCAGCCGCACGATCCGCTCGCACCGGTCGGCGATGTTGTCGTCGTGCGTCACCATGAGGATCGTCATCCCCTGCGCGTGCAGGTCCTCGAACACACGCAGGATCGCCTCGCCCGTCGCAGAGTCCAGGTTCCCCGTCGGCTCGTCCGCCATCAGGATCACCGGCCGCGTCACCAGCGCTCTCGCGATCGCCGCCCGCTGCTGCTGCCCGCCCGAGAGTTCGCGCGGCCTGTGCCCCACGCGATCCGCCAGCCCCACCAACGCCATCGCCTCCAGCGCGCGCCGACGCCGATCCGCCTTCGGCACCCGCTGATACACCAGCGGCACCTCCACGTTGTCCTCCAGCGTCAACTGCGGGATCAGGTTGAAGGCCTGAAAGATGAACCCGACCGTCCGCCCCCGAAAGTCCGAGAGCTCCTCGTCGCTCATGCTCTGGACGTCCTTGCCCGCGAGGTGGTACCGCCCCTCCGTCGGTTGGTCCAGGCACCCCAGCACGTTCATCAGCGTGGACTTGCCCGACCCCGACGCCCCCATGATCGCCACGTACTCCCCGCGCCGGATCGTCAGGTCCACGCCCTTGAGCGCCTCGACCATGATCGAGCCGTCCGGCTTGTAGTAGGTCTTCCGGACGCCGATCAGTTCGGCGACGGGCGGAGCGGTGGCGGAATCGGGCATGGGATTGGAGTGTAGGTACCGGGTTGCCCGAGGTTGCGGACGGCTACCCCTCCGCGTCCTCCAGTTGCAGCCCGGCCAGCGCAGTCAGAGGGTCCGGCGCGAACTTGAACACCTTGTCCAGCCCCGTCACCATCAGCACCGACCACACCTCGTCCGTCACCGAGCAGACCCGCAGCGAGCGCCCCGCGTCCGCCAGCATCTTCCGCAGCCGCAGCAACTGCGCCAGGTTTGAACTGTTCACGTAGGTCACGTTCGCGAAGTTCAGCACCACGTGAGGCATCTTGTCGGGAGGGGCGTCGCCCAGCCGCTCAAACAGCGCGTTGAACTCGTCCGAGAGCGCAGGCTCGTCGGCCAGTTCCGCGACCACGATGCGATCCGACCATTCCATGGGCATAGGCGGGAGTGTACCGGATCACGCTCGCACGGTCAGGCCGGGGCCTCCTCGCCGTCCCCCTCCTCGACGCGCTCGACCGCCACCACGGCATCCCCCTGCTTCAGGCTGACGACCCGCACCCCCTGCGTGCCCCGCCCGATCATCGAGATCGACACCGCCGGCATCCGCACCAGCAGCCCGCCCCGCGTGATCACCGCCACGTCGTCCCCCTCGCAGACGCCCACCGCCGCGACCGACGGGCCGTTGCGGGCCGACGTGCGGATGTCCACACGCCCCTTCCCCCCGCGGGACTGGGAGCGCGGCTTGCCCGTCTCAGGCTGGACTCGGTACTCATCCACCGCTGTGCGCTTGCCGTAGCCGTTCTCCGTCACCGTCAGCAGCGCCATCCCCCGCTCCAGGAACGCCGGGTCGGTCATCAGGTCCCCCTCGGCGTCGCGCACCATCGGCACACGCACCGCCCCGATCACCGCGTCGCCCTCGCCCAGTTCGATCCCCTTCACGCCGGCCGCCTGCCGACCCATGTCGCGGGCGTCGTCCTCGTTGAAGCGGATCGCCATCCCGTGCGCCGTCACCAGGATCAGGTCGTCCGACCCTGACGTGAGCAGCACGTCCAGCAGCGAGTCCCCCTCCTTCAGCCCCACCGCGATAATGCCGGCGCGGTTGACGTTCGCGTACGCCTTCAGCGGCGTCCGCTTGATGATCCCGCCGCGCGAGATGAACGTCAGGTAGTTGCTCCCCGCCTCGAAGTTGCTGATGGCCAGATAGGCGCACGTCCGCTCGCCCTCGCGCAGGTCGAGCAGGTTCACGATCGCCCGCCCCTTGCTCGTCCGCGTCATCTCGGGGAGTTCGTAGACCTTCAGCCTGAACACGCGGCCCGTGTCCGTGAAGCACAGCAGGTCGTCGTGAGTGCTGGCCACGAACAGGTGCTCGATGAAGTCCTCGTCGCGGAAGTCCGACGCCCGCACGCCCACGCCCCCGCGCCCCTGCGAGCGGTACGTGTTCAGCGGGACGCGCTTCGCGTACCCGTGGTGCGAGATCGTGACCGCCATGTCCTCGACCTGGATCAGGGCCTCGATGTTGATGTCGCCCTCGGCGTCCTCGATCGCCGTCCGCCGCTCCGTGCGGTAGCGTGCTTTCATCTCCTCGCAGTCCGCCTTGATGATGTTCAGCACGCGCCGCTCGTCCGCGAGGATCGCCTCGTACCCCTCGATCTCCTCGACCAGCCCGCGGTAGTCCGCCACCAGCCGCTCGATCTCCAGCCCCACCAACTGGATCAGCCGCAGCGCGCCGATCGCGTCCGCCTGCACCCGCGTCAGCGCGATGCCCGCTTCGCCCGCACGCCCCGACATCTCCAGCAGGCGCGCCGGGATCTTCGCCGCGTACGGGTGCCCCGCCGGGATGCGGAAACGCTTGGCCATCAGCGCGCCGATCGCCTCCTCCCGCGTCCGCGACGCACGGATCAGCCGGATCACCTCGTCCACGTCGCACACCGCGAAGATCAGCCCCTCCAGCACGTGCGCCTTCTTCTTCGCCTCGCGCAGCAGGTGCATCGTCCGGCGCCGCACCACGTCCACCCGGTGACGCACGTAGCAGTCGATCAGTTCGCGCAGCCCCAGCGTGCGCGGCTGGCGGTTCACCAGCGCGATGTTCATGATGCTGAACGTCTGCTGCAACGGCGTGAACTGGTACAACTGGTTCTCGACGACGCGCGGGTCCGCCCCCTTCTTCAACTCGATCACGATCCGCGTCTGCGCCTCGCGCCCCGACTCGTTGCGCACGTCCGCCACGTCCTTGATCCGCTCGTCCCGGATCGCCTCCACGATCCGCTCCACCAGCGTGTTCTGCATCAGCGAGTACGGGATCTCGTCGATCACCAGCACCTCACGGTCGCCCCGCCCCACTTCCTCCACGTGCGTGCGCCCGCGCAGCACCAGCCGCCCGCGCCCCGTGTCGTACCCCTCCACGATCCCCGACCGCCCGTGGATGACGCCCCCGGTCGGGAAGTCCGGCCCCTTCACACCCAGCCGCACCACCCTGCCCTCGGCGTCCGTCTCGTCCTGCATCAACTCGCGCAGCGTGATCTCCGGGTTGTCGATCACCCGCGTGATCGCGTCGAAGATCTCCGTCGGGTTGTGCGGCGGCAGGCTCGTCGCCATCCCCACCGCGATCCCCATGCCCCCGTTGATCAGCAGGTTCGGGAACCTCGCCGGCAGCACCAGCGGCTCTTGCAGCCGGTCGTCGTAGTTCGGCTGGAAGTCCACCGTGTCCAGACGGATGTCCGCGAGCATGTCCACCGCGGCGTGCGTCATCCGCGCCTCGGTGTACCGCATCGCCGCCGGCGGATCACCGTCGATCGAGCCGAAGTTCCCCTGCGGGTCGACCAGCGGCACGCGCATCCGCCACCGCTGCGCCATCCCCACCATCGTCGGATAGATCACCGACTCGCCGTGCGGGTGGTAGTTGCCGCTCGTGTCGCCGCAGATCTTCGCGCACTTCAGGTGCTTGCGGCCCGGGCGCAGGTTCAGGTCGTGCATCGCAACCAGGATCCGCCGCTGGCTCGGCTTCAGCCCGTCACGGACGTCGGGCAGCGCCCGGTCCATGATCGTGCTCATCGCGTACGTCAGGTACGAGTCGCGGAGTTCATCCTCGATCTGCAACTCGACCACGTTGCCGGCGTCGTGCCCGCCCGGAGGGGTCTCGTCGGGCGGGAGAGAAGCGTTCGTGTCGTCGGCCATTCGGGAGGTCTCACGGGCCGGCGCGGGGTGCGGTCGGAACACGCCGGGATGGACCGCAAATCATAGGCAAAACCGCCCCTCGTTTCCCGCCGCGAGCCGCCTTCCCACGGTGGCACAGGCGTCCCGCCTGTGCCCCTTTCCCCGCCTCTTCACGGCCCACCGTCGGCCCGCGCTTCCATGGCACGGAGAGTCTCCGTCAGCGTCAACAAACCCAGCGCGGTCGCCTCCGGCGGCATCCGCTGGTCCCACGGCGCGCTCCGCACCCCGAACGCCGCCCGCTCCCGGTCCGCGTACAGGTGGCACACCACCTCATCCGCCGTCAACTGACGCACGAACCGCAGCGATGCCAGCAGCCGCGACAGTTCCGGCAGCACCCGCTCCCCTTCCGTCAGACGCGCATCTCCCAGCATCGTCGCCATGAACGGCAGCACGCGCACCGTGTGCCAGGTCGGCAGCGGGTTCGCCGAACGCGTGAACACCACGCCCCCCACGAGATCCAGCGAGTCCGCTGTCGCGTCTCGGTCGGTGAGTTGGTGCTCCCACACAAGGTCGCGAACCCCCCACAACGCCTGCGCCGCAGGAACCTCGCCCGATGCATGCAACGCCAGTTCCGCCCACCCCAGCCAAGGCAGCAGCGATACCACGCTCGCGGGATCGATCGCCGCGTACAACCCCCGAAGGTCGCGCTCGGCCGACTCGGCATCGCCCAGCCCCGCCCCCGCCCGGATCACCCGTGCCCAGATCGCCACGGCGTCCCGCGCCGAAGGCGGGCTGCCGAGCGGCGCCCCATCCAACTCGACCATCGCCGCTTCGAGCGCGCCGACGAACTCCTGCAGTTCGCCATCGTCATGCCGTCGCGCATCCAGCCGGTGCGCCGCCACCCAAAGCAACGCCACCGACGCCGCGTCGCGCAACGGATCGGCCTCCCCAGGCTCGACCACGGACAGGTCCGCCAGCAGCGAGATCGCGAACGACCGTGACCGGTCGGCCCGCACCGGCTCCGCCCGTGCCGCGTACTCGGCCAGCGCGACCGCAACAAGCCCCTGCTGCAACGGCGGCGCGAACGGCGGCTCGGCACGACCCGCGACGGGCAGCAGCGTCCCCACCATCCCGTACCGCCCCGCCTCGCGCCAACGCCGCGCCATCAGGTGGTCCGCGTAGCGATCCGCCAGTTCCCGCAGGTCGCGCGTGCCGAGCGAGGACCGATCGACGAGCCGCCCTCCCCGATACAGGAACACCGGCGGCTCGCCCCCCCCCGGGTGGGCGAGATGCACCCTGCGGAAGCGATAGAACGCCGCGCCCTCCGTGCGCGAGAGTTCAGCCGCTGTGC
>DAOMNQ010000061.1:0-9061 GCA_035443945.1 Phycisphaerales bacterium | reverse complement strand
GAGTTGCGGGTCGCCGACCGCCCGCGCGACCAGCGACGAGAGTTCTATCTCGAAAGACGCGCCCGACGCGAGCATCTCCGCCGGGAACGTCGCCCGCCACGAATCGCTCACGCGCACCGCCACGCCGTGCAGCCCCGGCGAGAGCATCGACGACGGGCTTGCCAGCTCCGCCTCGGTGAGCGGGACCATCGGACCCGCGAGTTCGAGCGTCAGTTCGAGCGTTGGCGCGAGCGCCGTCATCCGCTCGCGCCACGTCGCGTCACGCACCACCGCCAGCCGCTCCTCGACCGCCGACATCGCCGCCGCCGCGGCCCGCGCGACACCATCCCCGCCCGCGTCCAGCGAGACCTCCCGCGCCAACACCGTGCCCCCGAGCCGCACCGTCACGCACGCCCCCCCAATGGGGAAGGGGCCTTCCGGACCCCGCTCAACCTCTCCAGGTCCCGGCGCGGCCCAGGCCGCGACCCATGCCTCGACCCGCTGGAACGCCCGCATCGCCTCCGCCGGCGTTGGCTCCTGGAGGCCCTGCACGGCCGGCTGGGCCGCGGCGACGCCCGACACGCCCTGTGCCGCCACGCACAGCGCTGCCACCACGCCACGGGCCGCGTTGCGAAGCGTCAACACGCGCCACCCGCGCGGAGCGTTATCGGGCGACCGGGTGCCGCTGACGGCCCGCAAAGGGCTTCCGGCACGGCGCGCCGCTTCCCGGCACGCGCGTTGAAGCGTGAGTGGCGGATCGACAGCGGGAGAACGGGCCTTGAAGTCTCTTCTCACGATCACACCCAACCAGCGCCGCGTTGCCCTGCTGGCGCTGCTCAGTTTCCTCGCCCTGTGCTAGGGCGACCGGCCGTGCGCCAGTCTAGTTGAGCGACGCCGGCCCGGGAGGCAGAGAGAGAAGCCCCGGGGATTCAACCCCCGGGGTGTTTTTCGCGCGCTCCCGAGCGCCAAAGAAAACGCCCCGGGCATCGGTCCCGGGGCGAAGGGTTCCAGGCCGTCTGAACCGGCGTCAGGGCATGCGGATCTTGTCGCTGCCCAGCGCGTCGTGGGCGTCCATCCCGCCGCGCTTCGGGCTGGGCGTGGGCCGACCCGAGTCCTCGTCCCGCTCGTCGCCGCCGGTGGTGTCGCCCCACTGCGCCCGCTTGAGCGAGAGGCCGATCTTGCGGTCCGCCGTATCGACCCGAAGAATCTTGACGTCGATCTCGTCGCCGGGCTTGACGACGTCCTGCGGGTTCTCGACCTTGTGGTCGGCGAGTTCTGAGATGTGCAGGAGGCCTTCGAGGTCGTCCTCGAGTTCGACGAACACGCCGAAGTTGGTGATCTTGGTGACCTTGCCGCGCACGACCATGCCCGGCTTGTACGCCGAGGGGATAGCCTCGAGCCACGGGTCCTCGGTGAGTTGCTTGATGCCGAGGCTGATGCGCTGCTTCTCGCGGTCCACGTCCAGCACCACGCACCGCACCACGTCGCCCTTCTTGACGACCTCGTTGGGGTGCGTGACCTTCTTCGTCCACGACATGTCGGTGACGTGCAGCAGCCCGTCGATCCCCGGCTCGATCTCCACGAACGCGCCGTAGTTGGCGAGGTTGCGGACCGCGCCCTCGACGATGGTGCCGGGGGGGTACTTCTCGCCGACGAGTTCCCACGGGTTGACCTCGGTCTGCTTCATGCCGAGGCTGATTTCCTGCTTGTTCTTGTCCACGTCGAGGATGACGACCTCCACGCTGTCGCCCGGGTTCAGCACCTCGGAGGGGTGGTTGATCCTTCGCGTCCACGACATCTCCGAGATGTGAACAAGGCCCTCGATGCCGTCGTCCAGGCGCACGAACGCCCCGTAGGACATGATGTTGACGACCTCGCCGGTGACGCGCGCCCCGACCGGGTACTTCTTCTCGATCTCCTCCCAGGGCGACGTCTCCTTCTGCTTCAGGCCGAGCGCGATCTTCTCCTTCTCCATGTCGATGTTGAGGATCTTCACCTCGATCTTGTCGTCGATCTTCAGCAGTTCGCTCGGGTGGTTGATCCGGCCCCACGACATGTCCGTGATGTGCAGCAGCCCGTCGATCCCGCCCAGGTCCACGAACGCCCCGAAGTCGGCGATGTTCTTGACCGTGCCGGTGACGATGTCGCCCTCCTTGAGCGTCGAGAGCAGCCGCTTCTTCGCCGCGTCGCGCTCCTCCTCGATCAACTTGCGCCGGCTGATCACGATGTTGCGCCGCTCGGTGTCGATCTTCAGGATCTGCGCACGCACGCGCCGCCCCACGAAGTCCCCGATCTCGTGCGGGCGACGGATGTCCACCTGGCTCGCCGGCAGGAAGACCGGCACGCCGATGTCCACCAGCAGCCCCCCCTTGATCTTCCGCATCACCTGCCCCTCGACGACATCCCCCTCCTTCGTCGAGTCGATGATCCGCTGCCAGTTCAGGATCCGGTCCGCCTTGCGCTTCGACAACTGCACCAGCCCGCCGTCGCCCTCGATGTTCTCGAGCAGAACGTCGACGGTCTCGCCCGGCTTGATGTCCAGGTCCCCGAACTCCTCGCGCGGCACCAGCCCCTCGCTCTTCAGCCCCACCTCCAGCACCACGTCGTCGCCCGCGAATCCGATGATCTTGCCCTTGATGATCTTCCCCGGAGTCAGGTCCGCCAGATTGTCTACCAGGAACGCGTCCATGCGCGCGTCCGCCGGCGCGGCGCCCAACGCCTCCGCCAGCAGGCGATCCGTCTCCGCGTCCGTCAGGCCCAGCGATGCGATCAGCGTTTCGTCAACCATGGTCTTCCTTTGATTGTCGGGTCGGCCCCGTCGTTCCGCGGTCGGCGTGCGGAAAGCCGGTGCAAACCCCGCGGCGGAGAGCCTTCGCCCCTCGCCGCGCCCCGTCGGGGCTGTTGCTGAAAGGTGGGACCGCCTCCGCGCACGCGGATATCACCGAGCGGGCCGACCACCGAGAGCAGGACGGTAGCCCGGCGCAACCGCCAAGGAAAGGCGTTTATGCCCCTCCCGCTCCCTCCCCACCCCCGTCCAACGCGAGCAGCAGGTCCGGGAGCGCGTGGTCGAACGCCCCTCGCGTGAGCACCTCGTCCGCCCCGGCGTCCCGGGCCGCCTGGAGCCGGTCCTTCTGCACGTGCGGCCCGAACGCCACGATCCGCACCCCGGGCCCCCCTTCCGCCCGCGCCAGCGCGATCAGGTCCAGCCCGGCCTCCGCCTCCAGGTCCACGATCAACGCCCGCACCGCGGAGTCCGCCAGCCGCGCCCGAAGCATTTCCCCGTTCCGGGCCGGGCGGCACGCGATGCCCAGCGCATCACCCGTCGCCTTGATCCGGGTCGCCCACAACAGGTCGGCAGCGGCGTAGAGTATCACGGTCGGTTCCGGGGGACTTTGGAGAGGCCTACCGTACAGACTTCGCCGACGCCAGGCGGGCGCCGGAATCCGGCCGCGGCGTCGCACCGAAGCGAACACCACGCAGCCGTTTGGAATGTTCGGCTCGCCGACCGCCGATGACAAGGTCGGAAGACAACACCGGCTCGCCCTCCCATCGGCGAGACCGGGGCATGGCACACCCGGACGTTGCACCCATGACACAGACAGCGACTCCCACCGCGAAGCCCGCTCCCGCCGTCGAGCGAGACCCCATCTTCGACGAACTCGGCTTCCCCACCGACCCCGACAACCTCTACCTCCAGACCGTCGACACCATGCTCCACGCGGCCGAGTTGCTCGACCTGCGGCACCGAGTCCGCATCATCCTCGCCCAGCCCAAGAACGAGACCATGGTCCACTTCCCCGTCCGCATGGACGACGGGCACCACAAACTCTTCAAGGGCTACCGCGTCCAGCACAACAACGCCCTCGGACCGTACAAGGGCGGCCTCCGGTTCCACCCCGACGTCCACCTCGACGACGTCAAGGCCCTCGCCCTCCTCATGACCATGAAGTGCTCACTCGCCCGCGTCCCCTTCGGCGGCGGCAAGGGCGGCGTCAAGGTCGATCCCCGCGCCCACTCACCCACCGAGATGGAGCGCATCACACGACGCTTCACCTCCGCCATCATGCACCTCATCGGCCCGGACTTCGACATCCCCGCCCCGGACGTCGGCACCAACGCCCAGCACATGGCCTGGATCGCAGACACCTACATGATGAGCCAGCCCTCCAATACCCCCAACGATGCCCTCCGCGTCGTCACCGGCAAGCCGGTGGAGTTCGGCGGCTCCCTCGGGCGCGAAAAGGCCACCGGACAGGGCGTCGTCGACGTCCTCATCGAGATGCTCCCCGAACTCGGCATCGAACTCAAGGACATGCGCGTCAGCATCCTCGGCTTCGGAAACGTCGGTTCCTGGGCCGGCCGAATCCTCGACGAACTCGGCGCCAAGGTCGTCGCCGTCATGGACCACACCGGCGCGATCCGCAACGACGCGGGCTTCGATTGCGAGGCACTCGCCGCCCACGTCGCCGAGAAGGGCGGCGTCGCCGGCTTCGGCAAGAGCACCGCGTCCGGCGGCAGCCCGCGCCTCGGCGGACAGCCCATCTCCGCCGACGAGTTCTACAAGACACCCGTCGACGTCTTCATCCCCGCCGCACTCGAGCAGATGATCAAGGAACGCGAGGCCCGCATGCTCGACTGCAAGGTCGTCGTCGAGGCCGCCAACGCCCCCACCGTCCCCGCGGGCGACCGCGTCCTCAGCGAGCGCGGCATCGAGGTCATCCCCGCCATCCTCGCAAACTCCGGCGGCGTCACCGTCTCCTACTTCGAGTGGGTCCAGAACAAGTCCTGCGTGTCGTGGGACGCCGAGACCGTCGACAAGGAACTCAACCGCCACATGGTCATGGCCGCACGCCGCACCGTCCTCGCCCGACAGCGATTCTCCTGCGACATGCGCACCGCCGCCTACGTCGCCGCACTCGACCACATCGGCAAGGTCTACACCGTCCGCGGCATCTTCCCGTAACCCGCCGACAACCGCCCCATCACACGACCAAGGCCCGCCGTCTCCCACGGCGGGCCTGTTCATTTGCGCATCGCGCTCACGCCCCGAACCGCCGCTCCATCTGCTCCCGGAACTCCTCGCTCTTGCCCGGCGCGATCGTCGCCCACCGCCACCCCTCGCTCCCCACCAGCATCCGCGACACCAGCATGATCTGCCCCGTGTGGTACGCGCAGTGCGCCACCGCCCGCGTCACCCCCTGCGCCACCGTGTGCGGCTCACCCCGGATCGTCACCACCCGCCCCAGGTCCTCCTCCCGCAGCGACCCCACCGCCCCCAGCGCGGCCGCCCACCCTTCCTCCCAGATCGCCATCAACCGCTCACGAGACTCGTGCCCCACCACGAACTCCCGGTCCCGATGCCGCCACGGCTTCTCGCCGTCCGTGGTCAGGAAATCCGTGAACCGGCTCCGCAACGACCCGGCCAGGTGCTTCATGATGACGGATACCGGGTTCGTCCCCGGCGCGACCGCGACGTGCAGCCGATCCTCCGGCACCTGCCCCGCCGCGTGCTCCGCCCACCCCTTCTGCTTGCGGAACTCGGCCAGCCAGGCGGAGCGGACGCTGTCGTGCGGAGGATGCATGAGGGAGGGTACCGCGGGAATCTGGAAAGACGGGGGTTGCGACGACGATATCTTTATGCTATCGTTTGGAGGCCGA
Organism: Phycisphaerales bacterium; assembly: GCA_035443945.1. Taxonomy (GTDB): domain Bacteria; phylum Planctomycetota; class Phycisphaerae; order Phycisphaerales; family UBA1924; genus CAADGN01. Next base: position 3,424 of record DAOMNQ010000061.1, on the reverse strand, counting down.
GCAGGCGAGGACCGAACCATGGGCCAGATTCTCATCCGCGGGCTTGGAGAGGACACCATCCGGCACCTCAAGGAGCGGGCCCGGCGGGCCGGCCGGTCTCTGCAGAGCGAGGTGCGCCGGGTGCTCGAGCGCGAGGCGCGGCAATCGTCCATTGACGATGCGCTGGAGCGTGCTCGCACAATCCGCGACGGCTTCTCCGGCCGCCGGTTCGAAGACAGCGCGGCTCTCCTCCGCGAGGATCGGGAGCGGTGAGCCGGGTCGTCCCCGACGCCAGCGTGCTTGCCAAGTTGTACTTCCCGGAGGCACACTCCGACCGCGCCGAGGCTCTCCTTCGCAGGCGGCGCACCGTGCTTCACGCGCCGGACCTCGTCTTTGCGGAAGTGGCGAGCATCGCATGGAAACGCCATCGACGCGGCGAGATCGAACTCGACTCGGCTCGAACCGTCGTCGCCGAGTTACTCACGCTGCCCATCTTCGTGCATCCCATCGCGCCGCTGGCGATCCGATCGCTCGAACTGGCGCTGGAAACCGGTAGAACCGTGTACGACTGCCTCTATCTCGCCGTCGCGATCGCTGAGCGAGCGACGCTCCTCACGGCCGACGAGCGATTCGTCAACGCCCTCAACGGCGGGCCGTTTGCGAGGCATGTTTCCTGGATCGGCAAACACTGAACGCAGCTTGCCAAACCACCGCGAGAAGCGAACGCCATTCAACGCTGGGACGATCTGCGAAATCCATCTGGTTCTGCGCGATTGGCTACAACCTATCCCCAAACCCGTGATTCACCACAGAGGCACAGAGGGCACAGAGAGAAAGAGCTTGTTTTTCCGCCTCTGTGATCTCTGTGTCTCTGTGGTGAAGTTGAATCTTGAGGATATGGGATAGGTTCTAGAGGCTATCCCGTAACCTCGGAGAACCGATCTCACCACAGAGGCACAGAGAGCACCGAGGCAGGAATCCTTGGTTTTTCTCTCGGTGCCCTCTGTGCCTCTGTGGTGAATCATGGGTTTGGGGATAGGTTCTAGAAAACCGCCTGCGGCAATCGCGACATCCGTTATATTTCATAGTCTACAAGAAGCACTCTGGGAGATCAACCCGCTCTGATCGCCTTGAGAGGCGATCGGAGGGTCGTGTACTCCCACTTGACTCGCAGCCGCTCGGTACCATGGACGCGGGTAAGAATGAGGGAGCCCGCGACTAATTGGCATTGGCGCGCGGAAATGCCCCCCGAAGGACTCGAACCTTCAACCCGCTGATTAAGAGTCAGCTGCTCTACCGATTGAGCTAGGGAGGCAGCGGGGCGGGCGGCCTTGCCGGTCGCCCTCCGCCGTCCGGGGAGAGTATACCGCATCCGCCCGTGGCGGCGAGGAGGGAGTGAGGCCGAAGGGCAAAGGCCGAAGGCCAAAGGGCAGAGGCCGAAGGGCCAAGCCCGAGGCCGAAGCCTCGGGGGGCACATGCCGCGGCGTCCCCCTCCGGCCTTCCCAACTCCCGCCTCTCCAACTCCCCCTCCCGCCTTCCCCCTCCGGCCTTCCGCCTCCTGCCTCCGGCCTCGCCTGATTGACTGCCCCCACCCCTCCGCGTAGCGTTGCGGTCCCCGGGCGGGCCTGTTTTCTGCCGGTCGGGCGAGTCCCGGAGTTGCCATCATGCTTCCCACCCATCGCCAGAGCCATGGCCGATCCCGTCGTCGGCGTTCGCACCACGCCCTGCGCCCCGAGCGGCCCACGGTCTGCCCCCTGAGCGGCATGCCCAAACTCCCCCACCGGGCCTGCAAGGAGTCGGGGTACGTCCGTCCGGGCCTGCGCATCCGCGTGCCCAAACTCGGGATCGGGACGCCCAGAGACTGAGAGACAGCATGAGGCTGGCCATCGACGTGATGGGCGGCGATCACGCGCCCGACGCCATCTTGAAGGGCTGCGTTGATGCCCTGCCGCTCCTCGCCCCGGATGACCACCTGATCCTCGTCGGCCCGCCCCGCATCATCGACGACTACCTGACCGAGCGCGCCATCCGCGACCCGCGCCTCTCGATCGAGCCGGCCGAGCAGGTCATCACCATGGACGACTCGCCCGCCAAGGCCGTGCGGGCCAAGCCCGAGTCCTCCATCGTGAAGATGGCCCTCCTCGGCTCGCGCAAGCACGAGCAGCCGGTGGACGTCGTCCTCTCCGCAGGCAACACCGGCGCGTGCGTCTCCGCCGCCATCATGCACATGAAGCGGCTGCCCGGCGTGCACCGACCCGGCATCGCCGTGACCATCCCCGCGTTCCACGGCCCCGTCGTCCTCTGCGACGCCGGCGCGAACCCCGAGCCGCGCCCCTCCCACCTCTGGCAATACGGCCTCATGGCGGAGACCTACTCCCGCGTCGTGCTGGGGATCGCCAGCCCGCGCGTCGGCGTCATGAACATCGGCGCGGAAGAAGGCAAAGGCTCCGATCTCGTCCGCGAGACCCGCGACCTGCTCCGCAAGACCCCCGGGATGAACTTCGTCGGCTACGTCGAGGGCCGCGACTTCTTCGACGGCGTCGCCGACGTCATCGTCACCGACGGCTTCGTCGGCAACACGCTACTGAAGATGGCCGAGGGGCTGGCCAAGAGCCTGTTCACGGCGATCGCCCACGAGGTGCTCGCCGCCGACCCCGAACTCGCCATGCAGTTCGAGCCGATCGTGAAGCAGATCTACACGAAGAACGACTACCACGAGTACGGCGGCGCGCCGCTGCTGGGCGTGAACGGTGGGTTCTTCATCGCGCACGGGTCGAGCGAGGCGCGTACCATCCGGGCCGCGGTCCGCAACTGCCGCGACTTCGTCTCCAGCCACGTCAACGAGGCGATCGTGGCGAGGCTGGAGGAGGTCTCGCATCTGGCAGAGCCGCAGCGGGAGCACGCATGACCAGGCCGCAGCCCGCGATCGGCGTCCGCTTCGCGGGCACAGGCTCGGCGGTGCCGGCACGCGTGCTGACCAACGCCGACCTCGAAAAGGTCATGGACACCTCCGACGAGTGGATCGTCCAGCGCACCGGCATCCGCGAGCGGCATATCCACGACCCCGACGCCGGCGAGGGGACCGCGCCCCTGGGGACCGCCGCGTTGCGCAAGGCGATGGCGGATGCGGCCGTCGCGCCCGAGGAACTGGACCTGATCGTGGCGGCCACGATGTCGCCGGACATGCCGACGCCGGGCGTGGCGTGCATGATCGCGGACCGCGTCGGGGCGGGGCAGATCCCCGCGTTCGACATTTCGGCCGCGTGCTCCGGGTTCGTGTACGCGCTGAACGTGGCCGAGTCGCTGATGCGCTCGGGGGGGTTCCGCACGGTCGGGCTGGTCGGGGCGGACTGCCTGTCACGCCACGCGGACTACTCGACCATGGGCCGCGGGACGGCGATCCTCTTCGGCGACGCCGGCGGGGCGGCCGTGCTGCGTCGCACCG
>DAOMNQ010000060.1:0-16803 GCA_035443945.1 Phycisphaerales bacterium | reverse complement strand
GGCGCAAGTCGGCCCCTGTTCGGGTCAACCCGTGGAAGACGGCTGAAGAGTTACGCAGAATCAAAGCCTAGATTCGGTCGCAGAGGACATAACATATATAGAACATTGCTGGCGGCCGGAACTCCACCCGGTGCAGTAGCATCCGGCCATGCGCACCCTGCGCACCCTCCTCTGCTGCGCGCTCCTATCGACAGCTGCCGCCCTCCCCGAGTCCGCCCTCCGCTTCAGCGAGCACAACCTCATCGCCGTCCGCGTCTACGACGGCGGCGGCGCGGGCGGCATCCACCGCGGCCCGCTCGATCCCACGTTGCGGATCGTCGTGAATCCGGCCATCAGCGTGCGCTCGGCGTAGACCACGCCGCGCACGGCCGCGTCCGCGTCGCTCTCGACCACGCGGCGCAGCCGAACGTCCCGCGAGTATTGGCCCGTGATGTGCGTGTGGCAGTCGATCAGGCCCGGCATGACGAAGCGGTCCTTGAGATCGATGAACACGGGCGCCGGCTCGCCGGACGCCGCGTCGGTCGCTTGGCGGGCGGCGCCGACCGAGCCGAACATCGCCACCGCGGCCGCGCCGATACACACGATGGACCGTTTCATGACACGCCTCCTGAGCCTGTGCCGGGGCGCGATCCTACCGCGCCGCGCGCCGGCCCGTGAGACGCCACAGCGAACACACGGCCCCCTCCGAGGCCGTGCGCCCGGGAGACCGGCCCGGTGGCGGCCGTCCTCTCACGCGGACAAACGCGGCCCGCCGCCGTTGCTCACGTGCCCTTCGCCCGTGAAATGACGGGAACGCCGCGACGGATCCGCGCTTAGTCGAGCCGATCCGCCTGCATGCGGCTCTGGGCCGTCGCCGAGGGGTCGGCGTGCTCGGCGGCGTCGGCGGGCAGCGTCATCTTCACCGTCGTCCCCTTGCCGACCTCGCTGACCAGTTCGATCTGCCCGCGGTGCTCCTCGACGATCCGCCGCGTCACCGCCAGCCCGAGGCCGGTGCCCTTCGTCCCCTTCGTCGTGTGGAACGGCTCGAAGACCCAGCGCAGCCGGTCCTCGGGGATGCCCGGCCCGTTGTCGATCACGTGCACGTCCGCGTAGGCGTGACCCTGCCCGAGCAGCGGGTCCGTCACGCGATAGAACGTCCGCACCGTCACCGCCCCCGTCCCCGGCGGCACGGCCTCGACCGCGTTCGTCAGCAGGTTCATCAGCGCCTGGTGCACCAGGTTCGCGTCGATCGGGATCGGCGGCATCTCGGGGTCGTGGTCCACGATCAGCGCGACCTGCCGACCGACGCACGCGCTCTCCAGCAGTTGCGCGCAGTCCTCGATCAGCGCGCCCAGCGGCGTCAGTTCCAGTTCCACCGAGCGCTGACGGCTGAACGCCAGCATGTTCAGGGTCAGGCCCACGATCCGGTCGAGGTTGCGCTTGAGGATCGCCCACCCGTTTCGGGCGAGGGCCGGGTCGTCCTTCTTCAGCCCCATCTCCACCACGTCCGCCCCGCCGCGCAGCCCCTGCAGGATGTTCTTGATCGAGTGGCTCAGGCTGGCGACGGTCTCGCCGATCGCCGCCAGCCGCTCGGTGTGGATCTTCTGTCCGTAGTGCTCCGCGTTGGCGAGCGCGAGGCCCGTGTGCTGCCCGATCGCGTTCAGCAGCGCCAGTTGCTGCTCGGTGAAGGTGTAGTTGGCGATCGACGAGTCCACGTAGATCGTGCCGTAGACGCGGTCCTGGAAGCGGATCGGCGAGCAGATCGCGCTGCGGATGCGGAAGCGCTGCACGCTGTCGCCAGCCTGGAAGCGGCGGTCGGCCATCGCGTTGGAACTCAGCACGCCCTCCGAGTGCTTCAGCACGTGCTGCAGGATCGTCCGCGAGACGCCGATGCGGGCCTCCTCCTTGTCCTTCGGCGGCGTGCGGTGCATCGCGGCCGCGGGCTTCAGCGCGCCGTCGGGCAACTCCTCGCGCAGCATGATGACGCCGCGCTCAGGCTTGAACTCGCGGAACACGAGGTCCAGCACCGCGTTGAGCAACTGCTGCCGGTCCATCACCTGCGTCGTGAGCGTCGTCAACTGGTAGATCACGCGCAGGTGGTCCACCGCCGCCGCCCGCGGCTCCGGCTCGGAGAGGATCACCGAGTCCTCGTTCGACGGGATCGTCCGCTCGAACTCGACGTCCAGTTCGTCCGCGTGCAGCAGTTCCACCCCGAACGAGTCGGGCCGGTCGCTCTGCCCGAAGACCAGCAGCGTGGACCCGACGCGCACCTGGTCGCCAGCGCGCAGCCGGGTGCGCTCCGCGATGCGCACCCCGTTCACGTACGTCCCGTTCTGCGACATCAGGTCGCGTATCCACCAGATGCCGGCGTCGGGCGTGAGTTCCGCGTGCCGACGGCTCACGGTGTCGTCGGTGATCGGCAGCGCCTCGCTCGACCGCCCGATCAACTGAGGCTCGTTGGGCGGCAACTGGAACGTCCGCCCCTCGTCCGGCCCCTGGATGACGCTCAGCGACAGCATCCACCGAACGATACGACGACGCCCGGCCGTCGGCTTCGCTATCGTGCCGGCATGGCGAAACGGGCGGCGGGAGCGAGCAAGGCGGGGGTGCGGGCGATCAACTTCCGCCCCGACCCCGGCGCGCGCGTCGTCGTCCTCCACGGTCCCGACGCCTTCCAGCGGGCCGACTGCACCGCCGACCTCCGCGCCGCACTCCTCAAGGCCCACGGCGAGGTCGAGACCATCTACCTCGACGGCCAGTCCGCCAGGCCCGCCGACGTGCTCGACGAGTGCCGCAGTTTCGGGCTGCTCCAGCAGCACAAACTCATCGTCGCCGACGCCGGTGACCAACTCGTCAAGGAGGACGCCCGCCCCATCTTCGAGCGCTACGCCCAGTCGCCCGCGGACTCCGCCACGCTCGTCCTCCGCGCCGACCGCTGGAACAGCGGGAAACTCGACGCGATCATCGAGCAATCCGGAGGCGCGATCGTCAAGTGCGACGGGCTTCAGGACCGCGAGGCGATCCCCTGGGCCGAGCGCCGCGCACGCGAGGTCCACGCCCGCGCCATCGACAAGCGCGCGGCCGAACTCCTCGTCGATCTCCTCGGCCCCGACCCCGGGCGCATCGACAGCGAACTCGCCAAACTCTCCCTCAGCGCGGACGACGGCGGCACGATCACCACCGCCCTCGTGAAGGAACTCGTCGGCTGCACGCGCGAGGAGGAGGCGTGGGCCATCCAGGCCGACCTTCTCTCGGGCGACCCGGAGGCCGCCCTGGCGCGCCTGCGGATCGTCCTCGAGAACTGCCCGCGCGACGCCGACGTCCCGGCCCAGTGGGCGATGCTGGACCTCGCCCGCAAACTGCACGGCGCGTCGCACGGCTTCGGGCAGCGCATGGCGCCGGGGCAGATGATGAGCGTGCTGCGCATCTGGGGCGCGGGCAGCGAGGCCGTCCTGCGGGCTGCTCGGCGCATCCCCCCCGCCGACGCCGCGGCAGTGCTCCGCCAGTGCGTCGAGTCCACCGCGCAGGCCCGCTCCGGCTCGGACCCGCGCCGCCTGCTCGAGGCCCAGGCCCTCCGATTCGCAAGCCTCACCCGCTGAAGCGCCGATGACAGGCTCATCGTGCGCCGGGGCTGCGCGCCCGCGTCCCCCGCGCCAAACACAGTTCGACCCGCCGGCGAGCGCAGGAGGCCAAAGCCGTGCACCGACACTCCACCACTGCTCTTCCCCCTTCGTGGCGCTCGTCTCTCGGCCGCGCCTCCATCTTCCGGCTCACGCTCACGGCCGGAGTCTGCCTCGTCGTCGCCGGGTGCGGGTGGATGGGCGGATCAACCGCCCGCGACGACGCCGCGCCGAACACAGGCCTCGAGCGCATTGCCACCACCGACGACCCCGCCGCCGGACCCGCCGCCATCCCCGATCCCGAGCAGCCCCGCCGCGACGACGTCTCACGACTCGCACTCGACCTCGAACGCCTGCTCGCCGAGAGCCGGGGCACGCCTGCCGATCAGCCCGCCGAGGCCGGCGCCGAACCGGGATCGGACTCCGGCATGATGGTGGTGACGGACGCGACGCCCGCGCCGCCCGTCGAGGCGGTGGCGCCGCCGCCCGAGCCGATTCCCGAACCGACGCCGGCCGCGAACCCGGCGATCACGCTCGCCCAGGTGTACGACCGCCTGACCGAGTTGCTGCGTGACAGGATGAACGGCGCGAACGAGCCGTTCGCGGATGCGCTAGCGCTCGTCGCGGCGACTGCCTCGTCCCCCGCCGCGATGCCCGTCGATCCCGCCTCCGATTCCGGCGGCCGTCTCTCGCCCGATGAGGTGCGCACGCTCCGCGCCGTGCGCGATCTGCTGACGCGCTTGGGCGAATCGACCGACGCCTCCGACGCCGCGCGCGTGCTGCGCGAGGTCGCCGACGATCTCGAGACCGGCATGGGGGTGCGCATCGCGCGGGCCGAACTCTGCCGGCGCGTGGACGGGTTCGGCAGTTTCCAGCCCTTCCCCCGCAACGACTTCATGGCGGGACAGACCAACCGCGCCATCGTCTACGCCGAGATCGACCGCTTCGCCCACCGTCCGCGCGCCGAGACCAGCGACGGCGGCGCGCCGGGCGACACGCTCGCCGTCGAACTCTCGCAGGAACTGCTCGTCGTCCACCGCGCCGACGGCCGGCTGGCATGGCGGCGCCCCCCCGAGCGCATCCTCGAGACCTCCCGCAACATCCGGCGCGACTTCTTCCTCGTCTCCGAGATCGAACTCCCCCGCACGCTGACCGTCGGCTCGTACCTCCTCAAGGTCCGCATCCGCGACGAGATCGCCGGGAGCGTGGACGAGGTGTCGATCCCCCTCGGCATCGTCGCCGACCCGGCCCTGGCGTGGGAGGGAGCGGGGAGGTAGGCGGTGCCTTCCGCGCACCGTTTGGATGCAAGAGCCACGCTCCGCTCAAGAGAAGGTTCGGGTCCATCGATTGCGCATGGAGTCTGTCGGTTGTATGCTGTTTGGTCGTGGCCGAATCCAAGGACGCGAAACACGACCCCACCGGATCGCCCGCGGCCTTTGACACGGCCAACCAGGTCTACCAGCACGTCCGCCTGCTGTGGGAGGAGGAAGCGGCGTTCGCGGAGGATCTGGTCGAGAAACGAAAGACGTTCTCCACCATCCTCACGATTCTGGTCGGCCTCGGACTCTTCAGAGTTCAGTTGTACCGGCGCGCGGACGAAGTGATGGTGCTCGGCCCCTGGGCTGCCCTGATCATCAAAGTCCTCGCGGTCGTCGCGCTCTCGTTCTTTGCGTTGGGCGTGTGGTGGCTCTACACCCAGCGACCGATCGTTCGAGGCGGTTGCCGCCGGGTATGGCACGAGTCACTGCGTTGGGGCCGCTACCTCTGGCGGCTCGCGCGAAGCGGCGACAACGAGGAGCGGGAGCGAGCAAAGCCCGACAGCCTGCCCCCTCCCCCTTGGCCGAGAGGGCGCGCGATCGAAGCGGTCCTGCCGGACAATGAGGAACTTGACGACTGGTTTGTCCTGACCCCGCTCCAGGCGGCCCAGGCAAGAACCGCGCAACTCCGCGAGGCATACAGGTCTTTGCGGGTCCAGAACCAGCGGGTCTACGCCAGGCTCCGGGCTGCCCTCGCCTCGCTCATGGCCGGCTTTTTGCTGGTGTTGGCCATCCTCTTTGTGTATACTTGGTCAACGCTGTGATCGATAATTCAAGCGGAAGAATCCACAATGGCCACCGACAGCCTGACCCGAGACCAGCGGAAAGCGGCGGATCGCATCAACGAGCGTCTCGCCGTCTTTCGTCAGCAGACTGACCGGGAAATCGAGGCGCAGAAGGTGCGGGAAGATCGCATGCGAAAGCGCGTCTTCACCAGATTCCTGCTGAATATCAGAGACTCCATGGCCGGTCGATAATCCGGACACGACACGGTCGGTCGTTCCGATCTCCGACGGTCGTCGCCGAGCCGGGCCGCCCCATGCGGACTCCCGATCCCCCTGCCGATTCGGCAGTGCCCCTGCCCCCGGGTCCCGCCCGCACAGACCGAACCCGCCCCCCGCCCCGGCAGCGGCCGTTCGCCACCTCCGAACAACTGGCACGCCCCTCGCAGCCGATACAGGGGCACGGCGGGGCTTGGAGAGCCTTTCCGTGCCAGGGGAGGTCCTCGGGTGCGTCGGTTCGTCCCCGGCGTGCGAAGAATGATCCAGAGCGGGCCGGGACAACTCCGGACCGCGGGAGCCTGAGATGTTCGAGCGATTCACCGATCGTGCACGCAAGGTCATGGCGCTGGCCAACCAGGAGGCCCAGCGCTTCAACCACGAGTACATCGGGACCGAGCACATCCTGCTCGGCCTGGTGAAGGAAGGCTCGGGCGTCGGCGCGAACGTCCTCAAGAACCTCGACGTCGACCTGCGCAAGGTCCGCCTCGAGGTCGAGAAACTCGTCAAGGCCGGCCCGGAGATGGTCACCATGGGCCGCCTCCCCCAGACCCCGCGCGCCAAGAAGGTCATCGAGTACGCCATCGAGGAGGCGCGCAACCTCAACCACAACTACGTCGGCACCGAGCACCTGCTGCTCGGCCTGCTGCGCGAGCACGACGGCGTCGCCGCACAGGTCCTCATGAACCTCGGCCTCAAACTCGAGGAGGTCCGCGAGGAGGTCCTCAACCTCCTCGGCGCAGGCTCCGAGTCCGAGGCGGGCGAGGCTGGCGCGGGCGGCGGCGGTGGCGGCGGCTCCGGCGCCACCTCCGAAACCCGGCGCGGACGGAGCAAGACCCCCGCCCTCGACAGTTTCGGACGCGACCTGACCGAACTCGCCAAGGAAGGCGCGCTCGACCCCGTCATCGGGCGGCAGAACGAGATCGAACGCGTCGTGCAGGTTCTCTGCCGGCGCACCAAGAACAACCCCGTGCTGCTCGGCGAGGCGGGCGTGGGCAAGACCGCCATCGTCGAGGGGCTTGCCCAGCGCATCATCGCCGCCGACGTGCCCGAGATCCTCCACGAGCGCCGCCTCGTCGTGCTCGACCTCGCCATGATGGTCGCGGGCACGAAGTACCGCGGCCAGTTCGAGGAGCGCATCAAGGCCGTCATGAACGAGGTCCGCCGCGCCAAGAACGTCATCCTCTTCATCGACGAACTCCACACGCTCGTCGGCGCGGGCGGCGCGGAGGGCGCGATCGACGCCAGCAACGTCCTCAAGCCCGCCCTGGCCCGGGGCGAGATCCAGTGCATCGGCGCGACGACCTTCGACGAGTTCCGCAAGTACATCGAGAAGGACGCCGCCCTCGCCCGCCGGTTCCAGCCCATCCCCGTGGACCCGCCCAACAACGAGCAGACGGTGGAGATCCTCAAGGGCCTGCGCGACCGCTACGAGAGCCACCACCGGGTGCAGATCACCGACGACGCCATCAAGGCCGCCGTCGACCTCTCGGGCCGCTACATCTCCGGGCGCGTGCAGCCCGACAAGTCGATCGACGTGATCGACGAGGCGGGCGCGCGTGTGCGTCTCAAGAGCATGAGCAAGCCGCCGGACCTCGCCGAGATCGAGGGCGACATCGAGCGCCTCAGCGTCGAGAAGGACGAGGCCGTCAAGGGCGCGGACTACGAGCGCGCCGCGGAACTGCGCGACAAGGCCGAGCAACTCCGCAAGAAGAAGGAGGAGATGCTCCGCGAGTGGCGCGCCCGCTCCATGGAAGTTGACGGCATCGTGGACGAGGACGTGATCGCCGAGGTCGTGAGCAAGATGACCGGCGTGCCGCTGCAGCGCCTCGAGAAGGAGGAGGCCTCGCGCCTGCTCGAACTCGAGAAGGAACTGCACAAGAAGGTCATCAGCCAGGACGAGGCCATCAAGGCCGTCGCCCGCGCCATCCGGCGCGCCCGCGCCGGCCTGAAGGACCCGAAGCGGCCGATGGGCTCGTTCATCTTCGTCGGCCCCTCCGGCGTCGGCAAGACGCTCCTCTCCAAGGCCCTCGCCGAGTTCATGTTCGGCGACGAGGACGCCCTCGTCCACCTTGACATGAGCGAGTACATGGAGAAGCACAACGTCTCACGCCTCGTCGGCGCGCCCCCCGGCTACGTCGGCTACGAGGAGGGCGGGCAACTCACCGAGCGCATCCGCCGCCGCCCCTACTCCGTCATTCTCCTCGACGAGGTCGAGAAGGCACACCCCGACGTCTTCAACATGCTCCTCCAGATCATGGAGGAAGGACGCCTCACCGACTCCTTCGGCCGCAACGTGGACTTCCGCAACTGCGTCCTCATCATGACCAGCAACATCGGCGCGGAACTCATCAAGGGCGGCGGCGGCTTCGGCTTCCAGAAGCGCGACTCCACAGTCGACTACGACAACATCAAGACCATCCTGATGAAGGAGATCGAGCGCTTCTTCCGCCCCGAGTTCATCAACCGACTCGACGACATCATCGTCTTCAAGCCCCTCACCCGCGACGACCTCGTCCTCATCATCGAGTACGAAGTCGGCAAGGTCTCCAAGCGCCTCCAGGAACAGGGCATCCACCTCACCCTCGAGCAGACCGCGAAGGACTTCCTCATCGAGAAGGGCTACAACCCCGACTTCGGCGCCCGCCCGCTGCGGCGCGCCATCGGCGCGTACGTCGAGGACCCGCTCAGCGAGATGCTCCTCTCCGGCGAACTCCACGGGAAGGGACTGGTCACCGCGCGCCGCCCCGAGAGCGAGGAAAAACTGGTCTTCGAGGCCAGCGCGCCCGACCACCCCACCGACACCGACGGCAAGGCCGTCGGCGCGGGCGCCCAGAGCACCTGACCGCACGCAGAGAATCGCGACCCCTCACCCGCCCACGCCGCCCCCGGCGCGGGCGTTTGCGTGTGGTCGTCACCCATCTGGTGTGGGTTCACGCGAGGGTTGCGCACGCCTCCCAATTGACGATTGTCCGCTCTTCTCTTCGCCCGGAGGGCGTGCGATCGTTGCCGGAGGCGCGGCGAGGCTTTGCGAGCAAGCCTCCGGAGAGCAAAACCACGGCGACGCACGGACACGACCGGATTCCGCATCAGAGGACTCCGTGACAAAGGAATCCCTGTCCTCGTGCTTGCGAATGCTCGCAGTCGCCTGTACGCTGTCCGGGTGGGTCAACGGGGCTGCCGTCATGCGCAGAACGATCTTCGTCGCCGGCGTGCTGGCGTTTGTCCTCGCCCTTGGCGTGGCGCTCTTGCTGAGTCGAAGCGCACCGCATGCGGCACACCCCGCGTCGGCCGCGAACGACCGCTCGCCTGGCCCCGACCATGCAGACAACGCGACGAGCGCTGCGCTCGACAGGCTCCGAACGGAGCTGCGCCGCTCGCCCCCGGTCCAACGCCGGGCCGATCAGGAACGAGTCGAGGACGCCCGTGCCTGGGTATCCGCCAACCGGCCGCGTGACTGGCCGTACGCCGAGCACGAGGCCCGAACGCTCGCGTTCTGGGTCAGCGTTGCAGAGGGAGAGAAGCGATCGGCCCGCCGGCTTCTGGACAATGCCGCGCTCGAACTCGACGCGATCCGATCCCTTGACGCGGATGGCGACGGGCTTGTGACCGACGATGAGGTCGAGGCCCTCGCGGCGTTCCAGGCCGACCTTATGAATGTTCGTGAACACCCCTAGAACCTATCCCATATCCTCAAGATTCAACTTCACCACAGAGACACAGAGATCACAGAGGCGGAAAAACAAGCTCTTTCTCTCTGTGCCCTCTGTGTCTCTGTGGTGAATCATGGGTTTGGGGATAGGTTCTATCTCGTCGACCTCTTGGACTCAAACCGCGACGGCGTGGTCGGATCCGACGAACTCATGGCCCTCGCCGGCGCGGAAGCGAACATGAGCCGATTCGACGGTGTCTTCGATCGCGTGCGGCTCGACCGCTGGGACGCCAACTGGGACGGCTTCCTCGGCGACGAAGAACGAGCGGCAGGACTCTCCCTGCTGCACCAGAGTCTGCGCATCGACGAGCGTGGGGCCATCGAAATCGCCGAAGACCCGGACCTTTCTGCGCCGGCTCGCAACGAAGCCTCGCTGGCGGCGCTCGCGGCCCTACACGGCGACGAGTACGCGGAGTCGATCCGCGGGCAGGCGACATACCTCGCCCTCCAACGCCTGGCATCTGACTTCCTCACGTCGGCCTCCGCGGTCGACTGGCTCTCTCTCCCGCCCTCGAATGACCTCACGCCGCCGGTGGCGCCGAATCCCGCCGACTACTCGGACGACGGAAGCAATCGGCTGGTCGGGGCCCGCCTGGACGCCTTCATGCGCGCGATGGAGGACTACGAACGCGAGTTCCATCGTGTCAGCACTCTCGCCGGCATCCGCAGATCACAGGCTCAGTTCGTTGCCGCCGTCGGCGAGAGCGACCTCGACGGCAACGGCCTCCTCAGCCCCAGCGAGTGGGAGCGCCGAGCCGCGCAACTGATCGAGGCGAGAGACGAACGCCTCTTCAACATGCACTACGACCTCGACCGAAACGGCCGCGTCGATCCCCGCGAGCTCGACGCATTTCTCCGTTGGTACCGTGCCGGCAGCCTTCGCGCCGACGCCAACTTCGACGGCGTCATCGACGCTCTTGACCTCGAAGCGATGATCCGCGCCGTGGAGCGGCAGGAGCGCAGGTAGTGCCACCTTCCCTGCCCTCGCCCCCTCACCCCCCCGGCCGCAGGATCTTGCTCTCCAGCGTCCGCACGACGCGCTCGAACTCCGGGTCGTGGTCGCGCCGGTGCCCGACGATCTTGACGGCGTGCAGCACGGTCGTGTGGTCGCGCCCGCCGAAGTACCCCCCGATCTCGCCCAGCGAGTGCTGCGTGTGGCGGCGGGCGAGGTACATGCACACCTGCCGCGGCAGCGCGACCGATCGCGCCCGGCGTTTGGACTGGAGGTCCGCGAGGCGCACGTCGTAGAAGTTCGTCACCGCGTCGACGATCGTCTGCACGGTGGTCCGCGTCGGGCCGCGCCCCGCGCCCAAACTCGCCCGCGCCATCTCCAGGTCGATCGGCCGGCCCTCCACGCTCGACTGAATCTGCAGCCGGACGATCACCCCCTCGAGTTCGCGGATGTTCGTGTCCACGCGCTCGGCGATGAAGTACGCCGCGTCGTCGGGCAGTTCCAGCCCCCGGATCGCCGCCTTCGTCTTCAGGATCGCCACGCGCGTCTCGTAGTCCGGCGGCTCGACGTGCGCCACCAGCCCCCACTTGAACCGCGACACCAGCCGCTCCTCGAGGTCCGGGATCTGCTCCGGCGGCGCATCCGACGAGAGCACGATCTGCTTGTTCGCCTGGTACAGGCTGTTGAACGTGTGGAAGAACTCCTCCTGCGAGCGGTCCTTCGACCCGAGGAAGTGGATGTCGTCGATCACCAGCACGTCCACGTCGCGGAAGCGGTGGCGGAAGTCCGTCATCCGCCCGCCCTGCACGGCCTCCATGAACTGCGTCACGAACCCCTCGCACGAGAGGTAGCAGATCGTCGCCGCCGGGTCGTGCTCGTGGATCGTCAGGCAGATCGCCTGGAGCAGGTGCGTCTTGCCCAGCCCCACGCCGCCGTGGATGAAGAGCGGGTTGTAGGCGTGCCCGGGGTTGGCCCCGACCGCCACCGCCGCGGCGTGCGCCAGCCGGTTGCTCGGCCCGACCACGAACGAATCGAACCCATAGTCCGGATTGATCGGGAGCGAATCGCCGATCTTCGCCTCCGGCCTCGCGGTTGGCGTCGCGGGCGCGTCGTCGGGGCGCTCGTCCGGCCCGATGAACCTCGCGCCGATCAGCCGACCCGTCACCGTCCGGATCGCGTCGTTGAAAGCGTCGAGGCAGTACCGCCGGAGGTAGTCGCGGTGGAACGGAGAGTGCGCACGGACCACCAGCGAGCCGCCGCGCACGCCGAGCGGTTCGAGTTCGTCGAACCAGCGTCGGCACAGGCCGGGTTGCGCCGCGCGCAGGTGCGCAAGCACGGCGTCCCAGATCGGACGATCAGGGTCAGACATGGACGACCTGCCTCGGGGCGGGCGTGAGTGAATGAACGAACGGACACGTTGCCGGGGCGTCGCCTGCCGCTGATCCTCCCATCAACGCCGGCGGACAGGGGCCGTTGCCCGGGGGAGCCAAACCTAATCCACAACCCATCCCCTGTCAACCTGGATCCGTTGAATTGCCCCTGGCGCGTGCCTGGCGCGGGTCGGGCTCCACTCCCGCCTCCAGCAACTGCCGCTCGTAGCGCGCCCGGGCCGCGCGGTGGTCCATCAGGAAGTGGACCCGCGACGCCTGCTCCGGCCCCAGCCGCTCCGCGAGACGCGACGACGCCTCGCCCAGGTGCGTCCGCCGCGAGACGTGCACCACCACCATCGCCTCGCACTCGCACACGCGCAGCCACTCCGCCACGTCCTCGAGGTGCAGGTGCTTGCCCACCGTGGCCCGCTCGCGGTGGTCCGCGTCGAAGAACGTGCACTCCGTGATGATGATCTTCGCCTTGCGCACGTCCTCACGCACGAGGTGCGGCCCGGGCGCGGTGTCGCCCAGGTACGCGATCAGCGGGATCTCCAGGGTCCGCGTGATCTCCACGCCGCGCTCGCGCAGTTCGCGCAGTTTCTCCTGCGGGTAGTCGGTGAACTCGGGGCGGAGTTTGCTCCGCCGCTCGACGACCGAGTAGCCCATCGAGGGCGAAGTGTGCTCGGTGTGGAACCCGCGGAGGAAGACGTTGTTCTTGATCTCGACCTGCCCGCCGTCGGCCAGCGCGACGACCTCGTAGGGCGTGCGCTGCTGCTCGATCTCGACGAACCCGGCCATCATCTTGTGCACGGCCGGGGCGAGGCGTTCGTCGCAGACGATGGTGCCGGTCCCCATCCCCTGGAACCGTCGCTGCGAGCAGTAGTACGCCAGCCCGCCGACGTGGTCCATGTGCCCGTGCGAGATCGCCACGAACCGGCTCGCCAGCATCGGACGCGGGCACGCGCCCATGTCGAAGCACACGTCGAGTTCGGGAATCTGCACGCAGGTCGACTCGCCCGCGACGGACGACCCCTGCACGCGGAACGGCGGGATGTACAGGAAACCGAGCGGCGGCTCCCGCGGAGGGGGCTTGGGCAGCATCGGAAGGCTCCGGCGTCGGGCTGCCGCCCGGCGTGGTGCATCTCACGGGCGGCCGCGCCGCCACGAAGGCCATCGTACCAAACGCCGATCTCCGGTCAATCCTGTACCCACGACGGCCGTTGCGCGGGCGTTGCGCGCGCAACGCCCCCCCGCCCGTACCGTGGATGCGTCACAACCGACGCACACGCGGGAGCGAAGCGATGAACAGCATCCATCGGCGGACGATCGGCGCGGCCTGCCTCGTGCTCACGGCCGGGTGCGCCTGGGGCCAGCAGAGCCGCGAGACCACCGGACGCATCGACGAGGTCACCGTCTACCGCGGGCGCGCCCTCGTCGCCCGTGCCGTGGACGCCGGCCCGGGCCAGGGCCTGCGCGAGATCATCGTCACGAACCTGCCCGACGCGATCGTCCCTGAGAGCCTCTTCGCCGACGCCGCCGCGGGCGTCGAGGTGCGCTCGATCCGGTACCGCGTGCGTCCCGTCGAGCACGACGTGCGCGAGGAAGTCCGCGCCATCGACGACCGCATCGCCGACGCCCAGCGCCGCGAGCGGGCCAACCAGCAGCGGGCCGCCCTCGCCCTGCAGCAGCACGCCTACCTCGCCTCGCTCGAGCAGTTCGCCGGCGCGACGGCGACGGCCGAACTCCGCAGCGGCGTGCTGAACGCCGAGACGATCCGCTCGCTCTCGGAGTTCATCTTCGCCGAGCGCGCCCGCCTCTCGCGCGAGCAACTCGAGCAGGCCGAGGAGGCCCGCGCCATCGCCGAGGAGGTGCGCGTGCTGCAGCGTGAGCGCGCGCTGCTCGCCGGTCGCGGCGCGACGACCGCCCGCGAGGCCGTCGTGCTCGCCAACGTCACCGCCCCCGACCCGGGCGAACTGCGCCTGCGCTACGTCGTCGCCAACGCGACCTGGGAGCCGTCCTACACCGTGCGCACCGACGAGAACTTCGGCACGGTCGTCGTCGAGTACTTCGCCGCCATCCAGCAGACCAGCGGCGAGGACTGGGGCGACGTCGCGATGACGCTCTCGACCGCCACACCATCGCTCGTCGCCCGCGCCCCGACGCTCAGCGCGATGACGGTCTCGCTCATCCCTCTCGCCGCCCCGCAGGCCGCCGCGCAGCAGCAGATGCTCGGCGAGTTCCTCGACGCCCGCGAGGGCCTCTACGCCAAGCGCGCCGAGATCGAGCAGCGACGAAACGACTTCGCCGGCTACGCCGTCATCGCGCCCGCCGACGCCGACGCCGCCCGCGCCCGCCAGCGGTTCGACGAAGAACTGAACCGCGTCGCCGGCGACATGCAACTGCTCGACGTGCTCGGCCGCGGCAATGTCGCCCGGAAGCCTGAGCGTCCCGCCGTCCGCCCCGAGGACCAACTCAGCGTCACCTACGCCGTGCGCGGGCGCACGAGCCTCCCCAGCCGCGCCGACCGCCAGGGCGTGCAGATCGCCGCCCTCACCATGCCCGCCGAGTTCTACAAACTCGCCGCACCCGTCCTCACGTCGCAGGTCTACGACGAGGCGCGCCTCGTGAACACCAGCGACATGGCGCTCCTCCCCGGCCCCGTCTCCACCTACGTCGCCGGTCGATTCGTCGGGCACGATGAGATTCCGCTCATCGCCTCGGGCGAGTCGTTCACCCTCGGCTTCGGCATCGACGCGTCGCTGCGCGCCTCGCGGGAACTCGTCGAGAAGACCGAGCAGGTCCAGGGCGGCAACCGCATCGTCGAACTCGCCTACCGGCTCACCCTCGAGAACTACGGCCCGCGCCCCGCCGACGTCCGCCTCGTCGACCGCCTCCCCGCCACGCGCGGCAACGAGGTCAAGATCACACTCCTGAAGGGCGAGGACGCTTTGAGCAACGACGCCGCCTACCGGCGCGACGAACGCAAGCACGGCCTGCTCCGCTGGGACGCCCCCGCCCCCGCCGGCGCGACCGGCCCGGACGCCGCTGCCTTCGAGTACACGTTCCGCCTCGAATACGACCGCCAGATGACCATCGCCGGCCTCGGCTCGGAGGGCTGAGCGGCGCGCGGGCCGTATGCTTCGCCCATGCCCGACGACGGAGCGAAGCCCGCCGACACTGCCGCGCCGACGCCGACCGACCACGAGCCGAAACTGCGCGCCGGCGAGGTCTTCCGGCGCATGGGCCCCGCCGGCTGGCTCGGCGTCGCGTGGCTCATCATGCCCCCGCTCGGCGGGTTCCTGCTGCTGGCGAACATCAACACCATCGCCGACTGGCTCACGCACCACCAGGCCCTCGGCTACGCCCTCTACATCGCCATCTTCATCTTCAGCGCGGGCTTCGGCGTCCTCCCCACCTACTCGCAGGCCATCCTCGCGGGGTGGGCCTTCGGGTTCGCGCTGGGATTCCCGGGCGCGCTCGCGGGCTTCGTCGGCGCGTCGGCGGTCGGCTACGTCGTCGCCCGCACCGCCTCGCGTGACCGCGTCGAACGACTCATCGAAGAGAACCGCAAGGCCCGGGCCGTGCGCGAGGCCCTCATCGGCCACGGCTTCTGGCGCACGCTCGGCATCGTCGCCCTCCTGCGCGTCCCGCCCAACTCCCCCTTCGCCATCACCAACTTCGTGATGGCAACCACCGGCGTCGGCAAACGCGCCTTCCTCATCGGCACCGCCCTCGGCATGGCCCCCCGCACCGCCGCGGCCGTCTACGTCGCCACGCAGATCCAGGACCTCACCGATCGCGAGCAGACCCGCCCCGTCTGGATGATCGTCAGCGGCATCGTCCTCGCGATCGCCGTCATCGCCATCATCGGCTACATCGCCAACCAGGCCGTCAAACGCGTGGCGAAGAACGGCAACGGTGGCACAGGCGTCCCGCCTGTGCCCGCTCGGTGATCTCCGCACCATCGCCCGTGCTTCCGCACGGGGCTCGTATCCGCGCATTCCTTTGATTGTGCCCCCGCGTACACTGCCCGCATGGCCGACGCCCCTCGCCTCAGCCCCGATGAAGTCCGCAAGGTCGCGCGTCTCGCTCGGCTCGACGTGCCGGACGATCAGATCGCCCGTGCCGCCGCACGCCTCGACGCCGTCCTCGGCTACGTCGAGCGGCTCGCCGCGCTCGACCTCGAGGGTGTCGATCCGCTCACGCACGTCGGCGGCGAGGTGAACCGCCTCGACGACGACGTGCCCGGCGCCACGCTCCAACCCGAAACCGTCGCCCGGCTCGCCCCCGAGTCCTTCGGCCCGTTCATCCGCGTCCCCAAGGTCCTCGGCGATGGAGGAGGCGCGTGATGCTCAAGCGATTGCTCCGCAAGGTCCCGGGCCTGGGCAGGCTGATCAGCGGCGATCGCGGCCCCGTCTCGCTCGTCATGCTCCTGCCCGAGAAGCCCGCGCTCGGCGCGCCGGGCATCCTGGACGCCGTCCGCCGCGCATTGCCCCTCGAAGCGCCGTCCGTCCAGTTCGTCTCCTCGATGCCCCCCCCGCCGTGGGCCGCGAACCTCAGAACCGGCGCGGACGGGTACGTCCTGGCCGTCGGCCGCGCGCACTACTTCATCGTCGTCTCGTACACGACCTACGAGGGCGACCCCGCCGCCACCGCGGCGAAGATGGAACGCGCCGACTTCGCCGAGGCCTATGCCGCACACCGCGCGTGGCTCAGCGTCGATTTCGCTGGCGGCGAGACCGACGACCCCTACGCCCTCATCGGGCGTGTCGCCGCCGAACTCATCCCCGACTCCTGCCTCATGCTCTACCTCCCGCACGAGGGCAAGGCCTCGTTCCCCACGCCCGTGCTGCTGG
>DAOMNQ010000059.1:0-16938 GCA_035443945.1 Phycisphaerales bacterium | reverse complement strand
CAACCCCGTGTCCGTCGTCACGATCACCGCCGGCAACTGCCGCGCCCGCTCCACGAGCATCTGGTCCACGCCCATCCCCGGTACCGGCGCCTCGTCGATGCTCACGTCCACCAGCGGGCTGCGCTGCAACTTCGCCACCACCTCCAGCCCGCGCCGACCGCGCGCCCGCTTCATCCCATCGCGCGAGTCCGCCAGTGTCTGCAACTCCTGCACCACAAACTGCGGGATCAGCGCCGGCGCCTGCACGAACCCCGTCCCCGCAACCTCCACCACCCGACCGTCGATCAGCGCGGACGTGTCCAGCAGCAGCGGCCGCGTCCCCCGCATCTGCTTCGCAAACTCGACGTACGGGATCACCAGCCGGAAGTCGTCCTGCGTCTGCAGCACCGTCGAGATGCCCAGGTAGCACAGCGAAACCCCCACCAGCACCTTGATCGTCCCCACGATCTCCTTCGGCTCCGCGAAGTCCCACGACTCCGCCACCAGGTCGATCACGAACCCGAACGCGATCGTCGCAAGCATCCCCGCCATCAGCCCGAACACCACCGCCGACAGCGTCGCGATCTTCTTCCGCGGCGTCAGCAGGTCCACCGCCAGGAACACCACGAACAACGCCACCGCCGCCGACAGCGGGAGATACCACCGCTCCGCCAGCCACCCCGCCTGCCCGGCCCCCGCCCCCCCGGCACGCTCGCTCACGCTGATCACGTTCAGCAGCGTCACCGTCAGCAGCAGCACGAAGAACGTCATCCGCACCGCGTTCACCATCCGCGAACGGTGACGCGCCGCGACCTCCGCCGGCGACAACTCGTGCAACCCGGTCACGCCACCATCCTACCCCGGCCCCGCTCGCCGCATACCATCACCCAGCGTCGCCCCCGCAGGCGGCCGGGCCCGGTGCACGGGTGGCCCGTGAACCTGGTCAGGGCTTGACCGCAGCAGCCATAAGCGGCCGTCATCCGGTGCCCCCGGTGTCCTGGCCGCCTGCAGGCGCGACGACTTCAGTGCCACAGGCGTCCCGCCTGTGCGCGATTTCGGCGGGGGCCGCCCCGTCATCGACACCACAACCGGCCAAGTCACCGCCGAACCGCATCAGAACTGACGATCACCGTCCGACGGGTACCACGCCACTCCGTGGCGGCTCCGTTGCTCTCCCTTTTTCCAACCCGCAAGGACTTCCCGAAATCCGTATGACTCATGCCTCGATGCCCCGTCCCTCGATGCCTCTCTTCCGTTCACCTCCCCTCCCCTTCCCACTTCCCTTGCCTCATTCACCCTCGCCCCTCTCCCCTGCTTTCCCATTTGCTATCTCCTCACCCCTCCCCCCGCTCCATCTCCCCCAACAACTCCATGTCCGTCCCCAGCAACTTCAGCCGCAGCATCCCAAGCGCGCTCATCGCCGACCACATCCGCACCGCGTCTCGACCCCCACGGAACAGGAACCGCCGCGCATCGACCGTCCCATCACGGCTCGCGCGGCAGACCCACACCGTCCCCACGGGCTTCGCCCCCGTCCCCCCATCCGGACCCGCCACGCCCGTGATCGCCAGCGCATGGTCCACCCCCGCCGCCCCGCGCAGCACGAACCGCGCCCGCTCGCGGCAGCCCAGCGCCATCGCCCGCGCTGTCTCCTCGCTCACCGCCCCCGGCGCGCGCGCATCCGCCGCATCCGGCACGAACCGGTCCGGCACGCCCAGTTCCGCGTGCTTCATCGCGTTCGTGTACGTGATCCACCCGCCCGCGAACGCCGCAGACGACCCCGGAACCTCCGTCAGCATCGCCCCCAGCAGCCCGCCCGTGCAACTCTCCGCCACCGCCAGCGTCTCACCGCGTTCCTTCAGCAGGTCCAGCACGACCTCCGCCAGCGTGCGCTCGCGCGCCTCATCCTCCGGCGTCAGCACGGCCGCGCCCAGCGCAGCCCGCACCGCCCGCTCTGTTTCCGCCAGCGCATCCTCGGCTCCGCTCGCCCCCCCCTCGTAGCGCAGCCGCACCGTCACCACGCCGACCGACGCCGTCGTCCCCACCAGCGGGTTGCGCCCGCGACGCATCAGGTTGCCCAGCAGTTCCGCCACCCGCGACTCGCCGTAACAGAATGTCGGCAGCGCGCCCGTCCGCACCACCCGCCCCGTCGGCAGGCGCAGCGCGGGGAGCACGCACAACTCAAACATCGGCCCCATCTCCCGCGGCGGTCCCGGCAGGCAGAACACGTCCGCCCCGCCCAGCCGCGCACGCAGCCCCGGCGCGGTCCCGTGCGCGTTCGGCAGGCAGGACGCTCCGCGCGGCCGCCGAGCCTGCACCCGGTTCGTCGCCGGCATCCGCGCCCCGCGCGCCGCGTACCACCCCTCGATCGCCCGCAACGCATCGGCGTCCTCGACCAGTCCATCCCCCAAGGCCGCCGCGAGCGCGATGCGCGTCAGGTCGTCCTCCGTCGGCCCAAGCCCGCCCGTCGAGATCACCAGCGGCGCATCCGCGGCGGCCTCGCGCACCGCCCGCTCGATCGCCCCAGCGTCGTCCGGCACCGTCGCGTGCCGCGCCGTCACGATCCCGCACTCCAGCAGCCGCGCCGAGAGCCACCGCGAGTTCGTGTCCAGCGACTGCCCCAGCGTCAACTCGTCGCCGATGGAAACGATGACGCAGGCTGAGTGCTCGCCGGGCATAAGAGTGCTCACCACAGAGACACAGAGAACACCGAGAATGAAACGTGCCACAGATGAACACAGATGGACACGGATGGGAAAGAACGGATGGAAGATGCAATCAGATGCACGCGAGTCCCCGCTCGTCCTATCCAAGATTCTGTTTCATATCTGTGTTCATCCGTGTCCATCTGTGGCAACACTGCCTTCTCTCTGTGCCCTCTGTGCCTCTGTGGTGAATCCGCTTACAGTTTCTTCAGCGCCTCAACCAGCGCATCGATGTGCTCGTTCGTGTGGGCCGCCGAGATCTGCACCCGCAGCCGCGCGTGGCCTTCGGGCACGACCGGGTAGCCGAAGCCGATCACGAAGACGCCCATCTCCAGCAGCCGCTTGCTCATAGCGATGGCCTTGGCGGTGTCGTGGACGATGATGGGGCAGATGGCCGTCGGCGAGTCGAGCACCTCAAAGCCCGCCTCGCCGATCCTGGCGCGGGCGTACGCCACGTTCTCGCGCAGGCGAGCCACGCGCTCCGGCTCGCGCAGCAGCACCTCGATGGCCGCGTTCGCCGACGCCGCGACCGTCACCGGCAGGGCGTTCGAGAACAGCGTCGGCCGCCCCCGCTGAACAACGAGTTCGATCCCCCGCCGCGGGCCGGCGATGAACCCGCCCGCCCCGCCGCCCAGCGCCTTGCCCAGCGTGCCCGTGAAGTAGTCCACGCGCCCGGGCGCGACGGACTCGCGCAGGCACTCCGTCACCGGATGAGCGGCATCGCGCGCGTGCGCCGCGCCCTTGCCGAGCGGGTCGACCATCCCGAAGTGCTCGTGCGTCCCGCGTCCGAGCGTCCCCATCACGCCGTGCCCGTGCGAGTCGTCCACCACCAGCAGCGCGTCGTACTTGTCGCACAGGGCGCGGATCTCGGGCAGGTTGGCGACGTCCCCCTCCATGCTGAACACGCCGTCGGTAACGACCCATGCCTGCCCCGTGATCTCCTCGTTCTGCTGCGCCTCGACCAGCCGCTGCTCGAGCGCGTCCAGGTCGCCGTGCCTGAAGACGGCCTTGTGGACGCCCTTCTTGATCTGCGGCGTCAGGCGGATCGCGTCGATGATGCAGGCGTGGTTCAGTTCGTCCGAGATGATGACGTCGCCGCTCTCGCAGAACGTCGGGAAGAGCGCCTCGGTCGCGTTCCAGCACGAGACGAAGGTGTACGCCGACTCGGTGCCCATGTACCGGGCGATCGTCGCCTCCAGCCGCTCGTGCGGCTCGAACGTGCCGCAGATGAACCGCACCGACGCCGTCCCCGCGCCGTAGTCCCGCAGCGCCTTGATTCCGGCCTCGACGACCTCGGGGTGGTTGGCCAGGCCCAGGTAGTTGTTCGAGCAGAAGCACAGGCACTCGCGGGTGCCGCCGTCCTCGGTGCGCATCCGCACGACGGCGTCCATCGGCGAGCGGATGGTCTGCAGCCGTTTGTACTGCCCCGTGCGGCGGAGCATCTCGAGCGTCTCGTCGGTGCGGGCGTCGAACGGGTGCGCTGTCGCGGCGGTCATGGCGGCTCCTCCACGGTTCGTCCAAGTCTATTCGCCTTGCAACTCCTCCTCCGTCCAGGCCGCCTCGCGCCCGGCGTGGCGCGCGCGGACCCGCTCGACGAGCGATGGCTCGACGGGCGCGGCCTCGTTGCCCCAGGCGCGCCGGATGTAGGTCATCACGGCGGCGATGCTCTCGGCGTCGTCCCAGGGCGCGCGGGGCATGAGGCCGTCGTACTCGACGCCGTCGCGCTCGACCGGGCCGTCCATGCCGTGCAGCATGATCTTCGCCAGCGTCGCCGGGTCGCCGAGGACGAGGTCCGCGCCGGCGAGGGGCGGGAACTGTCGCGGCACGCCGAGGCCGTCGGGCTGGTGGCAGACGGCGCAGGCGGCGTAGAGGGCGCGCCCGCGCTGGAAGAGGCGGAGCGCGTCGCCGGCGAGCGGGGCGGGCGCGCGGGAGTCGGCGCGACCGGGCCAGCGCAGGTGCGGGTCGATGGTCCGGGCCAGCGGCGAGACGCCGATCGCGCCGCCGTCGGCGAGGGCCGACCAGCCGGCCGGGTCGCGGTCGAGGTCCAGGGCGCGCGGGCGGTCGGAGCGCAGGCGCGCGGACTCGACGAGGTGGGCCAGCGCGGCCTCGGCGAACCAGCGCGTGCGGGCGGACTCGGCGACGGCGAGTTCGAGCAGGCCGCGCAGGGCTTCGCGGGAGTTCGATCGCAGGACGCACTCGGCGAGTTCGGCGACCATCTCGCGGGCGGGCTTCGAGTCGAGGGACCATGCTCCGGAGTCGAGCATGGCGCGCATGAAGGGGAGTTCGAGGCCGGGCAGGCCGCTGGCGACGGCGGTGCGGACGTGGTGGTCGTCGCCGAGGGCGGTGGCGGCTAGGGCGAGCAGGGCCAGGCGCGCGGGCGCGGGGGCTTCGCCCATGGAGAGGACGGCCTGTATGCGCACGTCTCGGGCAGGGTCGGCGGCGAGGGCGCGGAGGAGGTCGTGCGCGGCGGGGTCTGCGAGGAAGGGTTCGGCGAGTCCGGCGGCGGCGGCGCGGACGGCGGGGTCGGGGTCGCGGGCGGCGCGCTGTGCGTCGGCGAGCGTCAGAAGGTCGAGGCCTTCGAGTGTCCAGAGGGCGTGGAGGCGGGCGCGGGGGTCGTCGCCGGATTGCGCGAGTTCGCGGATGGCGGGCGCTTGTGAGGTTGCGTTGCGTTCGACGAGGAGGCGTTGGGCGGCGTCGCGCCACCAGCCGGCGGGGTGGGCGAGCATGACGGCGAGCGCGGTGTCGTCGGCGTCGTACGGGGGGGGGTCGTCTCGGAGGGGGGCGTTGTCGGGGACGATGCGCCAGATGCGGCCGAGTCCGATGGGCTGGTCGAGGGCGCGGCCTTCGACCTGGCGTCGGAGCCATGTGGTCATGTAGATGCGGTGCTGGATGATGCCGCGGTAGAAGTCGACGACGTAGAGCGCGCCATCGGGGCCGGTGAGCGCCCAGACGGGTCTGAAGCGTTCGTCGGTGGATGTGAGGAACTCGGCGTGTTCGTAGGCCTGTCGTGCGCGCACGGCGTTGCCGTCGTCGGCGAGTGTGTATCGCTTGACGAGGTTGCCGGCGGGTTCGCAGATGAAGGCGTTGCCGAGGAAGTCCGGGCCGAGGATGGTGTCGCGGTAGATGTGCGTGCCGCAGGCGGCGGTGAGATTGCGGAGGCGGAAGTCGTCGTCGAGGGTTTCGGACCGGTAGCCGCGGTTGACGCCGGGGGTGACGCGGGCGGGCCACGTGCGGTGGTCGCTGGTGGTCGGTTCGTCGACGCCGAGGAGGCGGCGGAGGGCGGGGTTTCGGGAGGCGTAGTGCTTGGGGAAGCGGTCGGTGCGGAGGGCCTCGGAGTTGGGTGTGTAGTAGAGGCGGCCGAGGTCGTCGTGCGCGATGCCCCACTGGCCGTGGGCGGGCGTGCGGCGGGTGATGATGCGCTCGGCGTCGAAGCGGAGTTCGGTGTTGTGCTGCGAGAGGTGGATCCAGTTGTCGAGTCCGGGGAGGAGGCCGTTGGCGGCGTGCTCGACGTTGTCGAGGCCGCCGAAGCCTTCGAGGAGGGTTTGCACGTCGTCGGCGCGGGCGTCGCCGGTGGTGTCTCGGGCGAAGATGAGTCGGGGGGGGGCGATGATGAGCGCGCCGTCGCGCACGGGCAGGACGGCGCGGGGGAGGACGAGGCCGTCGAGGAAGGTGGTGGCGTGGTCGAAGCGGCCGTCGCGGTCGGTGTCTTCGAGGATGACGACGCGGGAGACGGGCGTGCGTTCGCCTGTGCCGTCGGGGTCGGGCATGTAGGAGCGCATCTCGACGACCCAGAGGCGGCCGCGGGCGTCGAAGGCGGCGGCGACGGGGTCCTCGATGAGGGGTTCTGCGGCGGCGAGTTCGACGCGGAAGCCGGGCTGGATGGCGAAGGTCGCGAGGGCGTCCTCGGGTGAGAGGACGGGCGCGGGTGGGACGTCGAGTTCGGGCGGAAGTTCGGGCTGGCGTTCGCCGGGCTGGTCGCCCTGCTGGGCGTGCGCGGCGCGGGGGGCGTGCGCGGCGAGAACGGCCGCGGTGATAAAGGTGATGGGGGTGATGGGGAATCGTGCGGGCACCGGGGGTGAGAATAGCGGGCGGGGGCGGCGCTGCACGACAGCGGACAGTGGACATCGAGGGAGAGAGCGGGGATTCGCGGTAGGCGGGGAGTGGCACTTGCTTGCGCTTCGTACTCTGTCTGGGGGCGCCTCGTGGGTAGCGTGGGATCGGGGTATGCTTGCGGCTGTCGCGCGGTGTGCGCGTGAAAGGAGAGAGGATGACGTACGCAGAGTTGACGCTGCCGGAGTTTGAGCGGGAGATGGCGGTGACGCGGCGGGTGCTGGAGCGCGTGCCGGAGGATCGGCTGGACTGGAAGCCGTGCGAGAAGTCGAACACGATCGGGTGGAACGCGAACCACCTGGCGGAGATTCCGGGGTGGGCGGCGAACATCCTGACGGAGCCGTTCTTCGACATGAACCCGACGGGCAGCGACCCGTACCGGACGCCGGAGTTGCGGACGCGGGTCGAGTTGCTGGCGTTGTTTGATGCGAACGTGGCCGCGGCGGTGCGGGCGCTCAAGGGGTTCAAGGATTCGTCGGTGGGCGAGACGTGGCAGTTCAAGGAGACGGGGAAGACGCTGTTCGAAATGCCGCGCGCGGCGGCGTTCCGGATGTGGGTCGTGAGCCACACGATCCACCACCGGGCGATCCTGACGGCGTACTACCGGATGGTCGGGGTGGCGGTGCCGGCGGTGTATGGGCCTTCGGGGGATGAGGGGATGTGAGGGGGGGAGGGGAGTGATCCGCCTCGACTGGACCAGTCAGGTCTTTGAGGGCGCTTCACCATCTCCCCAAATGTAGCGACCGGCGCTGCCGCGAGGGACTCGGTGCTACGCGCCGTCGCTTGACCGAATGGGCAACCAGACCCAAGTCGTCATCATCCAGCGAGCCGCATGGAATGCGAACGAGAGAACTGCTATCCAGAACAAGACACGCATCGCTCTGTGAATGCGCACCAAGCCTATGATGCAGACTGGCGACAGCAAGACCAGTCGTCTGACGCGAAAACGCCAACGGGACTCCCCAGTTTCGCACTTGATTGCAGCGTTGCGATCGTCCGAAGCAGGTGCACGCCTCCAAATGGCGCAACGATCCCGCCATTCGTCAAGCATGCTCCGCCACCCGCACTTCTTAGAGAGGGGGTGGCAGACTCCATAGTACTCTATCAATGCCGGAGAGATACGCGCTCGTTCCTCGGCGTCGCGCAGATCTGATACGCGTCGCGTCAGATAGTACCGCATGACATTGTACGCTACAAGTGTAATCGTGAGCAGACAATACAGCCACCCGTCCGTCCATCCGACAAGGACCAAGATCGCATGCACCGGCCTGTGCGACGCCTCAAAGCCAGCGAGTATCGAGTTCATCTGGATTTGCATGCTGCTGCCATTGAGGTCGCTCGCGTTGGCAATGGCGCTCTGAATCGCGCGATGCGCATCAGACAGGGCGGACAGATGGATAGTACAGGCTGCAAAGGGGAGCAGGAATGCGATGAGCATCAGAAGATGGACGAAGAAACGTGGACCGGTGTACGTTCGTCGCAGCACGCTCCAAGGGTCTTTCGCCGCAGGCTCGATGAGCAACCGATCCTCCTGATTCTCATCGAGTAGCAAGCCAGACGCGCCGCGGACATCCGCACCATCGAGGTTCGCATGACGGAGATAGGCCATGTTCAGCTTTGCCCTCGTGAGCGTTGCGTTCCTGAGACAAGCGCCATCGAGATATGCGCCATTGAGGTGAGCGCCGCTCAGCTTTGCATTCGTTAGATCCGCGTTGCTCAAGATGCAGTTAGTCAGCCGCCCACCATCAAGATTGGCTCGCTGTAGATGCGCCTCTGAAAGGTCAGCACCTTCAAGATCCGCCCACACGATGGCGTCGGTCATAGTGGCGCTGTACATTTGCGCTCGTCTTGCTTTTGCACCTTCCAGTTTGGCGTTGTCGAGCCGAACGTTCTGGAGTTGAGCGTCGCACAGATCTGCTTGTTCAAGACCTGCATTCTGCAGTTGTGCTGAATTGAGACACGCGTGCGTGAACGTTGTGTATTCGCACCAGGCATGTTTGAGAGACGCGGCGTTGAGGCTAGCATGATCAAAGTTGCATTTGTACAAACTGGCGTTATCGAGAATCGCACGTTGAAGTCGTATATATCGGCAGTTCGTGTAACCAAGGCTTACCCCTGCCAGGTGCACCAAGGTACCGCGCGGCAAGGATTCAAGCACATGCGTCAAGTAGGCGAATCTGTCAGGATTAGAGCCGGATGGATCGTCAATTGCAGCCGCTTCGGTCATGCGCTTCAAAAGGGAGAGGAGCCACCAGTCGCCTCTAAAGCCACCCTGACCTCGGATCAAGGAGTCAACGAAGGCGTCGCCAAAGTCCTCGCGAGCCCAATCTGCATTAAAAGAACTCTCGGACTCGATACGCCGGGCGCAGTGGTCAGCGGGATACTCTCGAACAGTGGGCGGCCACGGCTTGTCCGAGGGATGTCCATACGGGCGAGGTGGGGCTGGTGGGGAAGAAGCGCCGACCTGCTTCTGAGGACGTGTGTCGTCTGTAGGCTCGCCCATGAACTGTGGATGCTATGCGATGCGGGTATCTCGCGCAGAGGCTCAGGGCGGCGAGGCAGGAAAGCGAGGAGCAGCGCGTGGGGGTTGGTTGCCGGTGGCTTGCGCGCGGAGGATTACGGCGCACCTGAGCGCGGGCAGAAGCCCGCGGCTTGGAGTGCTGGGGGATGGGCGTGCGCTGTGCGGGTGGACGCCGCACAGGCGGGACGCCTGTGCCACCAGTGATTGGAAGGGCCTCGCTCACTCGCCGGGGATGTAGGAGATGGCGCCTTCGAGGGGGCTGCTGGCGGTGGCGTAGCGTTTTTTGGGGATGCGGCCTGCGAGGTAGGACTGGCGGCCGGCTTCTGTGGCTTTGCGCATGGCGTGGGCCATGGTGACGGGGTCGCGGGCGTGGGCGATGGCGGTGTTGAGGAGGACGCCGTCCGCGCCGAGTTCCATGGCGATGGCGGTGTCGCTGGCCGCGCCGACGCCGGCGTCGACGATGACGGGGTAGTCGGGGTCGCCCTGCTTGAGGAGTTCGAGGCAGAGGACGATGTTGCTGGGGTTGAGGACGCCCTGGCCCGAGCCGATGGGTGAGCCTGCGGGCATGACGCTGGCCGCGCCGGCGGACTTGATGCGTTCGGCGGAGATGGGGTCGTCGCTGGTGTAGCAGAGGACGTTGAAGCCGTCGGCGACGAGTTCGCGCGTGGCTTCGAGGGTGCCGACGGGGTCGGGGAGGAGTGTCTTGCGGTCGCCGAGGACTTCGAGTTTGACCCAGCCCGCGCCGGGGTTGTTGAGTTGTTCGAGGAGTTCGCGGCCGAGGCGGGCGACGCGGACGGCGTCGGCGGCGGAGAAGCATCCGGCGGTGTTGGGGAGAATGAGGTAGCGGTCGAGGTCGATGAAGTCGAGGAGGGACTGGCCGCGGTCGTTGTAGAGGCGCTCGCGTCGGACGGCGACGGTGACGACGTCGCATCCGGAGGCGTCGAGGGCGGCCTGCATGGTGGGGAAGTCGGGGTACTTGCCGGTGCCGACGAAGAGGCGGGAGCGGACGGAGCGGCCTGCGATGGTGAGGGGGTGGAGGCCGGGTTCGGGGTGAGATGTGGGAGGGGGGGGCACCGACCTCGGCTCAGAGCAGCCGAGGTCGGTGGCACGGTCGGTGGCACGGTGGGTGGTTGGGTGGTTGGTCATGTTGGTTGCTCGTGGTCAGCCGCCGCCGACGAGGGTGACGAGTTCGACTTCGTCGCCCTCGGTGAGGCGTCGTGAGGCGTGCTCGGCCTTGGGGACGAGTGTGCGGTTGACCTCGGCGGCGGCGGGCTTGCCGGCGAGGTCGAGGCGGCGGAGGAGGTCGGCGAGGGTTGCGCCGTCGGGGGCCTCGTGGGGTTGGCCGTTGAGGCGGATGAGCATGTGGAAGGGTAGTCGGCGGTGCCACTGGGGGATGGGCGGGCGGTAGAGTTGCTCGGGCTGGTGGAATCGGAGGAACGGCATGGCGGAGCAGCGTGGGCTAGGCGTGAGCGGCACTGACCTCGGCTCAAAGCAGCCGAAGTCGGTGGGACGGGTGTTGGCTGGGTGGGGGGCGGCGGGGGTGGTGGTGTTCGTGGTGGGGCTGGTGGGGGCGTGGTGGTTCACGCGGGAGCCGCCGCCGCGGTTCTATGACCAGTCTTCGCCGGAGGCGGTGATCCGATCGGCGAAGGCGATGGTGGAGAACGGGGATGCGCGTCGGCTGTCGGAGTTGCTGTACGCGGATGGGGACGGGATGCGTCGGGTGTACGCGCGCGTGGGGCTGATGCTGGAGCACCTGTACGAGTTGGGGGTGGCGGTGCAGGCGCGGTATCCGGCGGAAGTGGAGGCGCTGGCGAAGCAGGCGCGCGAGGCGGCGGAGGAGGGGCGTGGGGCATCGCTGCTGGACGGGTTCTCGATGAGGATGGGTGGGCCGCCGCGGCGCGGGGAGGATCGGCGGGCGCGCGAGGAGCAGATGGGCGGGGCGTTGAAGCGTGTGTTCGCGGACCCGTTCGGATGGCTGGCGGAGTCCGAGGAGCGGCTGGGTGTGGTGACGATCCACGACGAGTTGGCGGCGTTGACGTGGGACGGGGCGGCGATCCTGCCGCCGATGGGTCTGGCGGTGCAGCGGGACCTGGACGAGAAGTGGTACGTGGTGCCGCCGCTGAACGTGCCCGGGGTGTCGCGGTACCTGCCGCGGACGGAGGAGGAGTACTCGATCTGGGAGAGCATCGTGCAGGTTTTCGACAACGTGATCGTGGACCTGACGAAGGAGGTTGAGGCGGGGAAGCACGCGTCGCTGGAGGACCTGTCGCGATCGGCTGGGGAGAAGGCGTTCTTCCCGGCGGCGATGGCGCTGGTGGCGTACGAGCGTGCGATGGCGGCGCGGGGGCGATCGGGGGGGGGCTGAACACTCGGGGGCGGACTCGAACCGCCGACCTGTCGTTTAGGAAACGACTGCTCTATCCTACTGAGCTACCCGAGCACGGGGGGAGTTTATGCGCTCGGGGGGCGCGGTGTTTCAGTCTTCGGGGAGCGCGCAGGAGCCGCCGTGCTTGAGGTGGTAGTCCTGGTGGTACTCCTCGGCCTCCCAGAACTTCGTTGCAGGCTCGATCTGGGTGACGATGCGGCGGTTGCGGTACTTGTCGGACTGCTGGAGGGCTTCGACGAAGGCGCGTGCCTCGGCGAGTTGGCGGTCGTCGGCTGCGAAGATGGCGGAGCGGTACTGGGTGCCGACGTCGGGGCCTTGGCGGTTGAGCGTGGTGGGATTGTGGAGCCTGAAGAACCATTCGAGGAGGTCGCGGTAGGCGACGCGGGCGGGGTCGTAGACGACGCGGACGGACTCGGCGTGTCCGGTGTTGCCGGAGCAGACCTGCTTGTAGGTGGGCTTCTCGACGTGGCCGCCCTGGTAGCCGCTGACGGCGTCGATGACGCCGGGGATCTGCTGGAAGCGGTCTTCGACGCCCCAGAAGCAGCCGCCGGCGAAGTAGGCGGTCTCGGTGGGGACGGGTCGCGCGGCGGGGGGGAGTTCTTCGCCTTTTTCGTGGAACTCGAGTGAGGCGGAGTTGAGGCAGAAGCGCAGGCCCGTTGGGGTTTGGGGTGCGTCGTCGAAGACGTGGCCGAGGTGTCCGCCGCAGCGTGCGCAGAGGATTTCGGTGCGGACCATGCCGTGGGCGTTGTCGCGTTCGGTGGCGACGTGGTCGGGATCGACGGGCTTGAAGAAGGAGGGCCAGCCGGTGCCGCTGTTGAACTTGGCGTCGGAGGCGAAGAGGGGGAGTGAGCAGAGGCGGCAGAGGTAGACGCCATCTTTCTTGTTGTCGAGGAGGTTGCCGCAGAAGGCGGGCTCGGTGCCCTTGCGGAGGATGACGCGGGCCTCGTCGGGTGTGAGTCGTGCGGCGAGTTCCCTGATGCGTTCGGGGGAGGGGGGGGTGAGGTCGTGCGCGCTCTTTGAGTAGCGCGGCGTGGTGTCGTTGGTCATGCGGATGGCCCTGAAGTCCGGCTCGTGGTGGCTGGGCGCGGCGGGACCGGCGACGATGAGGATGACGGGCGCGGACGCGACGGCGGCGAGGAGGAGGGCGAGGTTGAGCGTTCGCACGTGGGCGCCTCCCGGATTTGGCGTCCGCGCGAGACGCGCCGACGCGGCCCCTGATTACAGTAGGCGCGGTCGGCGGGAACGGTTCGCTCGTATCAGGCGGCGTTGTACTGGCGGCGGAGGGTGAGGTCGAGGTCGAACTCGGTGGCGTGGCTGGGGAAGAAGTTGTCGGCTGCGACGTCCTGCCCTTCGGCGACGGCGACGTACAGGTCGAGGCGGTCGCGGAGGTTGATGCGCTCGCCAGGCTCGTCGTCGTCGAAGTGCGTGGTGGGGTCGCCGATGGTCTGGACGATGGGCCGGCAGGGGTCGAGGTGGGTCCACTCGGCGACGACGCAGCGCGTGCCGTCGTTGAGTGTGACGAGCGTTCCCGGGGCGTAGGGCGGGACGACGGCGATGAGCGCCTGGCGGACGATGGGGTCGATCCATCGCGACCGGGGGGGGGAGAGCATGAGGTTGAGGGCGCGGACGATGGGGATGGTCGGCGCGGGGTTGAGTTCGGCGCGCGGGGCGTGCATGGGGTTGCGCGTGCGGTCGAAGAGGTCGGCGGCGGCGAGGATGCGTGCGAAGACGTGGATGTCGTGGCCGGCGATGCGCGTGCCGCGGCCGTCGAAGGTGGCGCGGTCGGGGAAGCCGGTGCCGTCGAATCGTTGGTGGTGGTTGAGGACGGCGGCGGCGGCGGACGGCTCGATCTCGCCCTGGACCATGCGGAAGCCGACGTGGACGTGCTCCTGCCATTCGGGGTCGGATTCGTCCTGGTTGCGATTCCAGCGGTCGAGGGTCTCGTCGTCGAGTTTGAGCATGCCGAGGTCGTGGAGGAGGCCGGCGAGTCCGAGGCTGGAGACGTCGCGTGCGAGGACGGCGTCGATGCGTGAGCGCTCGCGCATGAGGTAGGATTCGAGTTTGATGCCCATGAGAAGCGAGAGGAGGCAGACGTTCCCGGCGTGTCGGATGGGGGGGGGGCCTGCGGAGCCGAGTTCGTGCATGAAGAGCCGGGCGCGCGGGCTTTCGAGGAGCCGTTCGAGGAGGGACTGGACGGCGCGGCGGTAGGCGGGATACTCGAGTCGCGCGTGCTTGTGCTCGCGGGCGGCCTCGAAGACGGGCGCGACGGAGGTGGTGACCTCGTGCCCCGCCTGGATGAGCGTGGGGCTGACGTGCTCGGCGAGGAAGTCGAGGTTGGGGTAGGTGATCCAGATCTCGCGGAGGCGGAGTTCGCGGAGGCGCTCGATGACGTGGGATTCGAGGACGACGCCGGCGCGGAGGAGCGCGCTCTCCGGGCGCTTGGGGTGGTAGACGGGCAGGGCGAGTTCCATGCCCGGGCGTGCGAGTGCGATGGGGACTCTGAGCATGTGGGTGCCGCTCCGGAATAGAGCATCGGTTTGCGGGCGGGCCGCGGCGAGCGAGATTCCGGGACCGTGCGGCGAACGCGGGAGATCGCGGGGCGCGCGTTCGTGAGGGATCGCCCGCAGTCGCGCGTCGTGCGGTTATTCGGACGGTCTCGGGCGCTGGTGCGGCGCGGCGTGCGTCAGGCGCGGAGTGAGACGATGACGAGTCCGGCGGTGTAGGCGGCGTAGGTGAAAAGGAGGACGAGTCCCGCCGGGCGTGTGAGTCGCTTTCTGGGCGCCATGAGGAGGAGCGCGAGTGCGGCGACGCCGAGCATGACGGGGACGTCGCGGACGACGGAGGCGTCCGGAACGGGGAGGGGTGCGACGAGGGAGGCGACGCCCATGACGCAGAGGGAGTTGAAGACGTTGGACCCGACGACGTTGCCGACGGCGATGTCGGAGTGGCTGGTCATGGCCGCGCGAGCGGAGGTGAAGAGTTCGGGGAGTGAGGTGCCGATGGCGACGACGGTGAGCCCGATGACGAGTTCGGAGACGCCGAGCCATCGTGCGATGGACTCCGCGCCGGTGACGAGGAGGTGCGCGCCGAGTGCGAGTCCGGCGGAGCCGAGCAGGACGAGTGCGGCGTTCCTGGCCCACCATTTGCGTGGGAGTCCGCCCTCGGGGGGGGGGCCGAGTCTGGGGGCATCGGCCTCGAAGAGGTCGGGGGCGCGGCGTGCGACGCGGTAGGCGAGTGCGACGTAGACGAGGATGCCTGCGGTGAGGGCGATTCCTTCCCAGCGGTTGACGCTGCCGCCGAGCATGGCGGCCGCGCCGAGGGTGATGGCGGCGAGCATGATGGGCATCTCGCGGACGACGACGGGCCTTCGGCAGGGTACGGGCCGGATGAGGGAGGCGACGCCGAGGATGAGCGCGACGTTGGCGATGTTGGAGCCGACGACGGTGCCGATGACGATCTCGCCGTGGTCTCTGGCGGCCGCACCGATCCCCGCGGCGAGTTCGGGCGCGCTGGTTCCGAAGGCGACGATGGTGAGTCCGACGACGAGCGGCCTGACGCCGAGTCCCTCGGCGATGAGCGCGCCTCCCAGGACGAGCCAGTCCGCGCTCTTGACAAGGAGGACGAGTCCGGCGGCGAAGAAGAGGGCGTCGATCAGCGGTCCCATGTGAGGCTCCGCCGGATCGCGCCGGCCGGATCGGCGGCGACACCCTCGTGGATCGTTGCGCTCATTCTGGCGGCCTCAGTTTCGGATGAGTTCGAAGCGTTCGGCGACGCGCGGCAGAACGACGAGAACGACGCGGGTGGTCTCGGCGGCGGAGGTGAGGGGCGCGCCCGTGAGCATGAGTTCGCCGATGGTGGGCGCGCCGGGGGGGGGCGGGCCGAAGGGCGAGATGACGGCGGCGTCCTGCGGCGTCTCGGGACGCTCGGGGGCCGACGCGAGGGTCCAATCGTGCGCCGGGGGCGCGCCGACGATCACGATCGCGTCGCCGCCGTCGGCTGTGATGGACAGCGTGAGCCGCGCGAAGGTGAGGCCCGCGTCGGTCGCGCCGGTCGGCCTCGGCCCCTCGAGGGGGGCGATGGCGTCGCGGCGGCGGCGCTCGGCGAGTTGGGGCATGAGTTCGAGTCGGAGGAGGGCCGCGGGGGTCGATTCGACGGTTCGCGAGAGGTCGGGGACGGTCCAGCATCGCGCGAGCATGCGGAGTCGGCCGGGTTCGAGGCGGAGGACGCCGGAGTCCAGACCCGCGGCGCGCTCCGCGGCGAGTTCGGGGCCTTTCACGACCTCGGCCCATTCGGAAAGGAGGCCGAGCCACTGCCGCTGGACGGGGCCGAGGACCGGGAGGGCGGAGCGGACTTCCTCGACGGCGGTCGGCGGCAGGGCGAAGACATGCAGGCCGTTGGCGCGCCAAAGGCGGACCTGGTCGGACGGGGCCGGGACGGGTCGGTCGAGATGGGCGCGGATGGCGGCGGCGAGGGCGCCCTCGCGGTCATCGACGACCCACCAGGCGACTTCGATGCCGCTCTCCGCGCCGCGGACGACAGGTGCGGGCGCGACCTGGGCGGGTTCGTCTGGCCTGGGGCCTGCGCACGCGCCGAGGGCGGCGAGCACGGCCGCGAGGATGGCGGTGACGGAGCGTGAAGTGGATCGGCCGGGGGGCATGCGCGGGGATGATATGGGAAAGGGGGAGGGAAGGTGGGGCGGCAGAGCAGCGGAGCGGCGGAGCGGCGGATGGACGCGGGGTGGCGCTCGCTCGCGCTTCGTGCTCGGTTCCGGGAGGAGTTGGGTCAGTCGAGGGGGACGCGGGCGGAGAAGCCGCCGCGGAGGTCGCCGGTGTTGAAGCCTGTGGCTTCGTCGTACGGGTAGAAGCGGGCGAGGGCTTCGGAGACGCCGGGTGCGAGGCGGTCGGGAGCGCCGTGGCAGTTCACGCAGAGGTCGATGAGCATGATGGGTCGCATCCATCGAAGTTCGACGACGCCTGCGGACTCGACGACCGTTGAGCGCGTGGCGGGCGTGCCGGCGGGGTCGGCCCATGATTCGAGCGTCGCACGCTCCCACGAGTCGGGAGCGTTGGCGGGGTTGCGAACACGGAGGGAGGTCCGGCGGATATCGACACCCTCGCTCGCGGAGACGTCGATGCGGATGGACTCCGCGGCGTCGCGGCAGACCTGGAGGGCATGGGCGGGGCCGCCCTCGGCTATGGCGCGCTGGAGTTCGTCAATGAGGACGCGGGCGAGACGAT
>DAOMNQ010000058.1:7850-17298 GCA_035443945.1 Phycisphaerales bacterium | reverse complement strand
GTGCGGCGTCGGCCTGGTAGAAGCGTTCGAAGACCCGTTGCTGCTGGGCGAGCGGGATGCCGATGCCGCGGTCGATGACTTCGAAGCGTGCGGCGTGTCGCGCGCCGCCGTTGGGCGCGATGCCGCCGACGACGCGGACGGGCGTGCCCTCGTGGGCGAACTTGACGGCGTTGTCGATGAGGTTCCGCAGGATGAGCGTGAGCAGGCGCGGGTCGGTCTCCATGGTCTCGAGCGCGGGATCGAACTCGAAGGAGAGCGTGAGGTTGCGCTTGGCGCAGGCCTGCTCGAAGTCGGCACGGAGGGCGCGGACGATGTCCGAGGCGGCGCACCGCTCGACCGCCGCGGGCGTTTCGGGCGATTCGAGGCGCGACAGGTCGAGCAGGTCGGCGACGAGTTCCTCGAGCCGGGCGGCGTTGGACGCGGCGAGGTGGAGCATGCGCTCGCGGATCGACGGGTCCTCGTCGCCGAACTCTCGCAGTGTCTCCAGTGCGGTGCGGATCGAGGCCAGCGGCGTGCGCAACTCGTGCGAGGCGTTGGCGACGAAGTCGGTCTTGAGTTGCACGGTCGCGGCCTGCTCGGTCACGTCGCGCAGGGCGAGCACCGCACCGGGCGTGGCGCCGGGTTCCGGCCCGAGGTTCGCGGGCGCGGCGAAGGCCTCGAAGATGCGCACGCTGTCGCCGTCGGCGATGCGCACCGTCTCGCGCCCGGCTCGCCCCGTCGTCGCGTTCGCCACGAGCGATACGAGTTCGGGCTGGGGGAGAAGGTCCTCAACGGGGCGGCCTTCGAGCGAGCGCGTGCCGGTGGCGAGCAGGGTGGTCGCGGCCCGGTTGGCGATCGCGACGGTGCCCGCGCCGTCGACGCCGAGGATCGGCTCGTCGAGAGCGTCAAGCAGTGTGCGCAGGGCCTCGCCGCGTGCGCGCGCTTCGCGAAGGCTCGTTTCGTCGGCGCGCGAGCGATCTTCCCGGGCGGCGCGGTCCGCGGCCGAGGCGTGCAGTCCCCATGCCGCGGTGACGGTGGCGATGAGCGCGGCGAGCGAGGCGAGGGCGGCGATGAGCGAGGGCGGCGCGCCCATCGGCACGGCGATCCATGTCGCCATGAGCAGCGTCAGCGCCACGACGAGCCAGGCCCACGCGGGATGTCGCGCCGGGCGTTCGGGGGTCATGCGGTCAGCCCGTCCGTTCCGCTCCCGGGCCGGTCGCGGAGGGTTCCGCGCGCTGCGGCTCGGTCGAGAAACGGTAGCCGACGCCGCGCACCGTCTCGATCATCGCCCCGTCCTCGCCCAGTTTCTTGCGGATGGAGGTGATGTGGACGTCGATGGTGCGGGGCGTGACGGTGATTCCCGGCCCGATCGCGCGGCGGATCAGGCCCGCACGCGACACGACGCGACCCTCGGACTGCACCAGCGTGCTGAGCAGGCGGAACTCGGTCACCGTGAGGTGGATCGGCCGGCCGCGACAGGAGACTCGGTGGGCGTCGGTGTCGATCTCCAGCGGGCCGGCGCGGAGGACGTTCGTGGTGGGAGCCGCGCCCGAGGCCCGGCGGAGGACGACCTCGATTCGGGCCAGGAGCACCTTCGTGGAGAAGGGCTTGGTGACGTAGTCGTCCGCGCCGACGGCGAGGCCGACCAACTGGTCCACTTCTTCCCCCTTGGCCGTCAGCATGATGATGGGGGTGGCGGCGGTGGCGGCGTTGGTGCGGACCCGTCCGGCGACCTCGGTGCCGGAAAGTTCCGGGAGCATGAGGTCGAGGAGGATGAGGTCGGGTTTGCGCTCCGCCAAGGCCTTGAGGGCCTGGCGGCCGTCGTGGGCGGTGGTGGTCTCATAACCCGCCTTCCGGAGGTTGAAGGCCAGCAACTCGGCAAGGTCGCGTTCGTCCTCGACGATCAGGATGTGCCTGTTCGGCTGCATGTATTTGCCCGACAACGACTTAGGGTTGTACTCGCGTGGGCTGGACGAAGTGGATGGCCCGAGAAATGTAGCGGTCCCTGCGGCTGTCGGCCCGTTCGGAAGGGTTGTGTTTGCGCGAAGAAATCGCGGGAGCCGCCCCCTGAAAGGGACGGGAGGGGGAGGA
Organism: Phycisphaerales bacterium; assembly: GCA_035443945.1. Lineage (GTDB taxonomy): Bacteria > Planctomycetota > Phycisphaerae > Phycisphaerales > UBA1924 > CAADGN01. The sequence continues at coordinate 15,228 of DAOMNQ010000058.1, read as the reverse complement.
AAAAGATGTTGGAAGGGGGGTCGGGTGGACGAAGAGCGGGAGGAGTTTGCAATCGCTAATCAGGCCGAGTAGACTTCCGGCCGTTGCGAGTGAATACTAGCGTCCCGTGCGGAATGCCCCGCTCGGGCATGACGAGGGTTGGGGAAGTCTTTCGGGGCTTCGGGTGGATCGGTTGAGTGGTTCTCGCCAATCGTGGGAGTAAGCACTCACTCATGCGGGAAACTTTCTCGCTCGCAATCGAGCGAAAGACGGACAGCGAATCCGGCCTCGTGGGCCGGTGAGAACGAAGGACAGAGTTTTCGGTTACGGGACGCAGGCATTCGACGCGTTCCAAACCCCTAGCAAGGAGTCTCAGATGAGTCAGTCGAAGAAGCTTGCTTTGCTCGCGGGTGCGGCTCTGAGCCTGAACGCGTTCGGCGTCGCGTCGGCTCAGACCGCCGATCAGGACCGTGCGTACCAGGCCGAGATGCTCGCCGACGCGAGCAGCCGGACCAGCCTCCTCCAGCACGGGGGCGGCGGGCACGACGGTCAGTTCCACATCGGCGACGGGACGGGCAACTACCGCCTGAACATCGGCGGGTACACCCAGTTCCGGTACGTCATGAACTTCCGCGACGACGACGCCGTCGGCTCGGATGACGAGGACTTCGCCAACGGGTTCGACCTCGTCCGCGCCAACCTCGTCTTCTCGGGCAACGTCATCAACCCCGAGACCACCTTCTACATCCGCGGCGACTTCGGCAACGGCGAGACGGGCGACGACGGCGGCTCGTTCAACCTGCTCGAGGCGTGGGGCAACTACCAGTTCGATAACGGCGTCGGGCTGAAGTGGGGCCAGTACAAGGTGCCGGTCCTCCGCGAGTGGAACGTCTCCGACACCTACCAACTGGCCGCCGATCGCTCGGTGACGCACTCCGTCTTCGGCCCGGGCTACACCCAGGGCATCGCGGTCCACTACCGCGACGAGTCATGGGGCATCGTGCTCTCGGCCAACGACGGTCCGAGCACCGGAAGCACTTCCTTCTTCAGCCCTGCTGAGTCCGATGTCGGCCTGACCGGCCGCCTCGAGATCAAGTGGGCGGGCGACTGGGAGCAGTTCGACGACTTCACCAGTTTCCGCGGCAGCACCGAGAACTACGCCGGCATGCTCGGCGCGGGCGTCCACTGGTCGCACTACGGCGACACGGCCGCCTTCGCGGGCGGCGCCCCCGTCGCCGTCGCCGAGATGGACCTCATCCTCTACTCCGTCGATCTCTCCATCGAGGGCGACGGCTGGAACTTCTTCGCCGCCTTCATCGGCCAGCACAACGATCCCGACTCTGCGGACAGTTGGGATGACTTCGGCTTCGTGGTCCAGGCCGGCTGGTTCATGACCGAGCAGTTCGAGTTGTTCGGACGCTGGGACGCCGTCTTCCCCGACGAGGACGGCTACGGCCCGGGCTTCGACGAGGACTTCCACACCCTGACCTTCGGCGCCAACTACTACTTCGTCGAGGGCAGCCACGCCGCCAAGTTCACGGCCGACATCCAGATCTTCCTCAACGAGGTCGCCGAGAACACCCCCGTCGCCATGACGGCTCCCAACGCCTACACCACCCTCCTCCCCGACACGGACGACGGCCAGGTGTCCCTCCGCCTCCAGATGCAGCTGGTCTTCTGATCCGCTGCTGACGGACTGCATCGCTCTGTGAACGACCGGCCGTCCCGCGAGGGGCGGCCGGTTCTTCTTTGATTGATTCCAGGGAGCAACCGCGACTTATCCACAGCCGCCGTTCTCTTCTCTCGCGGGCGTATAGTGCGACTTCCCGCAACATTCACGGAGCATAAACATGTCCGCCCGATCAATCGTTTCCGTCGTGGTCGTTGTGGTCGGATCGACTGCGGTCGCGTCGAACGACGCCGCGAGCTCGGTGGAACTCGATCGGTCACCTGCACTGTTCTCGGCCGGCGCGGCGGCGTCGGCTGCGGGGCCGTTCGAGATCGTGGACGACGAGGACGCGGCGTTCCGGCTGCGCGTCGGCGGGCAGGTGCAGTTCCGCTACATCGCCAACTTCCGCGACACCGACGACGCGACGGACGACCACGACTTCGCGGGCGGGTTCGAGACGCGGCGCACCAAGATCAATTTCTCGGGCACCACGCTCTCGAAGGACCTCTCATTCCGCATCGTCGCCGCGTTCGACCGAACCGGTGATGGCACGTTCAAGCTCGAGGAGTCGTGGCTCCGCTACAAGCTCGGCGACGGCTGGTCGGTCCGCGCCGGGCAGTTCAAGTTGCCCTTCCTGCGCGAGGAGAACGTCTCATCGTCGGCGCAGCTCGTGGCGGACCGCTCGGTGTCGAACGAGGTCTTCAACCAGGACTTCTCGCAGGCGGTCGAGGTCGCGCGCGAGTCCGAGTGGTGGCGAGTCCTCGCCGCCGTCTCGGACGGGTTCGGGTCGCGCAACACCTCGTTCTTCAGCCCTGTGGAGGCCGACGTTGCGCTCACGGGGCGCGTCGAGCGCCGCGTGGGCGAGGCGCCGTGGAAGTCCTACGACGACTTCACCTCGTTCCGTGATTCGCCCACGGGCTGGATGGTGGGGGGGGCGCTCCACTGGCAGCACATGGGGGACACGGGCGCGTTCTCGGGCGGCGCGCCCGTCGCCGTCACCGAGGCCGACATGATCTCGTACACCCTGGACCTCTCGGTCGAGGGGGGGGGCTGGAACTTCTTCGCGGCGTGCGTCGGGCGGTGGACCGACGCGGCGGGTGTGGACGCGTGGGACGACTTCGGCGCGGTCGTGCAGGGCGGGTACTTCTTCACCGAGCGGACGGAGGGCTTCGCGCGGTGGGACGGTGTGTTCCCCGACAAGGACCGCGCAGGCCCGCACGACAACTTCCACACCCTCGCCGCGGGGCTGAACCACTACTTCATCGAGGCGAGCCACGCGGCGAAACTCACGGTTGACGCGCAGGTCTTCCTCGACGACCAGGCGGGGAGTTCGTCGGTGGTCTCGCCGCAGTCCGGGATCGGGATGCTCCCGTCCACGGAATCGGGGCAGGTGGCGGTGCGCGTGCAGATGCAGTTGCTGTTCTAGAGCATCTTGTCTAGAACCTATCCCCAAACCCAAGATTCACCACAGAGGCACAGAGGGCACCGAGAGAAAAACCAAGGATTCCTGCCTCGGTGCTCTCTGTGCCTCTGTGGTGAGATCGGTTCTCCGAGGTTACGGCATGGCCTCTAGTGTCCTGACTTTGAGATAGTCGCAAGTGAGAATGAGCGAGAATGCCCATTTTGCAGGGATTCCCAGATGACGACTTCTTCGCGGTCACCACACTAGAGCCTGTCCCGAAACCCAAGATTCACCACAGAGGCACAGAGGGCACAGAGAGAAAGAGCTTGTTTTTCCGCCTCTGTGATCTCTGTGTCTCTGTGGTGAAGTTGAATCTTGAGGATATGGGATAGGTTCTAGTGTCGGAGCGTTCGCAGCACGCGCGCAAGGCGAGCGTCCAGTTCGTCCGCCGTGTCCGCGCGCAGCGTCACGTGCCCCAGTTTGCGGCGCGGACGCGGCTGTTTGCCGTAGAGGTGCAGGTGCGCGCCGGGGATGGCGAGCACGTCCTCGCTCGCCGGCGCGGCGCCGACGAGGTTGACCGTAACGGCGTGCCCCCGCGTCGCCGTGTCGCCCAGCGGCAGGCCCAGCACGGCCCGGACGTGGTTCTCGAACTGGCTTGTCTCCGCCCCCTCGATCGTCCAGTGCCCGCTGTTGTGGACGCGGGCCGCCAACTCGCTCGCCAGCAGCGTCTCGCCGTCGTCGAAGAGTTCGATGGCGAACGTGCCCACGTGCCCGAGCGTTTCGAGCAGCGAGGCAGCGTGGCGCTCGGCCCGCAGCAGCGTGGCGCGGTCGATGCCCGGCGCGGGCGCGTGGGCCGTGTGCAGGATGCCCTCGCGGTGAACGGTCTCGACGGGGGCGTAGAAGGCGATCGCACCGTCGCCGGCTCGCGTGCCGAGCAGCGCCAGTTCGCGCCGGAAGGCGATGCGCCGCTCGTAGATCGCCGGCACGCCGCCCAGTGCCTGCCACGCGCGCTCCGCGTCGCCCGCGCTGTCGACGCGCGCCTGCCCGCGCCCGTCGTAGCCGCCCGTGCGCGTCTTGAGGATGCCCGGCGTGCCGACGCGCTCGACCGCCGCGATCGCCTCTCCCGGCGACGACACGGCGTGGTACGGCGCAACCGCGAACCCCGCCCGCTCGAACGCCTGCTTCTCCTCGAAGCGATCCTGCGAGACCGCGAGGCTCGTCGCTCCAGGCAGCACGGGCACGCGCCCACCGAGCCGGTGCAGCGCAACGACAGGAACGCTCTCGAACTCCCACGTCACCGCCGCTGCGCCCTCCGCCAGGCGCGCCAGCGCGCCCTCGTCGTCGAACGGCGCGACCAGGTGCTCCCCCACCGAGGCGGCACAGGCGTCCGGCGCGGGGTCGAGGAACCGGCAGCGCACGCCCAGCGGGTGCGCCGCGAGCGCGAGCATCCGTCCCAGTTGTCCGCCGCCGAGTATGCCGAGCACCATCGAACGCCTCCGGGGGCCGGTTGGTGAGGATGGTACCGCGACGACCCGAAGGCGTATCCTGATGCACGCAAGACGGTGCGAAGGGAGTCGCGGATCACCGAGCCGCCTCGGCGCGGCGGAGTACACCGAGAGGAGTGAGGCATGTTCCTGCGAATGGTCTATGATGAGAAACTCGCGCAGGCGGCCTACGTCATCGGCTGCCAGCGCACCGGCGAGGCCGTCGTCGTCGATCCCGAGCGCGACGTGGACCGCTACGTCGCCCTCGCCCGGGCCAACGGCCTGCGGATCACCGCGGTCACCGAGACCCACATCCACGCCGACTTCCTCTCCGGCTCGCGCGAGTTGGCCGAACGCACCGGCGCACGCCTCTACCTCTCCGACGAGGGCGGCCCGGACTGGAAGTACGCCTGGCTCGACAAGAAGCGGGGCGGCGGGCGCTACAACGCCGTACTGCTCAAGGACGGCTCCTCCTTCCGCGTCGGCAACATCGAACTGCGCGCCATCCATACCCCCGGCCACACTCCCGAGCACGTCTGCTTCCTCGTCACCGACCACGGCGGCGGCGCATCCGAGCCGATGGGCATCCTCACCGGCGATTTCGTCTTCGTCGGCGATCTCGGCCGGCCCGACCTGCTCGAGACCGCCGCCGGCATCGCGGGCGTCAAGGAGGCCTCCGCGCACACCCTCTTCGCCTCGCTCCGCAAGTTCACCGCCCTGCCCGACTACCTCCAGGTCTGGCCCGCCCACGGCGCGGGCAGCGCGTGCGGCAAGGCCCTCGGCGCGGTCCCCCAGAGCACCGTCGGATACGAGCGCCGCTTCAACCAGGCCCTCGGGTTCGCCGGCGACGAGTCGAAGTTCGTCGAGTTCATCCTCGAAGGCCAACCCGAGCCGCCGCTCTACTTCGCTCGCATGAAGGTCCAGAACCGCGACGGCGTGCCGGTGCTTGGCGAACTCCCCAAGCCGCGCAGGTTCGCCACGGACGAACTCTCTCGTCTGGACGGCCGATCGACCGCCATCATCGACACCCGGCCCTGGCCCGCCTTCCGGGACGGCCACGTGCCCGGCTCGATCTGGACGCCCACCAACAGCCAGTTCCCCATGGTCACCGGTTCGTACATCAAGCCCGAAGAACCGATCGTGCTCGTCTGCGAGCCGGGCCGCGTCGATGAGTTGACCCGCGACCTCGTCCGCATCGGGCTGGATCGCGTCGAGGGGTGGGCCGCGCCGGAAGACCTCGCCGGCCTGCGCAACCTCGCGACGACACCCGAGATCGACGCGCCCACACTGCGCGAGCGCCTCCGCTCCGGCGAGATCGCGGGGCACGCCGTCCTCGACGTCCGCCGCGCCGCCGAGCACGAGACCCGCGCGATCGCCGGCGCGGTGAACATCGCGCACACCCGCCTGCCCGCACGCCTCGACGAACTCCCCCGCGGGCCGATGGTCGTGCACTGCGCCGGCGGCGTGCGCTCCGCTGCGGCCTGCTCCCTCCTCCAGCGCCTCGGCTACGACGTGACCAACCTCGCCGGCGGCATGGGCGCGTGGGAAAAGTCGGGAGGCGAGACCGTCACCCCCGGACGGATGGCCGCGAGATGACCGCGTGATCTACGCACTCCTCGGCGCGCTCGCGGTCGGCGTCAGCCTCGGGCTGCTCGGCTCGGGTGGGTCCATCCTCACCGTCCCCGTCCTCGTCTACCTCTTGGGCCGACCCGAGAAGGCCGCCATCGCCGAGTCGCTCGCCATCGTCGGCGGCATCGCCGCAGCCGGCGCCGCACTGCACGCACGCCGAGGCGCGGTCCGGTGGAGCAGCGCGCTCCTCTTCGGCGTGCCCGGCATGATCGGCTCCTTCCTCGGCGCGTTCGGCTCCAAGTACGTCAGCGGCGCGCTCCAACTCACCATCTTCGCCTGCGTCATGCTCGCCGCCGCAACCCTGATGGTCCGCGGCGTCGGCCTCGCCTCGCCCGCGACCGACCCGGGCGCGCAGCCCAGGCGCGGCCTGCGCGCCGCCGCGCCAACCATCGCCGCGGGGCTGGCCGTCGGCGCGCTCACCGGCTTCGTCGGCGTCGGGGGGGGGTTCCTCATCGTCCCCGCGCTCGTGCTCCTCATGGGCCTGCCGATGGGGCACGCGGTCGGCACCAGCCTCGTCGTCATCGTGATGAACTGCGCCGTCGGATTCCTCAAGCACCAGCGCGTCCTCCCGACCCTCGGCCTCGAAACCGACTGGACGACCATCGGCCTGTTCATCGCCGTCGGCGCGGCCGGCACCTTCGCCGGCAGCGCCATCGCCGGTCGGCTCAAGCAGACCACGCTCCGCAAACTCTTCGGCCTCTTCCTGCTCGCCATGGCCGCGTTCGTCCTCTACCGGGAGGCCCCCCACGCCATCCGAGACTGGGCGGCAAACCACGCCAACAATCCTGCACCGCAGACATCGCTGGGAGACGAACCATGACAACCGCACAGCCGGAAGCACGCTCGGGTTCGATCCGGAACGTCGATGCCCAGACCCTCCGCTCGTGGGTCGAGCGGGGCGAGGCCGTTGTCGTGGACGTGCGCGAGCCGGACGAACACCGCGAAGCGCACCTCGCCGGCGCCGTCTGCATCCCGCTCTCCTCCTTCGACCCCGCCCGCGTGCCCGCGCCCGAGGGCAAGCGCGTCGTGCTGCACTGCCGCAGCGGCAAGCGATCCACCGACGCCGCCGGACGACTCCTCGCGTGCGGCTGGCCCGAGGTCACGCAACTCGAGGGCGGCATCGAGGCCTGGAAGAAGGCCGGACTCCCCGTCGAACGCACCCCGGGCGCGACCATCAGCATCCAGCGGCAGGTCCAGATCACCGCCGGCTCGCTG
>DAOMNQ010000058.1:0-7840 GCA_035443945.1 Phycisphaerales bacterium | reverse complement strand
CACCTCGTCTCGCCCTGGTTCTACCTGCTCAGCGCCTTCGTCGGCGCGGGGCTGATCTTCGCGGGCGTCACCAACACCTGCGGCATGGCCTCGCTCCTCGGCAAGATGCCCTGGAACAACCGCGCCGCCTGATCAGACCCGCCCGCGCACCGTCGGCTTCGCGACCGGCGGAAAGTCGCACGCTCGCGGCGCGTCCGACTCCTCCAGCAGTTCCGCCACCGTCGTCGCCGCCAGCGTCCGACGCATCGTCGTCACCATCTCGTCCAGACGACGGTGCAGCGGGCACAGCACCGGCGTGTGCTCCGGCAGCCGCAGCGGGCACTCCTTGATCTCCGGCAACGCGTCCAGCGCATCCACCACGTCCAGCATCGTTACCCGCTCCGGCGGACGCGCCAGTGAGAAGCCGCCGGACGGCCCGCGCTGTGCATTCAGCACCCCCGCCCGCGCCAGCGTGCTCAGCACCTTCGCCAGGTACCCCTCCGGCACCTGCACCGCCTCGGCAATCGCCTGCGTCGTGTGCGGCCTCCCCCCGGACTTGGCGAGGTAGAGCACGGCTCGCAGGGCGTATTCGGTCGTTCGGGAGAGCATCGGGATGGCGCTCGGCCTCCGTGGCTGGGGGTTTGCTCAAATCGCGGACAGAGGTGGTTGACTATATCGCATTTGACGATAAGTATATCCGCTACATCGGTCTCATCGGGTCGATATTTCGGGGACCGTACCATCCGGCCCCATCCGAAAGGGGTTTGTTCGTATGAACGAGCCGGGCAGTGCGGATCGGGGGCCGACCGACGGGGGTGGGCACGGGGGCACGATGGAGTCGTTCGTCTACGACGACGCCATCGTCCGCAAGTTCATGCTCGCCACGATCGTCTGGGGGCTGGTCGCCACGCTGGTGGGGCTGATCCTCGCCATCCAACTGGCCCTGCCCGCGCTGAACCTGGGGCTGCCGTGGCTGACCTTCGGGCGGCTGCGCCCCCTGCACACGAACGCGGCGATCTTCGCGTTCGCGGGGAACGCCATCTTCGCCGCCGTCTACTACTCCACGCAGCGGCTGTGCAAGGCCCGCATGTTCAGCGACCTGCTCAGCGGGCTGCACTTCTGGGGGTGGCAACTCATCATCGTCGCGGCCGCGCTGACGCTGCCGCTGGGCATCACGCAGAGCAAGGAGTACGCCGAACTCGAGTGGCCGATCGATCTGGCGATCGCGGTGGTCTGGGTCGGGTTCTTCGGCGTGAACTTCTTCGGCACGCTGGCCCGCCGCCGCGAGCGGCACATGTACGTCGCGCTCTGGTTCTACATCGCCACGATCGTGACCGTCGCGCTGCTCCACGTCTTCAACAACCTCTGGGTGCCCGTCGGGCTGATGCACTGGATCAAGTCCGGCGAGATGCCCTCGGCCGCGCTGCTGCTGAAGAGTTACCCCGTCTACGCCGGCGTTCAGGACGCCTTCATGCAGTGGTGGTACGGGCACAACGCGGTTGCTTTCTTCCTCACCACCCCCTTCCTCGGGCTGATGTACTACTTCATGCCCAAGGCCGCCAACCGCCCCGTCTTCTCCTACCGCCTCAGCATCGTCCACTTCTGGTCGCTCGTCTTCATCTACATCTGGGCCGGGCCGCACCACCTGCACTACACGGCCCTGCCCGCGTGGGCGAGCAGCCTGGGGATGCTCTTCTCTCTCATGCTCTGGATGCCCAGTTGGGGCGGGGGGATCAACGGCCTGCTCACCCTCCGCGGCGCGTGGAACAAGGTCACGACCGACCCCGTCCTCAAGTTCTTCGTCGTCGGCATCACCTTCTACATGATGGCGACCTTCGAGGGCCCGATGCTCAGCATCAAGAGCGTCAACGCCCTGAGCCACTACACCGACTGGACCATCGCCCACGTCCACTCCGGCGCGCTCGGCTGGAACGGTTTCATGACCTTCGGCATGATCTACTGGCTCGCCCCGAGACTCTTCCGCGCCGAGTTGTGGTCCAGGCGCCTCGCCACCGCACACTTCTGGACCGGCACCATCGGCATCCTCCTCTACGTCATCTCCATGTACACCGCCGGCATCACGCAGGGCCTCATGTGGCGCGCCTTCGACGAGACCGGACGACTCGCCTACCCCGACTTCGCCGAGACCGTCGCACGCCTCACGCCCTTCTACTGGATCCGCGTCGCCGGCGGCCTGCTCTTCATCGCCGGCTTCGTCATGATGGCCGTCAACGTCCTCATGACCTGGAAGGCCCGCCCGGCCGTCTACGAGGACGCCGTGCAGCACGCCCCGCGCCTCACACGCGACTACCAGGACGAGCCGCCCCCCCCGCCGCGCCTGACGAACGTGATCGCCGCGGGGAACGCCATCGACCGCTTCATGCAGGGCGTGTGGCACCGGCGCTGGGAGCGCCTCCCGCTGCGGTTCACCGTCTGGGTCGTCATCGCGGTCGTCGTCGCCTCCCTCTTCGAGATCCTGCCCACCTTCCTCATCCGCTCGAACGTCCCGACGATCGCTTCGGTGCGCCCCTACACGCCGCTCGAACTGGCCGGGCGCGACATCTACGTCTCCGAGGGCTGCTACAACTGCCACTCTCAGATGATCCGCCCCATCTTCGCCGAGACGAAGCGCTACGGCGAGTACAGCAAGCCCGGCGAGTTCGTCTACGACCGCCCCTTCCAGTGGGGCAGCCGGCGCATCGGGCCGGACCTCGCCCGCGTCGGCGGCAAGCAGTCCCACCTCTGGCACCTGCTGCACTTCGAGAACCCGCAGCAACTCGTCCCGCAGTCCGTCATGCCCCGCTACCCCTGGCTCCTCGAGCACGAGATCGACTTCGAGGGCATCCAGGCCCGCGTCGATGCCATGGCGATGCTCGGCGTGCCCTACGGCGAGGCGGTACAGCGCGCCCCGGCCATGGCGCGCGAGCAGGCCGCGCACATCGCCTCTGAACTCGTCCAGCAGGGCGGGCCGGAGGGGATGGAGACGAAGAAGGTCATCGCGCTGATCGCCTACCTGCAGCGGCTGGGCACCGACATCTCGCGCGACCCCGAGGAAGGAGAAACGCCGTGAGCCTCTCGGACGTGGTCGGCAACGCGGGACTCGCCGTCTGGGCCGAGGCGGGCCTCGTGATCTTCTTCGGCGCGTTCCTGCTCGTCGCGCTCCGCGTGCTCACTCGCCCGCGCGACGAGATGCACCGCCACGCCTCCATCCCCCTCGACGACGCCACGCCCGGAGAGCCACGATGAGCCACGAAGACCGGCTGATGGAGCACGAGTACGACGGCATCCGGGAGTACGATAACCCGACGCCGGGGTGGTGGCACGCCATCTTCATCGGCACCGTCCTCTTCTCGATCGTGTACTTCACGTTCTGGCACTTCAGCCCGATGGCGTACTCCGTCCACGAGGCGCACGAGGCGGCTGTGACCCGCGAGTTCAAACGACTCTTCGCCGACCTGGGTGAACTCACTCCCGACGAGAGAACCCTCCTCACCGTCACCACCGATGAACGCTGGCGCGCCGTCGCCTCCGGCGTCTACACCGCCAACTGCGCCCAGTGCCACGGCCAGCGCGGCGAGGGACTCGTCGGACCCAACCTCACCGACGACAACTACAAATGGGTCAAGCGCGTCGAGGACGTCTACAGCACCGTCGCCAACGGCGCGGCCGCCGGCGCCATGCCCGCCTGGGACCGACGCCTCTCCACCAACGAAATGATCCTCGTGGCCTCCTACGTCGCACGCCTGCGCGGCCAGAACCTCCCAGGCCCACGCGGCCCCGAAGGCGACGCCATCCCGCCCTGGCCCAGTGTCGAGGGCAACACGCCGTAAGGGGGCGGCGCGAGTTCCGGGGAGAGTCCGATGACAGCGGTCGATCGACAGCATGAGCGGGTGCTCTCGACGCTCAACGCCGACGGGAGCCGGCGGTGGCTCAAGCCGAAGCCTTCGCGCGGGCGCTTCTGGCGCAAGCGCCGTGCCGTCGCCTGGCTCCTCATCGGGTTGTTCGCCCTCCTGCCCTACCTGAAGATCAACGGCAGGCCCGTGATCCTGCTCGACGTCGCCCGCCGCGAGTTCTCGCTCTTCGGCGGCCTCTTCTACCCCACCGACACCCTGCTCCTCGCCCTCTTCGTGGTCGGCGTCTTCCTCACGATCTTTCTGCTCACCGCCCTCTTCGGACGCGTCTGGTGCGGCTGGGCCTGCCCGCAGACCGTCTACATGGAGTTCGTCTACCGCCCGATCGAGCGGCTCTTCGGCGGCGAGCCGGGGCGCACGCGCAAGCGCGGCGCGTGGCGCACGCCCGCCAGGTACGCCGCCTACCTGCTCGTCTCCATGTTCCTCGCCCACACCTTCCTGGCGTACTTCGTGGGCGTCGAGGAACTCGCCCGGTGGGTCCGGCGATCCCCCGCCGAGCACCCCGCCTCGTTCCTCATCATGGCCTCCGTCACCGCCCTCATGATGTTCGATTTCTGCTTCTTCCGCGAGCAGACCTGCATCGTCGCCTGCCCCTACGGCCGGTTCCAGTCCGTCCTCCTCGACCGCCGATCCCTCATCGTCGCCTACGACCCGAAACGCGGTGAGCCGCGCGGACGGGCGAAGCGACCGACGACGAGCGTCCCCCTCCCAGTCGTCGCCGAGAACGGCACGCCCGCCGAACGCACCACCGGCGACTGCGTCGACTGCTTCAAGTGCGTCGCCACCTGCCCCACCGGCATCGACATCCGCGACGGCCTCCAGATGGAGTGCATCCACTGCACCCAGTGCATCGACGCCTGCGACGAGGTCATGGAGCGCCTCGGCCGCCCGCGCGGGCTGATCCGCTACGGCTCGCAGGCCGGCATCGAGGGCGAGCGCGCCCGCCGGCTGCGCCCACGCGTGGTCATCTACCCCGTCCTGCTGGCGGCGGTCATCACGGGCATCTTCGTCGCCCTCTCGCGCATTGAGGCCGCCGACGTTACCATCCTGCGCGGGCCGGGCCTGCCCTTCAACGTCCTCCCGTCGGGCGAGGTCTCGAACCAGGCGATCGTGCGCGTGCGCAACCGCACGCGGGCCGAAGTCGGCTACGAGGTCGCCGTGCCGGGCGTCGATGGCGCGCGCGTCATCGCCGTCGAAAGCCCCCTCCGCGTCGCGGCCGGCGCGCTGCGCAGCGAGGCTGTCTCCATCGTCCTGCCCGCCGACGCCGCCGCGCAACGCCGGAGTGACATCACCCTCCGCGTCAACGGCACCGACGGCTTCACCACGGAGACCATGTTCCGTTTCTTCGGCCCCGGGCGATCGACGGGAGGCGAGCGATGAGCGAACGCACCATCAGCAGCGACACCGGCCGCGTAGGCGGCATCCCGGCCCGCCTCTTCTGGCCCGGCATGGTCGTCGCCCTCATCTCGATCAGCCTCTGCTTCGCGGGCGTCACCGCGTTCATCGCCCTGACCGACCCATCCTTCGCCGTCGAGCCTGACTACTACGAAAAGGCCCTCCGCTGGGACGAGAGCCGCGAGCAGTCCGCGCGCAACGACGAACTCGACTGGCGCGTCAGGATCGAAGTCGCGGGCACGACCGATGCGCTCGGCCGCCGCGAGGTGCGCCTGACCGCTCTCGACGCCGACGGTCGTCCCCTCGAAGAAGCCGCCGCGAGCGTCGAGATGTTCCACCACGCCCGCTCGTCGCAGCGCCTCACCGCGACCCTCACCGAATCCACTCCCGGCGTCTTCGTCGGCCCGCTCCCGATCGCCCGCGAGGGCCTCTGGGAAGTCCGCTTCGAGATCCGCCGCGCCGCCGACGCCTTCACCGGCTCCGCCGAGGTGCGCGTCGCCGGAGGGCCGCCCCGATGACACTCGCTCTCCTCGGCGCGGTCCTCGCCGCCAGCCTGCTCGGCAGCGCACACTGCGTCGGCATGTGCGGCGCGTTCGTCGCCATCGCCGTCGGCGCGGACGACGCCAGGCCCGTGCCGCGCTCGCTCCTCCACGCCGCGTACAACGCCGGCCGGCTCGCCACCTACCTCACCCTCGGCGCCCTCGCCGGGCTGGCCGGCTCCGCGCTCGACCTCGGCGCATCCGCCGTCGGCGTGCAGCGTGCCGCCGCCGCCCTCGCGGGCGCGCTCATGATCCTCTTCGGCATCGGGCAACTGCTCCGCCTCCGCGGCGTGCGCGTTCCGCGGTTCCGAGCGCCCGCCCCGCTCCAGCGCGTGCTCACCGCGGCCCACCGCGGCGCGTTCGCCCTCCCACCCGTCGCTCGCGCGGGCGCGATCGGCCTCCTCACCACCCTCCTGCCGTGCGGGTGGCTCTACGCCTTTGTCATCGCCGCCGCGGGAACCGGCGATCCCCTCCTCGGGGCGGCCGCCATGGGCGCGTTCTGGCTCGGCACCCTGCCCATGATGGTCGCCGTCGGCGTCGGCGTGCGCGCCATCACCGGGCCTCTCGGCCGACGACTGCCCGTCCTCATGCCGATGCTGCTCGTCGCCGTCGGCCTCGGCTCCGTCCTCGGCCGCGTGCGCCTCCCCCCGATGCACGCCGCCGACGCGAACGTCGTGGGTGTCGCGGGCGCGATCGAGCATGTCCGCTCTGCCGACCACGCCGAACTGCCCTGCTGCGCCGGCTCGGAGGACCAGCCTTGACCGCTGCGATCGCCGAACTCGAGTCCGCGACCACGGCGCAAACGCTCTCCCCGCCCTGCTCGCACTGCGGCCTGCCCGTCCCCGCGGCGCTCGTCGAGCCGGACGCCGAACGACAGTTCTGCTGCGAGGCCTGCCGCACCGTCTACGCCGTCATCCACGGCTGCGGCCTCGAACGCTACTACGCCCTGCGCGAGTCGCTCGCAGAAGGAGCGGGCGGCCCGGCACGCACCACCGGGGCACACTACGAGGAGTTCGACGACGACGCCTTCACCCGCGCCTTCGTGCGCGAGCGCGAGCGCGGGATGCTGAGCGCGGAACTCTTCCTCGAGGGGGTTCACTGCGCGGCCTGCGTCTGGCTCGTCGAGCGTCTGCCGCGCCTCGTCCCCGGTCTCGCCGAGGCGCGACTCGATCTCGGGCGCTCGCTGGTGCGCATCGCGTGGGACCCGGCCCGCGTGCGGCTCAGCGAGATCGCCCGCGCGCTCGACCGTCTCGGCTACGCGCCACACCCCGCCCGCGACGCACGGGCGCGCGAGGCCGCCCGGCGCGAGGACCGCCGATTTCTCGTCCGCATCGCCGTCGCCGGCGCGATCGCCGGCAACTGCATGCTCCTCGCGCTCGCTCTCTACAGCGGCATGGTCGGCGGCATCGAGGCCGAGTTCCGCCAGTTCTTCCGCTGGACGAGCCTCGGGCTTGGCCTGCTCTCGCTCGCCTGGCCGGGCCGCGTCTTCTTCCGCGGCGCGATCGCCTCCATCCTCGCCCGCGCGCCCCGCCTTGACCTGCCCATTGCGATCGGCCTCGCCGCCGCGGGCATCGTCGGCGTCGTCAACGTTCTCCGCGGCGAGGGCGATGTCTACTTCGACGCGCTCACCGTGCTCGTCTTCCTCCTCCTTTCCGGACGCTGGCTCCAGCACCGCCAGCAACGCAGCGCAGCCGACGCCGTCGAACTCCTCTACTCCCTCGCCCCCGCCTGGGCACGCCTCGTCACGCCCGACGGCACGAGCCGCCGAGTCGGCGCAGCGAGCCTCCGCCCCGGCGACACGGTCGAAGTGCGCGCCGAAGAGACCTTCCCCGCCGACGGCGTCGTCGAGTCCGGCCGCACGGAGATCGACGCGTCGGTCCTCACCGGCGAGTCGCGCCCCGTCGCCGTCGGTCCCGGCGACCGCGTCCACGCCGCGACGACCAGCCTTTCCGCCCGCGTGCTCGTGCGCGTGCAGGCCACCGGCGCCGAGACCCGCGTCGGCAGGCTCATGGCGGG
>DAOMNQ010000057.1:15012-17325 GCA_035443945.1 Phycisphaerales bacterium | reverse complement strand
GAACTCGAGCAGGCCGCCGATGCGTCCGCCCGCGGGCGCGACCTCCTGCCCGCTCGCGCGGATCGTCACCTCGACCCGCGTGACGCCGTCGATGGTGACCCGGCGCATCTCCAGCCCGCGGGACGTGCCGCCGAGCACGACGGGCGCGGAGCCGATGAGCACGTCGTAGCGGCCGTCGGGCTGCTCGACGACGTTCACGTCGATCACCTCGGCGAGTTGCCCGATGAGCAGGTCGCGCTGGTCGCGCAGGTCGTTGGCGGTGCGGACGCCCTGCTCGGCGTCGGCGATGGTGCGGTTGATATCGGCGATGCGGTCGAGCAGGCTCGACGCCTGGGCGACCTCGCCGGCGAGTTGGGCGTCGATCTGCGCACGGGTCGCGCCGAGGTCGGAGCGCAGCCGCCGGAGTGAGTCTGCGAGTTGCAGGCCGCGCTGCACGACGACCGCGCTGGACTCGGTGAGGTTCGCCCGCTCGGACCAGGCGTTGAAGAAGGCGGCGAGTTCGGAGGAGAGGTCGAAGCCGCTGAGTTCGTTGAGCGCACTCTCGACGGCGGACATGGCCTGGAAGCGCTGCTCGGCCGCGGCGTGCTCGGACATGCTCCCCCACGAGCGGGCGAGGAGCGCCTCGTTGACCTGGCGTCGAACGTCCTGCACGATGACGCCGCGCCCGATCGTGCCGCCGTTGCCGATCGCGACGCCGCGGATGGGCGAGAGGTGCGCGACCTGGCGCGAGTAGCCGGGCGTGGCGGCGTTGGCGATGTTGTTCGCGGCGACCTGGATGCCCGCCTGCGCGGCGTGCAGGGCCGACTGGGAAGCGAGCATGGCGGCGGTCAGGCTCACGCGATTCTCCTCACGACACCACGTCCACGCCGCTGACGACGGCAGGCCCGGCCTCGACTCTGCCCGCGCGCCCGTAGGTCCCCGCGTGGCTGAGGCGGCGGTGGACCTGCTGGATCAACCCGTCCATGTGCGAGACGAGCGAGGCGAAGGTCTCTCGCAGTTGGGCGCGTTCGCGCCGGGCGCGTTCGACCAGCGGTCGAAGGGCCGCGGCGGCGTGTTCGAGCGCGTCTCGCGTCGGCGCGGGCAGCCCCGAGGCCGCGTCCGGGCCGGCGAGCCGCTCGACCGCGGCCCGGCGCGCCGCCTCCGCCTCCTCGACTCGGACGAGCGCGGCGAGGTGCGCTCGTGTGGCCGACTCGACGCCCTTCGGGTCGGCGCGCCGCGCGGCCTCGCGCTGGGACTCGATGGCTTCGAGCAGCGCGGCGTGGGCTTCGGCGAGGGCGCGCAGCGACCCTTCCAGGTCCGCGGCCGCGATCATGCTGGCCTCATGCATTGCCGTCGGCTCCTCTCGGCGCCGGCGCACCGCCCGCGCCGGCCGGGCGGCGGAGCAGATCGTGTGCCAGGCGGTCCACCATGGGCAGGCGCGCGGCGCGGACAATGTCGTGCGCAACCTTCGCGTCCAGGAGCGCACGGAACTGCTTCTCGCCGGGGCCGGGGGCGAAGGGAGGGGCCGCGCCGTCGGACTCGCGCAGACGTTTCAGCACCGGCTCGACGAAGGTGATGGCGACCAGTTTCTCGGCCGTCTCGCGTGCGGACGCGCGGGTGCCGTCCGGCCTGCGCTCGGCGATGGAGAGCGACTCCGCGAATGTGCGCTGGGCGTGGGCGAGCGAAGGATCGGCGAAGTGCAAGGAGAGGCCCGTTCCCTGACGGTCGCGGCTCGTCGCCGCGTCGGAGGCGATCGTGTTGAGCGGGAGCGTGGTCACGGCGTCAGTCCACGATGAGTTCGGCGTGCAGGTTGCCGCTCTTGGCGAGTTGCTGGATGATGGTGATCTGGTCGGCGGGCGGGATGTCGAGTTGCTTGAAGGCGGTGAGGAGGTCCTGGAGCCGGGCCGCGTCGGCCGGGCGCGCGCCCGCCGACAGCCCCGCCCAGCGCGTGCGGTCGATCAGCGGATCGACCTCGGTCGGCACGGGCGGCGGGATGGTCGTCGTGATCGTCAGCCCGTTGTGCGTGATGGCGACCGGGCTGATGCGCACGTCGGCGGTCATCACGATCGAGCCGGTCGCGCTGTTGACGATCACGCGGGCGGGCAGACGCAGCAGGGCGACGTCGATCGGCGTCGCCAGGATCTCGGCGATGAACGGGGCGGGGTCGGCACGCTCGACCTCGGGAACTTCGACCCGGATCGTGCGGTCGTCCACGGCCCGGGCGATGCGCCGCTCGCCGGCGACGGGCGCGTTGAAGTAGGTGTCGTTGATCGTGCCCGCGATCTGGCTCGCCGAGGCGTAGCCGCGGAACGGCGGGTCGAGGACGAGGTCGAG
>DAOMNQ010000057.1:2275-15002 GCA_035443945.1 Phycisphaerales bacterium | reverse complement strand
CGGCCTTCACGTCGCGGGTGAGTCTCGCGCCCATGCGCACGCGGGCGCGCGTGGGCACGGACGGATCTTCGAGCGTGATCGGCCCGTAGGCCATGGCGTAGAGCGGCGAGCCGGGCGTCGGGCCTTGCAGCGGGGTGATGAAGAGTTCGCCGCCGCGCAGCGAGGATGCGCTCCCGACGACGGAGACGGTGGCGTCGATCGCGTCGTTGATGCGCGCCCCCCCGGGCGGGATGGGGCATGTGACCATGACGAGCGCGACGCTCTTCGTGCGTTCGAGAGCCTTGTAGTCGGGGATGGGATTGCCGCTGTTGCGGAAGACCTCGGCGAGTTGCTGGGCGAGGGCGAGGTCCTTGCCCGAGTCGCCCGTGCCGCTCAGGCCGATCACGAGGCCCAGCCCGCGCAGCACGAACTCGCTCTCGTCGGCGAAGCGCGTGAGTTCGCGGACGGTCGTCTTGCCGTTCTGGGCCGCGGCCGCACCGGCGAGGCAGGCGAGGGCGGCGAGGATGGTCAGCAGTCGTGGCACGATGCGGCTCCGTGCGGCGTGTCAGAAGTTGAAGATGGACTCGAAGACGCGCGGGATCAGCCCCTTCTTCGCGGCGCGGCTGAGGTCGCCGTCGGTGGACTGGAAGACGGTCAGCCCGGCGAGTTGCGAGGAGGTGATGGTGTTGTTCGTGGTGACGTCCTCGCGCCGGCACAAGCCCGAGAGCACGATCACCTGCACCTCGCGGTCCTTGACGATCTGCTTGCGGGCCTCGAGGACGAGCGTGCCGTTGGGCTTGACGTCGATGACCTCGGCGGTGATGCGAGCGATGAAGCGGTCGCTGCGGCGTGCGTTGCCCTCGCCGGTGAACTCGTGCCCGCCGCTGAGGTCCAGGCGCATGGTGCGCTGCGTGTCGCCGTTCTCGAACTGGCCCTGGATGAGGTGGCGCAGGCTCGGGAACTGCTTGAGCGCGGCCGTGATGTCGTACTCCTTCTCCGTCTCGAGTTTCTGCTGCGACTCGCTCCGACTGGTCTCGTCGATGATGATCGTGACGAGATCATGGACTGCGAACTCGCGCGGCATCGGCGGCTGCACGAACGACAGGCTCACCGCGCGCAGCGAGGCGTGCGGATCGGCCTTCCCCTGCGCGTCCCGCTGCACGTCGCTCTCGCGGGTGAAGAAACTCTGCCCGAGCGCGGGAACACCGAGGCTCGCAAGGGCGATGGCGACGGCGACGATGCGTGCGGCTTTCATGGCGCGTTCTCCCGTGCGGCGGCGACGGCCGTCGTGCCCGCCCAGGCGAGGGCGCGGCCGCGCGCGCTCATCCGGGCGGCGAAGGTCCGTCGCCGGCCGTCCACCGATTCGAAACGAATCACGTCGCCGACGCGACCGGCCTCCGCGGCGCGGGCGATCTCGGTGACGACGACGCTGGGCGAGACCGCGGAGATCGTCACCAGGTCGCCCTTGTTCACGACGATGGGCGCGTCGATGGCGTCAACGGTCAGCAGTTCGCCCGGCTCGATCCGGCCGCGCACGACCGCGCCGATCGCGTCGCCCGGCGCGGCGATGCGCACGCCGGGCGCGAGCCACTGCTCGTCGCCGGTCACGTCGGCCGCGGTCACGATCTCGCCTCTGCGCAGCGGGCGCGAAGCGACGAGCGCCTGGCGTCGCACCAGCACCCCGACACGGACGGTCCCCGTGGCCACGATGCCGTTCGTGTCGTAGACGCGGACGGCGAGGGGCAGGCGGTCGGAGCGGCCGGTGGGCTGCACCTCGACGACGCGGTCGGCGGTCGGCGTCGCGAGCAGGTCGGCGTCGCTGCCCTCGAACGAGAGTCGCAGGTCGGCGGGATCGACGCCGAGGATCCAGGCGATGCGCGTGGCGACGTGCCCGCGCACGGTCGGCTCGCCGAGGTAACGGCGGGCGTCGGGCGCGGGGTCTTCGGCGGCCTTGGCGGGCCGGTCGTCGGCGACGGCGGGCGGAGCGTGCGCACGCACATGGCACGCCGAGCCGCGGATGGTGGCGAGTTCGGCGAGCGTCTCGTCGTGGGCGCCGATGGCGGCCCGGATGGCGGCGGCGTCGACGCGGACCCAGCCGGATGCGAGCGCCATCGTGTCCGGCGCGACGACGAGGCGGGCGAGCGCGTCCGCCCCCGTGCCGGCGAGGTCGGCGACGTCGCCCAGCAGCGCGGGCCGCCCAGGCTCGATGCGCACCGAGCCGCGCAGCGTGATCTCCTGCCCCGGCGCTGCCGAGGCGGCGAGTGCGAGCGTCAGCATGGCGAGCGTGCGGTTCATGCGGCGTGGCGGTCAGGCAGGCGTCAGCGGCGGAGTTGGGCGACGGAGCGGAGCGTCTCGTCGGCGGTGCGGATGGTCTGGCTGTTCATCTCGAACGCGCGCTGCGTGCGGATGAGTTCGATCAGTTCGCGCGTTGGATCGACGTTCGAGGCCTCGATCATGCCCTGGATCAGGCGGCCACGGTTCTCGAGGCCAGGCTCGCCGAGGATGGGCGGCCCGCTGGCGGCGGATTCGACGTACAGGTTCTCGCCGATCTGCTTCAGACCCGCGGGGTTGACGAAGGTGGCGATCTCGACCTGCCCGACCTCCTGCGGCTCGGCCTCGCCGGGCAGGGCGACGAAGACGCGGCCCGTGGAGTCGATGTCGATCGAGAGCGCATCAGGCGGGATCTGAATCGGCGGATCGACGCGCCGGCCCTGGTCGTTGGCGAGGACGAGTTCGCCGTCGGCGTTCACGTCGAAGTTGCCGGCGCGGGTGTAGGCGACGCCGCCGGAGCCGAGGTCGTCCTGCACGCGGACCTGGAAGAAGCCGATGCCGTCGATCATGACGTCGAGGGTGCGGTTCGTCGTGAGCGGCGCTCCCTGCGAGAAGTCCATCTGCGTGCCGCTGACCTTCACACCGAGGCCCACGTAGAGGCCGGTCGGCCGCTGGTCGCCGTTCGCGTTCTCGACGCCGGGCTGGGCGCGCTCGACGTAGATGAGGTCCTGGAAGTTGGCGCGGCTGGACTTGTAGCCCGCGGTGTTGACGTTCGCGAGGTTGTTGGCGATGACGTCGAGTTGGGTGTTGAGGGCGCTCAACCCCGAGGCGGCGGACTGGAGTGCGATGCTCGCCATGGCGCGTTCGTCCCCTTGCCGGCGTTCAGGCCACGCGGCCCAGCCGGTTGATGGCCTGGTCCATGATGCGGTCGTGGTACGTCATCAGCCCGATGTTCGCCTGGGCCGCCTGGGCGGCGTCCTGGATCTGCATGAGCACGCGGATCTCGTCCACCGACGATTCCTCCACGAAGCCCTGCACGATCCGCCCGGAGGCGCGAGTGCGCGAGGCGGTCGCGGCCGCGTCCTGCATGAAGAGGCCCGGGCCGTCCTTGCGCAGCGAGCGCACGTCCGACACGCGGGCGAGCGACAACTGCGCGACAACGGTGTCGCCCTGCTTCACCGTGCCGTCGGGCGCGATCGAGATGCTGCCGGACTCGGTCAGGCGGATCTCGCGGTTGCCGGTGTCAAGGACAGGGAGGCCGCTCGCCGCGGTCACAAGCCGACCTCGGCCGTCGAGTGCCAGTCGTCCGTCGCGCGTCAGGCGGACTCGATCCGTCGTGCCGCTGCCCGCGACGCGCACCGCGAGAAACCCGTCGCCCTCGACGGCGACGTCGAGCGGGTTGCCCGTGGCGCGGAGCACGCCCTGCCGGAACGCGACGCGGTTCGGCGCGAGTTGCACGCCGCTGCCGAGGCGTTCGAGCAGGTCGTTCGATGGCCACGCGGGCAGGTTGTCTTCGACGCGGACGGGGTCGCGCTGGCGGGTGACAGCGATGTCGGGCTTGAAGCCGACGGTGTCGAGATTGGCGAGGTTGCCGGCGAGGAGGTCCTGCCGGTAGAGGGCGCTGAGCGCGCCCGAAGCCGAGATAGACAGGCCGTGATTCACGCCGAGTTCCCGTGCCGACGCCGGGGCGCGTGGCGTGCGCTCCCGGACAGGGTCCGGGCAGCAACACTCAATCGGCGTGCCAGAACATGGACGACGTGATCGATCGCGCAATTCTTGCGCGACTCGGCGTATCTACATCCTGTGCGGCGTCTCCACCAGCGCGGCCTCGACGCGGCGCAGGTGCTTCTCGTACCCCGCCCGCCCCATCAGCCCGAAGGTGGCCTGCTTGCCGGTCTCGACGGCCGGCTGGTCGTAGGCATCCACGTTCAGCATCAGCCCGGCGTAGGCCGTCGCCACCTCCCACAGGCAGATGAACTCGCCGACGTGGCGCTCGTCCACACGCGGGAACCGGATCGTGAAGTTCGGCCGCTGGCTCTCGACGAGGGCGTACTCCGTCGCCCGCTTCTCGGCGTTGAGGAGCGTGCCGAGCGTTTTGCCCTCGAGGTACGCGATCGCCTCGACGCCGAGGCCCGCCGGGATCGGCACGTCGCGCCCGAAGTCCCCCACTTCGAGGAAGCCGATGACCTTGTCGTTCGGGCCTTCGCGGTACAACTGGATCTGCGAGTGCTGGTCGGTCGCCCCGAGGGCCTTGATGGGGGTGAAGCCGGCGAAGACCTCCTCGCCCTGGCGGTCCACCCGTTTGCCGAGGCTCTCGGCCCACAACTGCCGGAACCAGTCCGCGAAGCCGTAGAGCGCGTTGCAGTAGGGCATGAGGACGTGGTTCGGCTTGCCCTTGCGCGTGCCGAGTTCGACGAGCAGGAAGGCGAGCATGGCGGCGGGGTTCTTGGGCAGGTCGGGGTCTGAGCATCGGCGGTCCATGTCGGCCGCGCCGTCGAGCAGGGCGGCGGCGTCGATGCCGCACATGACCGCGCTGAAGAGGCCCACGGGGGAGAGCACGCTGAACCGCCCCCCCACGCCTTCGGGCACGGGCAGCGTGTCGTAGCCCTCGGCGTCGCAGATGGCCCGCATGGTGCCGCGCTCGGGGTCTGTGATGGCGACGACGTTCTCCTTGGCGCGCGCGCCGAGGGCATCTCCGAGCATGGCGCGGACGATCATGAACTGGGCGGCGGTCTCGGCGGTCTCGCCGGACTTGCTGACGACGTTGAAGAGGGTGCGTTCGAGGCCGCCGTGCGCGGCGCAGAAGTCGAGCGTCGCGCCGAAGTGGGCGGGGTCCACGTTGTCGAGGACGAACAGCCGCGGCCGGCCTGCGCGTTCGTCGCTCGTCAGCAGGTTCCACGTCGGCGGACGCAGGGCGGTCTGGAGGGCGGCGTTGCCGAGCGCGGAGCCGCCGATGCCGAGCACGATGAGGTTCTCGAACCGCCCGCGCCGGCGCTCGGCCGCGGCGTGGACGGCGGCGAGGTGCGAGGAGCGCGTGGGGTCGAAGGGCAGTTCGCGCCACCGCTCCCACCCCGAGCCGCGCGAACGGGCAAGCAGCCCCGTCAGGTGGGCGCAGGCGGCGTGCCCCTCCGCGCCGGGCTGGAGGCGGGCCGGGTCCAGGCCGTGCGGCCCGACACGGTCGGCGAGGCAGTTGGCGTAGTCGAGCGTGAGCATGCGCGGAGGATACCACCACGCGAAGGGAAGCGATCGCGCGCTACCCTCCCGCCATGATTCATCCCTGGCACGACGTTTCGCCGGCGGTCCCGGGGCACCCGCTGCCCGGGGTGTTCCGCGCCGTGATCGAGATCCCGAAAGGCTCCGGGAACAAGTACGAACTGGACAAAGGGTCCGGGATGCTGATGCTGGACCGCGTACTCTCGAGCGCGGTGTACTACCCGGCGAACTACGGCTTCCTGCCGCAGACGCTCGCCGAGGACGGCGACCCGCTGGACGTGCTGGTCTTCTGCGCTGAGAAGATCGAGCCGCTGTGCCTGTGCGCGGCCCGGGCGGTCGGTATGATGACCATGATCGACGATGGCCAGCCGGACCACAAGATCATCTCCGTGCTGGTGAACGACCCCGAGTACGCCGACTACCGCAAGGCGAGCGACTTCCCGCGGCACACCTTCAAGATGCTGCGCCGGTTCTTCGAGGACTACAAAACGCTCGAGGGCAAGGAGGTCGAGGTGGACGAGGTGATGCCGGCGGAGGTGGCGTTCGCCATCATCGAGGACTCGCTGGCCCGGTACGACACCGCGCGACGCACGGGCGGGGCGAAGGGGATGTTCTGAGGAAGCACGCTCACGCAGAGGCGCAGAGTTCGCAGAGGGGAAGGCGGGCGGGAGCAGAAACCGGCACAGGCGGGACGCCTGTGCCACCGGCCCTGACACTGCTTGTTCTCTGCGTTCTCCGCGCCTCCGCGTGAGGCTGCCTCATGCCGTCTCGCACTCGTTGATCCGGTCGATCAGCGCTCGCACCAGGCCGAACTTGTGGCGGGTGTGCACGAACGCCAGCCGCGGCAGGTCGAGGTGGTCGTCTTCGGCGTCGAAGGGGCCGCACGGCTCGATGCGCCCCTTCTTCACCAGCACGCCGAACTCGTCGTTGAGCCGCTCGACGTCGCGCTCGTGCAGCGGGCGCTGGAGCCGGATGACGAGCGTGTCGCGGACGTAGCGCGAGGAGTGGTAGTTGCGATAGAACCGCAGGACGTGCTCGACGCCCTCGCGGGGCGTGGCCGCGATGGTGTAGAGGTTCAGGTCCTCGGGGCTGATGAAGCCGCCCGCGAGCAGCGCCTCGCGCACGAAGCGGTCGAACTGCGCCCAGTACGACGGCCGGCCCGGCCCGCGCTCGCCCTCGACGAGGACGATGGGGATCATCGAGGCCTTGCCGGTCTGCACGAGCGTGAGCGTCTCGTAGGCCTCGTCGAGCGTGCCGAAGCCGCCGGGGAAGAGGGCGACGGCCTCCGCCTGCGAGAGGAACATGAGTTTGCGGGTGAAGAAGTAGCGGAAGTGGATGAGTTTTTCGTCGCCGGCGATCACGTCGTTGGCGGTGGTCTCGAAGGGCAGGCGGATGGCGACGCCGAACGACGCGCCGCGCCCCGGCCCGACGTGCCCGGCCTTCATGATGCCGTCGCCCGCGCCGGTGATGGCCATCCAGCCCGCCTCGGCCATGAGGCGGCCGAACACGACGGCGGCGGCGTAGTCGGGGTGCGTCTCCGGCGTGCGGGCGGAGCCGAAGATGGAGACCTTGTGCGGGCTGGCGTATTGGCCGAAGACGCGGAAGGCGTAGCGGAGTTCCTTCACGGCCGCCGTCATCAGTTTCAGTTCGCCGGTGTCGCGCCCGTCGGGGATGAGTTTGAGCGCGGCCGTCATCAGGTCGCGCACGAGTCGGGCGTCGAAGGCATCGCACTCGCGCCCGGCGACCTCGGCGATAAGGGCGTCGAGCGCGGCCTGCACGCCGGGGTCGTCGGCGCGCTTCTGGAGCGGCATCTCCGGCGGGGCCGCGCTCTCGTCGCGGGGTGCGGTGTCGGCGGGCGGGTCGAGTTCCTGGCGGTTGTGCTCGGTCATGGCTGGTCCGGCGTGCGATCGTCCTCGGAACGTGGAGGGTAGGCGGGCGGCTCCGGCACGACGGGCGAGACGACGACCTCGCGCAGTGTCGAGCGCGCCGCGGGCGTGACGCGGCGGCGGCGCTCGGCCTCCTCGCGGGCGTCGCGCTCGAGTTGGCGCAGGTGCTCCTCGGACTCGGAGAGCCGCCGGCCGGCGAGGCGCGCGAGGAGTTGGCGCGTGCCGGTGAACTGCTCGGACGTGATGCGCGGCTCGCCGAGCGTGCCGCGGACGGCCGTGGTGATGATCTCGTCCCGCATCGCCTCGATCACGGGGCTGAGCAGCGGGACTCGGCGCGTGCGCCGGGAGTTGAAGCGCAGGTCGAGTTCGGCCTGGGGCCAGGACATCGAGCCGTAGCCGACGATCTCGACGCTCGGCGCGCTGACGAGCAGACGCTCGAAGAAGACCGAGCCGTCGCGGACGTAGAACTCGGCCTCGGCGAGCGAGAGCGTGTCGCCCGTGGGGACGGCGAGGTTGCTGAACTCGATGAGCGGGAGCATGAGCGGGAGGTCGAGAACTCGGGCGTCGCGGTCTCCGGCGACGATGACCTGGCCGCGGCCGGTGGTGCGCCGCGGCTCGCCGATGCGCCCGGCGACGTCGAGCGAGGCGCGCAGCGCCCCGCCCCATCGCGTCTCCGGCTCATCGCTCCGGGGGGGGCGATCGCCCGCGAGCAGGGCGAGGTCCGCTCGCTCGCGGTCCCAGTCGGCGAGAACGGCGACGAGCGGCACGTCCACGAGGCGCAACTGGGCCTCGAAGTCGCGGCCCGCGGCGTCGCCGCGCGTCGGGTGGACGACGGCGGCGCCGGTCATGCGCCCGCCGTGGCAGTGCGCGACGATGAGGGGGACGACGACGCGGCGCTCGTCGGTGCCGCTCTCGATGCGGGCACGACCGGCCGTCATGTCGATCCCGGCGACGCGGAGGGAGTCCGCGGCCAGGTCGACGCGGAACTCGGGGGCGGGGAGTTCGGGGGTGCGCTCGGCCCTGAAGCCGACGACGCCGTTGACGTGCGTGATCGGCGCGCCGACGTTCAGCGAGGCAACGGCGAACGAGATCAGGCCGGTGGTGCTGAAGCGCGCCGGCGTTCCGGCCGCGTCGGCGGCGACCGAGAGATCGACGGAGCGCGCGGCGAGCGGTCCGTCCACGGCGATCGCCAGCGAGCGGAGCATCTCGTCGATCTCCGGCGGCAGGAGTGCGCGCTGCGCGTCCACGAGTCCGACGGGACTGTCGAGCGAGATCGACGCGCTGAGGCTGACGGCGTCCGGGCGCGGCACGATCCACGAGCCGTCGAGCCGGATCATCCAGCCGTCCGCCTCGCCCACCAGCCGTTCGATGCGCCCCTCGCGCCGCGTGAACGCGACACTGCCCGAGACGGCGGGCCAGTGCGCCTCGACGCCGCGACTCGTCAGCGCGAACGAGCGCGGGCTGATGCGCCCGCGCACGTCGAAAGCCGTTCCCTCCGCGTCGATGGCGGGCGAGGGGGGGGCGAGTTCGATCAGGGCGTCGAAGCGGCCTCGCGGGTTCAGGGCGTCCAGCGCATCGGCGGTGTCGCCGGGGACGGCGGCACGCAGCACGCGGCGGGTCAGCCCGTGCTCGAACCCCCAGCCCTCGGCGTTGACGGCGAGCGAATGGCCCCCGCCCCACCGCCCGCGCATGGGGAAGCGGCCGTCGGCGCGCAGCAGGCCCGCGTCCTCGCCCGAGAACGCGACGGACGCACGCACGCCGTCGAGCACGACCTCCCCGCTCCCGATCGGCTCGGCGCGCACGACGCCCGTGAGCGAGTCGAGACTGATGCGCCCGTCGAGGGCGTCGAAGCCGAGGCCCTCTCCGCGCGTGACGACGACGGCCGCCGAGTCGAGCGACTCGACAGAGCCCGCAAACGCCGCGCTGCCGTCGACGATGCCCTCGGGCCGGTAGCGAGCGCGCAGGTCTGCGACGGCCGCGCCGCCCTCGGGGGAGAAGACCGAGGCCGCGTCTTCGATGGCGAGCGAGAGGTCAAGCCCACTCGCGCCGACGGAGGCCGTGAAGGTCGTCGGCGTTCCCGCTCCCTCGGGAGAGAACCGCACATCCGCGTCGAAGATCGCTCTGCCCGCGGGTCGCTCGGGCGAGACGGGAGGGACGGCCGCGGCGAGGCGGAGTGCCATGCCTTCCTGTGTGACGGCCACGGTCCCGCCCAGGTCGCGCAGGGCGAACGGCTCCGCGCCCGAATCGCGCGCCGCGTGCAGCGGCGAGGCCTCGACGTTCTCGAGCGCGGCATCGACGCTGAACGCGAGCGAGCCGTCGTCCCGCGGCCAGATGTTCGCCACGCAGTCCATCGTGCCGCGGAGGCGCAGGTCGGTGAGGATGCGCTTGAGGCTGACGCCCTCGCCGGTGGGCCGGTCGGCGGGGCCGGGGAGGGCGTGGATGAGCCTCGCGTCGATCGGGAAGGCGCGGGCCACGATCTCGACCTCGGGCGGCACGTCGAGGTCGGACGAGACGTCGGCCGAGGCGGCGACCTCGGCGCGACCGCCGCCGGCCCCGGCGAACTCGCCGCGTTCGATCACCGCGTAGCGATCGTCGATGAAGATGACGGCGTCGCGCGCGATGATCGGGAGGGGGAAGTGCTCGGGGACGAGGCCGGCGCGCGGCAGGCGCACCTCGATCGTGCGCTCGTAGTCGGTCTCGTCGCCCTCCTCGCGGGTCACGTGGACTCGGACCTCGGCGCTCGCGCCGAACTCGAAGACCGGCGCCCCGAGGGCGCGCCGTGCCGCGATGAGTTCCTCGACGCGGGCTTCGTCAGGCGGCTCCGCGCTGCCCTCGATCTCGGCGATGCGCCGGCGAAGTTCCTCGGCCCTCGCGGGCGTCAGCACCAGCCCCAGCGCGACGATCTCCTCGTAGCGCTCGCGGCTGAAGAGCGCCTGGACCAGCCGGCGCCGGCCCTCGCTCATCGCCGCGAGCAGCGTGTCGTCCACCGGCACGCCCTCGACCTCGACGACGATGTCCACCGACGCGCCGACGCGCGGCGGGCGGATGACGCCGGACGCCCGCAGGCGCGCGCCCGTCGGCGCAACCGCCGCGACGCTTTCGATGCGGATCTCGTGCTCGTCGAAGGTCGCTCGTCCTTCGAGCGAGCCGAAGCGGTAGGGGAAGTCGGTGAACGAGGCCGTGCCCTCGCGAATGTCCAGCGCCCCGCGGACGATCACCGGCGCGGGCCGGCCGTCGATCGGCTCGGCGCGGCTGACGCGCACCTCGGCATCGACGAGGCCAGTCTGGTTCGAGAAGTTGCCGAGCCAGCGCCGGGCGATCTCCGGCGCGAGCGGGATGAGCGCGGGCTGCTCCTCCATGCGGAAGCCGCGCGTCGTCAGCACGCACTCGAAGGGCGAGTCCGCGTCAAAGCCGGTGTAGACGAGGCGTGTGTCGTAGCGTAGGTCGCCGACGATGCCAGCCATAACCGCCACGAAGCCGTCCGCCGTGAACGCGATGCTCCCGCTCGTGTCGTGCATGCGGACGCGCTTGCCCTCGTCCTCGAAGGGCAGCGTGAGCGCGACCCGCTCGAGGTCCACGCGGGCCAGCACCCCGGTCGCCGGGTCGTAACTGAAACTCGCCCCCGCGACCGCACCGCGCAGGTCCATCGCCTCGAAGACCTGCCGGTACCGGCGCGGCACCGCGGACGGCGACCACTGCTCCAGCAGCACACGCTCGAGCGAGAGCGACAGGCGACCGTCCTTGTCCACCGCGCCGCTCAGCGCGATCGGCGACCGCCCCCCGCCGGGCGGCGCGGCCTCGCGCAGCGTGATCGTGTACCCCTCGTGCGCGGGGTCGGGCAGCGGCGTCACCTCCCCCATCAGCGGCACGCGCAGCAGCGCTGCGTACGGCATGCCGGGGACGCCGTGCTCGCCCAGTTCCAGTGCGGCCTCGCGCGTCGAGACCTTCGGCAACACCAGCGCACCGTCCCGGCCCGTTGGCGCGGGCAGGCGCAGCCCCCCCGCGTTCAGCGTGCCGTCGGCGTCCGAGACGCTCAGGCGAACGAGCGGCCGGTCCAGGTGCAGACGTTCCACGACCGGCGAGCCGGAAAGAACGGAGAGCCACGGCGCGTCGGCCTCCAGACGGTCGGCCTCGAAGACGGTGCCCGCTGGGCCGTCGATGCCGGGAACCCGCACACGCACTCCGCGCAGCGTGTGCGTGCCGCCCAGCCCGAGGCGGACCGAATCGGCCTCGACCTTCGCGCCCAGCGTGCGCCCGAGCGAGGGCAGCACCAGCCAACCCGCCACGGGCGAGCGGGTCGCCACGAGCAGCGCGCCGAGCAGCAGGACTGGCACGGCCGCGGCGATCATCCACCAACGCCTGCGTGGCCGGCGGGCGACGGGCTGGGACGGCTTGTCAGCGCGTGGTCGCTTCATCGGAGGGCGGATGCCGGCATCATCCTACTGCACCGGCCGCCCGTGCGTTGACGGCACGGTTCGGGCTTCGTGCGGCGGCGCGGCGTCAACGCCCGGCCTGCATCTCCTCGCGTACGCGGACGAGCAGGTCGCGCGTGGCGATGATGCCCGCCGGCTCGGGCAGGCGCGTGCCCTCGTATTCCACGCCGATGTACCCGTCGTAGCCCGCGTCCACGACGATCGGCAGCATGCGGCGGTAGTCGGTGCCGGTCTCGTTGCCCTGCTCGTCGAAGTCGTTGCTCTTGGCGCTCACGGCCTTGGCGAAGGGCATCATCTCGGCGACCCCCTTGTAGCGGTCGTACTGCTCGTCGCGGCTGATGTTGAAGTTGCCGAAGTCCGGCAGCGTGCCGCAGTTCGGGTGGTCGACGAGCCGCATGACGCCCGAAAGCCACTCGCCGTTGGACGAGAGGCCGCCGTGGTTCTCGACGATCACGTTCAGGCCCCGCTGCGCGCCGAGTTCGGTCAGTTTGCGCAGGCCGTCCGCCGCCAGACGCTGCTGCTCCTCGTACGTCCCCTGGCTGGCGGCGTTCACGCGGATCGAGTGGCACCCGAGGAACGCGGCGGCGTCCATCCACGGCACGTGGTTGCGGACGGCCTCGGTGCGCTTGCTCGTGTCCGGGTGCCCGACCTCGCCCAGCCGATCGCACATGATGAGCAGGCTGCGCACGCCCGCATCGTCGGCGCGGCGCTTCATCTCGGCCAGGTAGTCCGCGTCGCGCACGCGGTCGAAGAAGAAGGTGTTGACGTACTCGACCGCGTCCAGCCCGAACTCCTCGCGCGTGCGCCGGGCGAAGTCGAGGTTGTCCATCTCCTTGGCGAAGAGCGTCCGGTGCAGCGACCACTGCGCGAGCGATATGCTGTAGAGCTGCTTCGGGGCCACGGGTCGCTCCTCCGGCTCGGCCGGCTGCGTCGGCGGCGGCGCGG
>DAOMNQ010000057.1:1427-2265 GCA_035443945.1 Phycisphaerales bacterium | reverse complement strand
GCACCAGGCGCAGCACCCGGAACGGGAAGCGGCGCGGCGCGGCGGCCTGCTGCCGGTCTGTTCGTCGTGCGCACGCCGCAAGAGCGCCGCCCGCGACCGCGGCCGAACACGCGGCCAGAAACCGGCGACGCTCCATGCTCTGACTCATGCCGCCTCCTCAGGGTCGGGGGGGTGGGGCCTCAGCATACACGCCGCGTCAGGGAAGCCCGTCCCCCGCCAGCCACTCCGGCAGCGGCGCAGGCCGCCCGTCGCGGTCGATGCACGCCAGCGTCGTCGAGGCCGTCGCCAGCAGTTCACCAGGCGCGTGCGCCGTGCCATCGGTGCGCTCCGTCAGCCGGAGTTCGTACTCGTGCTCGATCTTGACCCGGCTCGCCCCGACGACTCGCGTCGTCAGTTCCAGCAGGTCGTCGTACCGGGCCGGCCGCCGGTAACGAGCCTCCAGCCGCACGATCGCCAGCAGCACGCCCGCCCGCTCCAGCGCGGCGTACGACAGCCCGCTCGCCCGCAGCAGTTCCGTGCGCCCCATCTCGAACCACGGCACGTACGCCGCGTGGTGCGCTACCCCCATCGGGTCGCACTCGCAGTAGCGCACGCGCACGGAGATCGTGCCCAGGGTCGGCACGGGGCGATCGGGCGACGGCGCGGGCGATCGACGGGACACGCCCCGACTCTATCGACGCGACCCGCGCAAAGCCGCCGCGGCGGGTGGACGACCCGCTGCACCGGGTGGCGGTCTGTGCTTGTGGGTGTTCCCGCCGCGGCGGAAGACGGGGGTGGACGGCGGCGGGCGCGTTCCCCTCCGAACGCACTCCGCCGCCGATCCCCCGGGAATGGCGGG
>DAOMNQ010000057.1:0-1398 GCA_035443945.1 Phycisphaerales bacterium | reverse complement strand
GGCCGGCCGCCGGAACGGGTCGTCGGGGGCGAGGACTCGCGTCTCCGGTCGGCCGACTCGACAGCCGGCAGCGATGGGGAGGCTCGCTCGCCCCCCTTCCGTGTCAAGGTGCGTAATCCGCGGGGACGAGGGGACAAGATCGGCGCAAAAATGTGCGGGCGGCCGCGGCACAGGCGGGACGCCTGCGCCACCCAGCCTTGCACCGCCCCGCCGCGTTTCCCAAACACCCGTCCGGTGAACGCCCCCCTACAGTCTCCGCTTATGCCGCAGACCGGCGCGATGCCCGGACGCCCGAGCGAACAACCCGCGATCGAGTCGGGGCGGGTGGTCGTGCGCCGGTTCATGACCGGCGACCCCGTGAGCGAAATCACGGCCCTGCTGCACCGGGCCTACGCCGGGCAGACGGCGATGGGCCTGCGCCCGCTCGCCGGTCGGCAGGACGACAAGACCACCCTCGACCGCGTCCTGAACAGCGAGTGCTACCTCGCCCTGCTGCCGCGCGAGGACGCCACCGAGCGCATCGTCGGTGTGATCCTCTTCAAAGAGCACGAGCGCGTGGCGTTCCCCGATTTCTTTCTGCGGCCTGACGTGGCGCACTTCGCCATGTTCGGCGTCGAGCCGGGCCTGCAGGGGATGGGCATCGGACGGCTGCTGCTGGAGAAGTGCGAGGAGCGCGCGCGCGAGGTCGGCGCGACCGAACTCGCCCTGAGCATGGCCGAACCGGACGAGGCCCTCCGCACCTACTACGAGAAACGCGGCTACCGCTTCGTCTGCCACTGGCAGTGGCCGTACACGAACTACCGGAGTTGCATCCTGAGCAAGCGGGTGGGGTGAGGGGGCGGCGGTTATTGTTGTGCCGAGTCCCCTTGACGCGGCCACATCTTCGGTGCATATTGGGATTGTGGGCCACGGGTTCCCGGCTTGCCCCGCGCGGGCCGGGTGGTGGACGCACTGCGCACAACAGGAGAACGGCGATGGCAGCGACCGACACGGCTGGGACGGCGAAGGGGATTCTTTCGGGTATCCGTAAGGGGGGGGTTAGGGTCGTGGCCGCGCTGGCCGTGGCGGGGGGCGTCGGGGCCGGGGAGAGGGCGTGGGGGCAGCAGAAGATTCCGACGTTCAAGCCCCCGGCCACGTTCAACACGTTCGGCGTGAACCCGTTCGGGCTTGCGGCGGGTGACATCGTTTCTAATGAGCCTGGCGAGCTCGACGGCTACCCCGACGTCGTCGTCGCGAACGGCGGCTTCGACCTCAACACGTTCGAGCCGAACACGCAGGGCACAGTCACGATCTTCCGCAACACGAAGAACTGGAACAACCCGGCGAACGGGCTGTTCCTTCACCAAATCATCGACTTCCCCAACTCTTCCCCTCGCCGTGTCGCGCTCGTGGACATGA
>DAOMNQ010000056.1:0-17382 GCA_035443945.1 Phycisphaerales bacterium | reverse complement strand
AGGAGGGCGAGTCGTGGCTCGGCCGGCTCGCGCTGGTGGCGGCGGTCGCGGTCGCTCCCCTCATCCTCATCGGCGGCACGGTGACCAGCACCGAGAGCGGCATGGCCGTCACCGGCTGGCCCGACACCTTCGGCGCGAACATGTTTCTGTACCCGATCTCGCTGATGTCCGAGCCGCGGGTCTACTTCGAGCACACCCACAGGCTGTTCGGGGCGATGGTGGGGCTCTGCTTCCTCACGTTGACCGTCCTGACGCTCGCGACGCCCGCCGGGAAGGGCGTGCGCTTCTGGGTGGTGCTCACGTTCGCGGTGGTATGCGTGCAGGGCTTGCTCGGCGGTCTTCGAGTGACGGAGAACAACGCCCATCTCGGCATCGTGCACGGTGTGCTCGCGCAGGTCGTTCTTGCGCTCGCGGTCTGCACCGCCGCCTGGCTGACGCCGCTGTACCGAACGGCTGTCGTGGAGGCGCACGCGGGCGACCGGAAGCGAAAGGCGCTGGCCACCGGTGTTCTGCACGCGACGCTGATGCAACTCGTCCTCGGCGCGGCGTTCCGGCACCTGCGCCGCGTCGATTCGCCCGGCGCGATGCACGCCCTCTGGACGCACATCGCCTTCGCCCTCGTCGTCGTCGGCCTCGCGTTCGCCGCGGGATTCCTCCTCCGCAGCAGGCCGGGCACGGACAGGGTCTCGCGGCTCATCCGGCGGCTGGGGACGGGTCTGGTGGTCGTGGTCGGGGTTCAGTTCGCCCTCGGGTGGGTGGCGTTCTGGGCGGTGCTCACGACACCCCGGCGCGGCCCGGTGCCCACGACCGACCAACTCCCCCACGCCGAGGCTGTCCCGGTGGTGGAGGCGGTCGTGGCGACGCTCCACCAGGCGAACGGGGCCTTGCTCATCGCTCTGGCCGCGCTGGCGGTGGTGTGGACGCGACGGGCCTGGCGAGCCGGGGGCGAAAATCCCGCTTCGACAACCGGATAAACCCGAAGAGAAATGTTCCGCAGCGCGGCGTCCGGCCTCATACTGGGGGCGGGTGCAATCCGGGCGTCACGGCGGCGTTGACCGGTCGGGAGGGGCATCCCCACGGTCGGGGGTGCGAATGGCTTGAGCGGGAGGAATCGATGCAGCAGGCCGCGTCCCGAAGCCCGATGAGCCAGATCAGACCGGAGGCGTTCGGCTACGACCAGGCGCGGCACCTGCTGTGGCGGGCGGGGTTCGGAGGGACGCCGGAGCAGGTGCAGACGCTGGTGTCGTGGGGGCCGACGAAGGCTGTGGACCACCTCCTTGACGCGGACAAGGTCGCGTTCCGAGATGTTCGTGCGGACGAGTTCAACTCGTCGATCATGCGGCCGCCGACGATGGAGGAACAGGCGACGATCCGCCGCGCCCGCCAGACGCAGGACGAGAACGTGCTGGCGCAGGTGCGGCTCGAGCAGCAGCGCCGGCAGCGCGACGACCGGCGCCAGGCACGCGAGGTGCAGCGGTGGTGGCTGGCGCGGATGATCGAGACGCCGCGCCCGCTCGAGGAGAAGATGACGCTCTTCTGGCACGGGCACTTCGCGACGTCGTACCGGACGATCGAAGACTCGTACCACATGTTCCGGCAGAACCAGTTGTTCCGGTCGCACGCGCTGGGGAACTACGGCGACCTGATGTTCCGCATCATCCGCGACCCGGCGATGCTGGCCTACCTCGACAACAACGACTCGCGCCGCGACCGTCCCAACGAGAACCTCGCGCGGGAACTGATGGAACTGTTCAGTCTCGGCGTGGGAAACTACACCGAGCGCGACATCAAGGAGGGCGCGCGCGCCCTGACCGGCTTCACCTTCCGCGACGACGAGTTCTACTTCGACCAGGGGAATCACGACGCCGGCGCGAAGCAGATCCTCGGCACGAGCGGCAATCTCGACGGCGACGGGTTCGTCCGCGCGATCCTGGCGCGGCCGGCGTGCTCGCGGTTCATGTGCCGCAAGTTGTACGCGTTCTTTGCGGCCGAACTGCCGGAGAGCGACCGCGAACTCACGCGGGATTCCTCGGCCGCGCTGCGCGACATGGCGTCGGAGATGCTGCGCTCGAAGTACGCCGTGAAGCCCGTGCTTCGCCGCCTCTTCCTGTGCGAGCACTTCTACTCGCCGGAGGTGATGGGGCAGCACATCAAGAGTCCGACGGAACTCGTCGTCGGGGCGGTGCGATCGCTGCTCACGCCGGCGCGCGACCTCTCCATCCTGCTCGACGCGATGGACCTGATGGGCCAGAGCCTGCTCTTCCCGCCGAGCGTCGCGGGGTGGGCCGGCGGGCGGGCGTGGATCAACACCTCAACGCTCTTCGTGCGGCAGAACATCCTGGCGTACCTGCTGACGGGCAAGCGGCCGCAGGGGTACGACCCGCTGGCAGACGAGCAGAAGTACGACCCCGCCCCGCTGCTGAGCGGGCTGGACGAGTCGGCGCGGACGGACCCGTCGCGGGTGATCGACTACCTGCTGCGGTTCACGATCGGCTCGTCGCCGGCGCACGCCAGGGCGACGCTGGAGCAGTTCGTCGCGTCGCACGGCGGCAGGATGAACAACGACATGATCGTCGGCCTGCTGCTGATCATCACGGCGATGCCGGAATACCAGTTGACCTGAGCAAATGGCCACATGAGCAAATGGCCAAAGGGCCAAATTCGAAATGGAGTATGTTGCACACTGGGGATGACGTTTCGGCCGATGGAAGTTGAACCACACCGAATGCCCGGCCCTTGATGCAGTTCTGATTTGGCCATTTGGCCCTTTGGCCATTTGGCCCTTTGGGAGCCTCCCATGCCGTTGCCTGATCCCGCCGCGTTCACCCGTCGCCAGTTCCTGCAGTCCGGCCTCGTCATGGCCTCGGCCGCGGCGACGCTGCCGGCGTTCCTGCAGCGATCGGCGTTCGGCCTCCCGATGCCCGCGCTCGGGCTGTCGTCCATCCCCGGCGTGCCGGAGGACCACATCCTCGTCGTGCTGCAACTCTCGGGCGGGAACGATGGGCTGAACACCGTCGTGCCGTTCGGAGAGGACGAGTACTACCGTCGGCGGCAGGGGATCGCCGTCACGCAGCAGCAGGCGCTGAGGCTCGACGAGCGCGCCGGCGGCATCGGGCTGCACCCCGCGCTCGCCCCCGTGAAGGAGATGTACGACGAGGGGCTGGCCGCGATCGTGCAGGGGGTGGGGTACCCGAACCCCAACCGCTCGCACTTCAAGAGCATGGACATCTGGCACACGGCCGACACCTCCGGCACCGGCGACGGGTGGATCGGGCGCTACTACGACTCGCAGTGCTGCGGCTTCGGCAAGGGCGAGTCCGGCACGGCGGAACAGACACAGACGAACCCGCAGCCGGGCATCGCCATCGGGCGCACCGCGCCGCTCGCCATGCAGGGGCGGCGGCTGCAGCCGGTGGCGTTCGAGACGCCCAACCTGTTCCGGTGGACGGGGCAGGACGTGCATGAGTCGCTCCAGGAGCCGTACCGCGCGATCACCACGGCGGGCGTGCCGGAGGGCGCGGACGCGAACTCGCAGGCGTCGTTCCTCATGCGCACCGCGCTGGATGCGCAGGTGTCGAGCGACCTGATCCGCCGGGCGGTGGCCCAGAGGCCGCTGGTGCAGTACCCGGGGTCGGGGCTGGCCCGCAACCTCGCCATGATCGCGAGCATGATCCGGGCGGGGCTGAAGACGCGGGTGTACTACTGCGATCTCGGCGGCTTCGACACGCACGCCGGGCAGGGGGGGGCGAACGGGCAGCACGCCAACCTGCTGCGGACGTTCGCCGAGGCCGTGCGGGCGTTCTACGCGGACCTCAAGGCCCAGGAGAACGACAAGCGCGTGATGACGATGGTGTTCTCGGAGTTCGGCCGGCGCGTCGGGCAGAACGCCTCCGGCGGCACGGACCACGGCACGGCCGCGCCGATGTTCGTGCTGGGGCCGATGGTGCGGGCGGGGCTGCACGGCGAGCACCCGTCGATGCGCGACCTCGACGACGGCGACCTGAAGTTCCGCACCGACTTCCGGCAGGTCTACGCGACGGTGCTGGAACGGTGGATGAGCGCGCCGTCGAAGGAGATTCTGGAAGGGAACTACAGGACGCTGAACCTGCTGCGGACGTGAGGGGCGGGGCTGCTGATATCATGCAGGCGATGACACCCAGCGATCAGGACATCAGACGGGTGGCGGAGGCCATCGTCCGGCGGTTTCGGCCGGGGAAGGTGATCCTCTTCGGATCTCGCGTCTACGGCGAGCCCCGCCCTGATTCGGACGTGGACCTGCTCGTGGTGCTGCCGTTCGAGGGATCGCCGGTGGCGGTCATGTCGGCGATGCTCGCGGAGGCGTACCGGGCGATGGAGCGCCCATTCGCGATCGAAGTACACCCGCGCCGTCCTCATGCCCGCGGATCGGCGGAGCCGGAAGCGGCGGACCCGATCATGCGCGAGGCGCTCGAGCGGGGCGTCGTGCTGTACGAGGCCGCGGCGTGAACGGCGAGGCAGGAGACTGGCTCGCCAAGTCCGAGGCCGACTTCGGCAGCGCACGATGGGAGTTGCAGGCCCCGAAAGTCAACTACAACGCCGTTGTCTTTCACGCGCAGCAGTGCGTCGAGAAGTTGATGAAGGGCGTGCTGGCGGCGCGGGGCGTGCCGTTCGGACGGACGCACGAACTGAACGTACTCGCTCACCTTGTGCAGCACGCCGACCCGGGGTGGTCGTGGGATGCTGACGACCTCGCCGCGCTCCAGCCGGGGGCGGTCCTCCTTCGGTATCCGGGCTACAGCGCGAGCGCGGAGGACGCTGAACGGGCGATCGCCGCGTGCGAGCGGATGCGTGCATCGCTCCTGCCGCTTCTTGATCCTCCCTGATCCGCCCCGAGAGGCGGTGGCACAGGCGTCCCGCCTGTGCGGCGCCTGCTATCGCGCCGAACCGGTACAATGCCGCGGCAGGGAAGGACGCGCCATGTCAACGGACCCCATCCGAATCGGCCCGGAGCAGGAACGCAAGGCCCACGAGATCGCCCGGGCCGAGGGCACCTCGCCGTCCGACGTGGCCAACCGGGCCATCGACCGGCTGTACGACGACGCGCGGGCGGCCCGCAACCGCCAGAGCGCCCCGGAGAGCCTGTACGACGCGCTCGTTCGGGCAGGATCGCTCGGTGTCGTCGACGGCATGTCGAGCGAACCGGTTTGATTGCCGAGTCGCCTACAGCTCACCGGCATCGGCAAGAACGCGCCGACGGACCTGCTGAGACACCCTGAAGTTGATCTTTGCGTCCAACTCGTCGAGGAGCGGCTCAACCCGATCCAGCAATCGGAGTTCTTTCGCCCGCACGAGCAGGGCCAATACCCCGGTCGTCCGCAGCCCGAGACGGGCAGCAACGCGCCTTCCATCCGATTCGTCGAGCAGTATCGTCTCCGCCCCCACCTCGATCGCCAACGCCAACGCTTCGGCCTCACCTGCATTCAACTCGACGAGCAGTCGATCGACCTGTCCGCGATCTGATGGGGAACGAACGACCAGATACGGATACTGCGTGACATCCAGCGGCGCGACACCCGGTGACTCCGCGGCAAGTTCTCTCATCACAGCTGGCGGAATCAGTGCTTCACCGAAGACCGACTCGATCAGCCCCAACCGTCCGAGCGCCTGTAGCGCTCGCAACGGCGACGTGTCGCTGACAACGATCACGGATCACACCGCCTTGCGCCACGGCGCATCGCGCGTGTCCTGCTCGTAGTCCTCGAGCGTTGTGCGGTACACCGCGAGGCCGCGGCGGCGCAGTTCGGCCTCGAACGCCGGACGATCCATGCCGCAGAGCCGGGCCGCGCTGCTCTTGGCGAGCCGTCCCGCGTCGAAGAGGCGGCAGGCCAACTCGACAAGAGCCTCCTGTTCGGTCAGGCCCGCTTCGTTCAGGATGTCATCGGGGATGTGGAGTGTCATTCCGGGGAATCGTAGGCGACAACGAGGAGAGACCGGTGCCCGAAGACTCGGCACGGCGAACCGCGCCGGCCCACCGGCCGGGGCGGCATCGCGGTTCGCTCACCGCGCCTCAGCCCATTCCCGCAGGAACTCGACGAGGTCGCGCGTGTCCGTTGCTCCGTCGCCGTTGAAGTCGGCGTCGCCGGCGGACCAGTCGGCGAGGAAGGCGACGGCGTCGAGCGTGTCGAGCATGCCGTTGCGGTTCCAGTCGGCGCGGGGGCCGTCCGGACCGGCGCGGTGGCGCATCCGGACTCCCAGAACGTGATCCTATCCCGCTGCAATGGCGATGAAACCAGTGTTCGGTTCCGGAACGCTGGTCTTACCATACCCGCCGTGCCCCCCGCGACGATTAAGCCGTCAGCCTTGGGCCGAGGCTGTCGCAGCCGCTTCCCGCGCGTTCCATGCCGCGAGACCCGCGAGCATCAAAACGATCGAGAGCAGCACATTGCGGACTGCCCCCTGCACGACTGTTTCGGGCGACTCCTTCCCGAGGCATCCGCAAGGTAGTTCGGCGTCGCTGAGAATCGCGACGCACAAGAGGAATGCGGCAAAGCCCAGGAGAATACCGACACACGCCGACGCCGCTATCGCTGTCAAGCGAGTCCACACAAGCGACACCGCAAGCAGACCCCCGAGCAGACACTCAAGGATCGGAATCCAGAGCGAGATGGGACGAACCATCTCCTCTGGAACAACCTCAAACCTGCGAAGCGACGCCGCGAACGCGGAAGAATCCGTCAGCTTCCGAACACCCGATGCGGTGAACATGTATACAAACCACGTCGCCGCAATCGACCAAACGCCCCGGCCGAGAACCCGCCAGAAACGACTCTTCATCGTGTCATCTTCCGCAACGCCGCTTGAAAACCCACAACACGGCACCGACCGCAAGGAGGCCCACGCCGACGCTTCCCAGCACAGCCGACCAGCGGATCGGCGCGCTGCGTCCGCGAGCG
This sequence comes from Phycisphaerales bacterium, assembly GCA_035443945.1. Taxonomy (GTDB): domain Bacteria; phylum Planctomycetota; class Phycisphaerae; order Phycisphaerales; family UBA1924; genus CAADGN01. Next base: position 10,450 of record DAOMNQ010000056.1, on the reverse strand, counting down.
GCGGTGGGCAGTCGGCCGAGCACGGCACCCGAGGCATCAAGGATCGCTCCCGTGGAACCTTCGATCCGGACAGCATCACCGAGCGATAGCCGCAGCTGCTCATCGGGAATGTCGTCCAGAACGACGGCGGAAACGAGACGGGCGGGGGGGACTGAGTCTGTGTCCAGATCAGAACGTATCTTCAAGCCCAGCCGAGCGATGGCGTCCGACGCCGCCGACGACGACCACGAAACGGGCATGACGGCTCCGATCGACTCCACATATTCGTACTCGGTGTACGACGTCATCGATCCCGGTCGGCCCTGGTGATCGAGCGACGCCCACTCCCTCAGGAACCAGCCGCTGTCGCCATGTATCAGCACGAACTCATAATCCCCTCCGCTCTGAGACGCGATCCCCCGGACCCGCGCGGGATCAACCTCGGTCAAGTTGATCGCAACTCCGCCGTCAAGAACTGCCAGCGCGAACAGCACGGGCAAGCCGGTAGCCAATCGCAGCGCATCGCTGCGCAACTCTCGCGGGGTATCGTCAAGGGCGAACTCCTGCTTCCCGCTCACCCGCGAGTGGGGGTGGATCGAGACAACGCGACCGTCCGGCTCTATCGCTCTTCCGAGCCGGCCTGGCACACCTCGATCGGGCAATGTTGGGACGTCCGCGCCACTTCTTTCATGCGGCGGCACGAGCTCGCTGGTTTGCACGAACGCGTCGGGCCATCGGAACCTCGTAGTTTCCCGATACCATCGCACCTGAAGCAGTTCGCCACTCTGCCCAAACACCCCTCTCGGGCGATCCCACACGATCTCGGCGGCGCGAACATGAGTATACTGCGCTGCCCAGTCTTGCAGCGCTTGCGCGGCAAGCTCAGCCCCCTGCGCCATCGCGCAAGATGCCGTGCAGAATAGCCACATGGCAACCAGCACGGCTCGGCCGGACTTCACCACATCCAGGTCCTTCCACGCCCTGTAGAGACGCAGACAAGGACTCCGCTGGTCAATGCCCCCCGCCACCACTGCCGAGGCACTCCACGGGGTTCGGGTACGCATCGTAGTTGGCCTCGAAGACGGAGTGCGAGTAATCGCCACCAACGCACATCTGAAGTTCCGAATCCCACGTACCACCGGTCCAGATGGCACAGAAACCCTGGTACAGCACAGGATCTCCACACTCCTTGTACGCCTGGAAGGGCGGTGTGACGCCAGCACACACCTCACCGCGGTCGCAGACCGCGTAGGTATTGCACGCCTGACCGTCGCTCACGGTGTCGATCACTGGTATGATGGACTTGTTGCAGTTGCTCCCGACCGCGACCCCGCCGGCGACTGCAAGGACCGCGAGGATCCAGCAGCAGCAACGAGCACCACTTGGCCTGCGCATGAAGAGCCTCCTTTCCATGTTCGCACTCTACCGCGCCCCCCCATCTACCGCGCCCCCCCCAGGCGTGTCAAGGGAGGAGTTGAAGCCATGGACCGCAGGCCTTCGATTCAACGTATCCCCTGTTCTAGCATGAGGTTGTGCGATTCGTCCTCGATACGCAAGGCCGGTTTTTCACTCCTCGAACTGCTCGTGTGCCTCGGGGTTGTCGCCATCCTGCTTTCGCTTGTTCTCCCCGCTCTTGGCAAAGCGCGTCTCTCGGCGACCGAGATCGCCTGCCGCGCTCACATTTCAAGCGTCGGACAGCACCTCTCGATGTATGCACTCGACTTTCGCGACACTCCGATCGTCATCGTACCCGATTCTCCCGAGGTGACGCAAGACCCCTCCCGCTGGGTCGAGTATTCGGTCCAGATGGCCGACACGCTGCAATCAAAGGCATGGCAGGAGGTGACCGGGCTCGAACTCCCCTTTTCCGATGTTTTGTACTGCCCCGCGAACCAGTTCCCGCCGGAATCCCGCTCGATCGACTATTGGCTGAGCGAATCGTGGTACGCCGATGTGCGATACCTCGATCCCTCCTTGCCTGAGCCTGATTGGCGTAACAGACTCGGTGCGCGCGTTCAGCGCATCTCATCCGTTCATTATCCCTCGCTCAAGGCCGGGGCAAGGGAGATCTTTGTCTGGCACGGTTGGGGTGGCTCAGCCCACTCCTCAGGCGGTTTCATCGACTACACCGATCTCGCGCTCTACACCTCTCCAAGGCCCGGGGCTGTGTGGTTCGTCGATGGGCACGTCCGCCTTATGCACGCTCGCGACGCCACGCAGGTCGTGTATCGCTACCCCAACTGGCCTTACATCCCTTTCGGGACAACTCCGTGGGGTGTGCATGGGCGCGATCGCGAGTAGGGTACGGAGTACGTATCAGGCTCCTCTACGCTCCCCGAACCCCTCGGCCGTGAACTCGAACGTCGGCGGCTCAGCGCCGAGCGGACGGGCGGCCGGGTCGGTCAGGGGGAGGCGGCGGGGGCCGAGTTCGCGGGCTTCGGCGTCGAGTTCGGGGGCGTGCTCTTCGCCGAGCGCGAAGCGCAGGGCGGCGCGGCCGGGTTCGGTGCGCTGTTCGAGGAGCGCGATCCATGCGCCGTCGGCGCGGCGGGCCATGCGGCGCGGCTCGGCGTCGTCGATGATGATGAAGACCGGGCGCGACTCGGAGGACTGGCCCGAGGCGTCGTGCAGGACGACCGCGACGCCGCCGGGGAGGGACTCGGCGGGGACGAGGCGCGAGCGGCCTGCCAGGTACTCGCCGAGGGCGTTCGCGCCGCCGGTCTGGCCCGCGCCCGCGCCGACGGGCGGGGCGGCGAGGCGCACGCCGCGCTCGAGCGAGAGGGCGACGGCGTAGAGCAGGCCGGCCACGACGAGGATCGGGGCGGCGAGGAAGAGCGTGAGCAGCACGCGCTTGCGCATGGGCGTGCGCAATGGTATCTGGCGCGAACGGCCGGGCCGGGCACGCGGCCGCTATTCCTCCGTCGGCTCGAAAACGGGCAGGAAGACCCAGTCCCCGATGTGCCGGTCGCGTCCCATCCGCGTGGCGAGCGAGGCGGCGAGTTCCGGCGCGGAGCGCCACTGCCCCGCGCCGCGCGGCCCCTTCTTCGGGGGCACGCCGGCGTCGTCGATGCCGTCCACGCCGATGGAGTAGAGCAGCGGCCTGCCGTCGCGCAGGGCGTAGCGGAGCGGGTTGCCGTCGAAGCGGTCGGGCGGGACGGCGGGCAGGAAGACGGGCACGAGATCGCCGAGCGCGGCCGGGTACTCGCCGTGCCGGCGGCGGTGGAGTTCGAGGGCGATGGCGACGAGCGCCGCGTCGCGGGTGCCGATGGCGACCTGCGACGCGGCGTGCGAACGCGGCGCGACGGGGATGATCCACGAAACCGGGAGGTAGCGTGCGGTGCGCAGCGGCGTCGAGGACAGACCATCGGCGAGGGCGTCGAACCGCGCCGTGTCCATGCGCCACAGGGGCTGCGAGGCGATCGCCTGGGCCTCTCCCATCAGGCGGGCGTGCATGTCGGTGATCTCGCGCCGGTCGCCCATGACGATGGCGGCGAGCGGGCCGACAACCGTATCAGCGAGTACGTCGTGCTGCACGCCGACGGCGTCCGGAGCGAAGATCGATTCGAGGGTGCTGAGAAAACGGAAGCCCTCGGGAGTGAGGCGGCCTCCCCCGCGGCCGTCGTCGGTGTAGGCGCGCTGGACGAAGTCCTCGAAGTACGCGATCTCCGCGGAGAAGTCGATGCGGAGCGCATCCTCGGTCCGGGGCGAGCCGAGGAGGTGCGCCAGTTCACGGAGGTGCGCATCGCTGAACGCGTCGCCATGATCGGCCAGCAGACGCATGAGGTGCTCGCACTGCATCTGGGTGATGGCGATAGCGACGAGGCTGGAGATGAGGAAGGGCTGCTCCGCGGCGTGCCTCGCAAGGCCGGAAACCGCCGCCATGTTCGCCGCGACTCGACCGCCGTCGCCCTCGTGCGCGGCGACGGAGGCGTCCTGCACGAGCGCGACCGCGAACTGCCGGAACTCGCCGAGCTGTGGGAGCAGGATCGTGATGAGCGTCGGGTTCTCTTCGCGCTCGGTGAGTTCGTACGGCTCACCGTTCGCCTCCGCCTTGGCGGCGACGTAGGCGGGGTCGTGTGCGTTGCTCACGTCGAGGCCCAGCGTGGGGCGCGAGGCGGCGTCGCGGATGATCGCGAGCGCGCCGGCGTTCGCAGTCAGCCACCCCACTGTCGCGTCCCATGCTTCGTCGCCCGGTCGCACGCCCGGCCACTCGCCCCGCACCTCCTGCGACTCGCGCGTGAACGCCGGCACGGCGCGCACATACACAGGCCAGGCGCGCTCGCTCGCCGGCACGTGGGCGTGGCGCGCGTTGAGTTCGGCCGTGAAGTTGCGGGTGACGCTCGGATCGCCCATCGAGAAACGGATCGCGTACACGACAAAGAGCGCGACCACGGCGAGCGTGGCCACAACCGCACCCTTTGCCGTCCTCGCGGCGGCGCGCCAGACCAGCGGACGCCTGCGCTTGACCGCCCGGCGGATCAGCCGTGCCGTCTCACCCGCGTCCCCGAAGGAGTCGATGAGGTCGCGCTCGCTGCGTCCGGCGGCAAGCCCCTCGGCGAAGTGCGAGGCGAGTTCGCGCGCGACCTCGGCCCGCTCCCCACGCCACAGCCGCGTTGACCTGACGGTGCGGGTGATGATGTCGGTGATCGGTGCGGGAAGACCGAACGAATCGACCGAACTGTCGGCGCGCCGCGCGCCCGCGGCGTGCCCCACGGTCGCCGCACGGCTGGCTTCGGGATCGCGTTTCATGCCCCCACCCCCTCGGCTTCAGGGCCGATCACCCCGAGCGCGGTCATGGCCCGGGCCAGCGCTGCCCACTGTTTCGAGTCTGTCTCGAGGCGGCGCTTTCCGGCACCCGTCAGGGAGTAGTACTTGCGGGGACGGGCGGCTTCGCCCTCGCGCCACTCGGCCTGGATCAGGCCCTTCGCTTCAAGGTTGTAGAGGAGGGGGTAGAGGGTGCTCTGGCCCATGGCCAGGACGCCCTCAGTGCGGCTTGCAAGGGTGTCGATGAGTTCGTACCCGTACATGGGCCGCACAGACAACAGCCGGAGTACGGCCACAGGGCCGGCACCCCGCATCAGTTCCCGTTCGAGCCTCATGTTTGGACTCCTGAATCACAAACTATGTGACACATAGTATACGGCCGGATCACGGCGCCGGATGCGGCTCAAAGGAAGGGGAACGGGCACGCGAGCAGATTTTTTGATCCGAGCGAGCAAGATTGCTGGCCGAACCCCGGAGTGTGGGGCATGTTGCAGCGGGTCAGGAAAGACGAGCCCACGTGAGGCTCGAACGGAAACCGGACACGGTCCCATCAACGTCACTCGAAGAAGTGAGGAGATTCAGCATGAAGCGCGCTCTCGCAGTTTTCGCTCTGGCCGGCATCGCCGGCGCGGCCTCGGCTCAGTCCACGATCCACTGGTACTGGGTTGTCGGCGACACCGGCAACAACGACGGCGTCATCAGCCCCGGTGAGAACGCCACCCTCAACCTCTACGCCCAGTTCAGCGACCCCGGCCTGCACTACGGCGGCTCGATCCTCGACATCATCGGCTCGGGCAACCTGGACACCGGCACCTACGTCTCCCGCGGAGCCAACCCCAAGCTCAAGGCCCTCTCCGACGGCGACGGCATCCTCCAGCCGAACAACGACATCAAGACCGCCGACACCTTCCAGCTCCCCGAGTTCTTCAACCCCAACATCGACAAGAGCAACCCGATCTGGGTGTACGGCATGGAGTGGATGCCCAATGACTACACCGCCCGCACGGTGAGCGGCTCCACCACCCACCTCAACCACTCGATCTACGTCGACACCTTCGGCACCTCGAAGGAGTTCTCCCCCACCATCGAAGGCTTCAAGTTCGACGTGGTCCCGGCCCCGGCGTCGCTGGCCCTCGTCGGCCTCGGCGGGCTGGTCGCCGCCCGGCGCCGTCGCGCCTGATCGATCTTCAACGCCCGGACGCCAGGTCCGGGTTCCGATCGAATGCCCCCGTCCGCCACCCGGCGGGCGGGGGTTTTTTTGCGGCGGGAGCGCCGCGAGATAGAGTGGCACGATGACCAGCCGTGACAAACCCAGGCGGCCTGCCCCCGCGTCTCGCCTCGAGACGGTCGAACCGATCGGCAAGCGCGTTCTTGTCCGCAAGGACGAGGACCGGAAGCAGACCAGGAGCGGCCTCCACCTCCCGGACAAGATCGAGATCCCGACACTCACGGGTCGGATCGTGTCCGTCTCCTCACAGGTCGAGCGCGATCCGGACTACCCGATCCTGCGGTACGACCGCGTGCTGTTCAACCCCAAGAACGCGATCCCGGTCGACTTCGAGGGCGATAACCGGCTCTACGTGATCCCGGTTGAGGACATCGTCGCGGTCTTCCGGGCAACGCCGGCAGACGACCCGGGCGTGAAGGAGTAGGGCCTGCATCCGTGGATCGTCCGCACACAAGAACGCCGATCGACGTGCCCGATCCGTACCCGGTTCGGCCTCTGCCAACCTCGCGCGGCGCAAGCCCGTTCCACGCGACCATCCGGCCGCCGGGCAGCAAGAGCCTCACGAATCGCGCCGTGCTGCTCGCGTCGCTGGCCCGGGGCGTCTCTGTCATTCGGGGCGCGCTCACCGACGCCGACGACGCCAGACGCATGCTCGACGCTGCCACCACGCTCGGCGCGACGGTCGAACGCTCCGACGGCGTGCTCCGGATCACGGGCGTAGCCGGGCGTTGGCGCGTGCCCCAGGGCGGCGTTCGACTCGACCTCGGCAACGCGGGAACCGCGACGCGGTTTCTCGCCGCGGCGGCCATGCACGCCGACGGGCCGGTCACGATCGACGGCGATGCACGCATGCGCCAACGACCGATCGGGGAACTGGTCGATGCGCTGCGCGCTTTCGGCGTTCACGCGGAGTATCTCGGGTCACCCGGTTGTCCGCCGGTCCGGGTCGTTCCTCCGACCCAGGGACCGCGCGCCCCGTTGCGCCTGGACATCCCTCCAACGCGGTCGAGTCAGTTCATTTCCGCGCTCCTGCTCGCCGCGCCGTGGCTCAGAGGCGGTCTCACCGTTCGCCTGCTCGGCGAGGTCACGAGCGCATCGTATGTGGAGATGACGCTGAACCTGCTCAGCACGCTCGGGGCGACGGTGCTCACGAGCGATGACATGCGGGTGGCCAGGGTCGGTCCACCCGAGTCCGCCGATGGCGAGCCCCGCCTCGGCCTCGACGCCTTCGAGTTTGACGTCGAGCCAGACGCCTCGGGAGCGACCTATTTCTGGGGTGCGGTCGCCCTGTTCGAGGGGGCGTCGTGCCGCGTCGTCGGGCTGGGGGCGGAGTCGCTCCAGGCGGACGCCCGATTCCCCGATCTGTTGGCGCGCATGGGCTGTCGCGTGGCGGACGGGCAACTGCACGATCTCCCCACGACAACTGTGACCGGCGGCGCAGCCCTGCGGCCCGTCATGGCGGATCTCTCGCTCATGCCCGACGCCGCCATGACCCTCGCGGTCGTGGCCGGTTTCGCGGCGGGAACCTCGGTGCTCCGGGGTCTGGGCACCCTCCGTGACAAGGAGTGCGACCGCATCGCAGCCCTCGAGACCGAACTGGCGAAGGTCGGGGTGCTCGTGAGGCCGGGCACCGGGGGCGATGACGGCACGCTCACGATCACCCCACCACAGGGGGGCATCGACTGCTCGGAGAACGTCGCGCCGGTCGAGTTCGAGACGTACGACGACCACCGTATGGCGATGTCCCTCGCCCTCATCGGCCTGCGCCGACCCGGCGTGATGATCAAGAACCCCGGCTGTGTGGCGAAGACGTATCCCTCGTTCTGGGCCGACTTCGAGAGTCTTCGCCAGCGCGGGGAATAGGCTTGGCCCACTCCCCGAACCCGGACCTCCCGCCGGAGCCCACGATGCCCACACCCGCAGAACTGACCCAGCAGGCCCGCAGGCTTCACGCCAAAGGCCAGATGCAGTCGGCGATCGACCTGTTCCAGGCGGCGATCAAGGCGCAGCCTCGCAACGCCGACGCCCACCAGGGCCTCGGTCTGGCCTTCTACCAGGTCGGCCGACTCCCGGAGGCTCTCGACCATCTCGAACGCTCCGTCAAACTCGACCCGATGTCGGGCCACCGACTCTTCGTGCTCGCAACGGTCATGCGGAACCTCGGGATGCTGCGCGAGGCGAGGGACGCCTTCCAGAAGGCCGTGTGGCTCAACCGGGATCTCGACGGCGCGGTCGCAGGACTCGCCCAGATCATGGGAGCGATGGGCGAGCACGAACAGGCGCTCGCGCTCGTCGCTCCCGCGGCGTCCAAGGGCGGCGCCAACACCGAGGCCGTCGCCGTCCACGCCGAACTCTGCTTGTTCCTCGGACGACCGGAGCAAGGCATCGGCCCCGCGCTCGGCCATCTCGAACGGCCCGGGTTGCACCCGCTGGAACGCCAGCGTCTGCTCTTCCAGGTCGGTCGGCTCTACGAGGCGTCGGGCGAGTACGACCGTGCGTTCGAAGCGTTCTCCTCAGCGAACCAACTTCATGCGGTTCGTTGGGACCACGCCGCATTCCGTGCGATGGTCGATCGCGCGATCGCGGACTGGTCGCCGGAGGCCTACGCGCACGTGGCGACGTGCCCGTCTCACAGCGACCGTCCCGTGTTCATCGTCGGGATCCCCCGATCCGGCGCGGCGCTGGTCGAGCAGATCATCGCCGGCCACCCGCGGTGCTCTGCCGGCGGCCCGCTCAGCATCACACAGCACATCCTGGCCAGGCTGCACGAAACGCAAACGACGAGCGTGCTGCCTCTCCCCCACCCCTCGCGGGTGGAGGCGAACGACGTGACGCAGGCCGCGGCGTTCTACCTGCGGGCGCTGAAGTCCGTCGACCCCTCCGCGGACCGTGTCACGGACCGGATGCCCATGAACTTCCTCTACCTGCCGCTGATCGCCAGGATGTTCCCTGCCGCGCACGTCCTCCGCTGCCGCCGCGATGCGATGGACACGTGCCTCTCGTGCTGGACGCACGACTTCTCGGGGCCGCTTCACTTCGCGTACGACTTCGACAGTCTGGCCGCGTTCTACGCCGACCACGAACGCTTGATGCGGCACTGGACCGAGGCGCTCGGCGTTCAAGCACTCGACGTGCAGTACGAGCGGCTGGTCGCGGAGCAGGAGCCCCAGACCCGCCGAATCGTCGAGGGCATCGGTGTCGAGTGGGACGCCGCGTGCCTCCGGTTCCACGAGAATCCCAGGCTTGAGCCATCGATGGAACAGGTCCGCCGCCCCTTGCACGCCTCGTCCGTCTCCCGGCATGCCCGGTACGGTCCGCGGCTCGAACCGCTGCGGCAGGCGCTTCGGCGCGAGGGAGTCGAACTCGGGTGACACCCGGCGCGGGTTCGGGCGGCCCATGATACAATGTCGGGCGGCCGGCATGGTCGGCAGTCCGGGGGTCGGAGCATGTCCAAGCGGGACACGTCCGTTTCCGAGCGCGCGCTGATCGTCGCGGCGTCGTACGGTATCGTCGGGTCGGCGTGGATTTTCTTCTCGGACGAGGTCGCCGCCACGCTCGCGGCTGACGAAGCCCAACTCACGCTCTTCCAGACGAGCAAGGGATGGCTCTTCATCGCCGTGTCGAGCGTGCTGCTGTTCTTCCTGGTGCGGCACCTGATGGCGAGGGCGGTGTCGCTGGAGGCGGCGCACCACCGGGCGGAATCGAGCCTGCTGATGGTCTTCAACCACCCGGCCGTCCGGGTCTTCGTGAAGGATCAGGACGGGAAGTACCTGCTGGCGAGCGAAGCGTTCGCCCGGCTGCTGGGGCTGTCGCCGGACGAGATCGTGAACCAGACCGACGAGTCACTGTTCGGGGTCGAGGCGGCAGCCGTGCTGCGCCAGGCGGATCGTCGCGCGATGCACTCGCCCGGCATCACCGAGTCGCAGGACGTCTATCCCGGCGCAGGGACGCAGCGGACGGTCGCCGTGCTCCGCGCACACGTCACCGATGAATCAGGGCGCTGCGTCGGCGTCGTCGGCATCGCGGGCGAGGACGTGACCTCTCCAGACCTCGGCACATCGGTCCGTCAGAGCCTCGAGCACCTGGTGCGGCGGCGCTCCGCCGCGCTCGCCGGCGCGGTGCGCGACCTGCACGCTCGGATCGCGACGCTGCACTCCGAGGCGGCGGAACTGCGCCGCCGGGGCGAGCGGCTGGCGGAGGAGCGCGAGGCGCTCGAGGCCGAAAAGCACGAACTGACCGCCGACCTGCTGGCCGCGGAACAACGCCTGAACACGGTCGTCACGCACGTGCAGGCGATCGTGGCGGCGATCGACCAGGAGGGCGTGGTCGTGCTGGCGGAGGGGAAGTTGCTCCCCGGGGTCGGCTTCAGGCCGGGTGAGTTGGTGGGGCGGAGCGTCTTCGAGTTGTTTGGGGGCCGACCCGAGATCGCGGCGGCGTGCAGGCGCGCGCTGGAAGGGCGCTCGGTGGCGGCGCGATTGCCGG
>DAOMNQ010000055.1:0-18470 GCA_035443945.1 Phycisphaerales bacterium | reverse complement strand
GGCGGCGGGGTCGGGGTCCCGGCCCAGGGCCTGGTTCAGCATGGTCTGCGTCGTGGCCATGAGGATGGCCGCCCCGACGCCCTTGCCCGCCACGTCGCCGAGGTAGGCGGCGACGCGCCCGTCGGGCAGGGGCATGATGTTGAAGAGGTCGCCCGCGACCATGCGTCCCGGGCGCATGCGCATGAAGTAGGCGAGGGATCCGATCTGCCCGTGGGGGGGGGGCATGAGGAGTTTCTGGGCCGCGGCGGCCGCGCCCACGTCGCGCATGATCTCCTCGTTGAGTTTCTGGAGGCTCGCCCGCTTGAGGTTGGCGAGGGCGAGGCCGAACATGCGGCAGACGGCCTGGCAGAAGGCGGCGGCGTCGGCCTGCACCTGCGACTCCTGGTGTCGGGCGTCGAGGTAGAGGTATGCCGCGACCGTGTCGCCGATGTACACGGGCGCGCAGAGCGCGGAGTGGATGCCGAGGCGCATGATGGACTCGCCGTACGCGCCCTGCTGCGACTGGCTGGTGAGGCGCACGACGCCGCCGCCGGACGCGGCGTTGATGAGCGAGCGCGAGAAGGCGAGGTCGTGCGAGGGGGCGTCGCGCTGGCTCGGCCCGCGATAGCCGATGACCTCGACGTCCGCGCCGCTGGTGCGGATGAGCGCGGCCCTGGGGAAGCCGGTGCCGCTGGTGACGGCGTCGAGTACCGCCTTGGCGAGCGAGTTCTCGTCGGGCGAGGCGTTGATCTGGGCCGCGCACTCGATGAGGAGTTCGAGCCGCTGCTGCGCGATCGATCGCAGTTCCTGCTGCGGGACGTGCTGCACGCGGTGTCCGGTGGAGCCGAAGTCGTTGGTGGTGGGGAGCGTCGAGGGGGGGGAGTCCGCCGAGCGCACGCGGAAGGTCCAGGGGCCGATGCGGAGCAGGTCGCCCTCGTTGATGGGCGATGGCGTGTTCACCTCGAGGCGCACGCCGTTGACGAAGGTGCCGTGGCGGCTCTCAAGGTCGGTCACGAACCAGGTGTCGGCGCGGAAGGCGACCATGGCGTGCCGGCGTGAGACGGTCTGGTCGGCGAGTTGCGCCTCGCAGGTGGTGCCGCGTCCGAGCGTGCAGGGCTTGCCGGCGGTGATCTCGACCGGGTCGATGGGCGGCCCGGCCAGCGGGTCCAGACGGATGACGTTCTCCAGCACCGAACTCGCGGTCATCGCGCTCGCCACCGACCCCCCGGTCAGGTGCCGGGGGAACCCACAAGCCTACCCGCAAACACCGCCCGCGTCAGGCCGGCCCGGCGATCATGGACATCCGCCGGTCCACAGATTGAGGAAGGCGAGGAAGTCCAGCGAACTGACGGTGCCGTCGCCGTTCACATCCGCCCGGAGGTCCGCGGCCGTGTAGGCGTTCAGGAACGAGAGGAAGTCGAGCGTGTCCACCTTCGCGTCGGCGTTGAAGTCCGCGGCGCAGGGGGCATAGAGGATGCGCACGGTCGCGACGTTCGAGTTTCCCGTCGTGCTGGTCACGCGGAAGGTCATGGTGTCCATGCCGGTCGCGTCGGCGTCGGCGCGGAGGAGCCTGAACGGGCCGTCGGGACTTGGGATGATTGCCGCTCTGGCGGGGGCGGAGAGCACCTCGAAACCGAGTGGCACGTCGCGGTCGTCGAAGGTGTGCGCGAGTTCAACGAGCGCATCCGTGCCCGGGTCGATGTGGATGGAGAAGTCGGAGGCCGCGGGCGGGTTGCCGGAGGGGTTGCCGCCGCCGAAGGTCACGGAGACCTCGACCGGCTCGGACCGGACGAGCATGCCGTCGGCGTAGAGGGCCTCGGTCTGGAGGCGGGAGACGCCCGCGCCGAGCGTCCAGCCGTGCACGGTGAGCGGTGCGGCGGTGTCCTTCGTCGCGGCGACGACGCGCCCGTGCTGGAGGAGGCGCACCTCGCGCAGCCCCGGGCCGCCTGCGGCGACGTCGAAGGTGAAGGCGGTGTTCCAGTTGCCGGTCGTCTTCTGGGCGACGATCGAAGCGGATCGGCCGTGGTTGTCCACGACGATCGGCCAGGCCCAACTCCCGGCCGATCCGGTCGGCGAACTGTCGTAGCCGAGGACGCGCATGTCGTGCCACCCGTCGCCGAGGAGCGTGGTGTCGAGGCTGAGGGTCTGGAAGAAGAACGCGTCGTCGTGGCGGCGTCCGTCCACGAACAACTCGAAGAAGGTGATCGAGGCGCCGGGCCTCGTCGTCGTGCCCGACTGCGTGAGGTTGATGGTCCCGCTGACCGGTCCCTGGGGAGGGTTCGAGACGCTGATCGTCGGAATGTGGTCGTGCGGGCGCGTCAGCGGGTCGCCGTAGAGCAGCCCCTGGAAGGGCGCGTAGGAGACCGCGCGGAAGACGGACTCGCCGAGCGACATGCCCTGGAAGTAGAAGACGTGCGTGCGCGCGTGCGGGAACTTGCCGGGGTAGTTGCACGGCTCCTCGACAGTCCCCCACGTCCCGCTCGCGCCGTTGGTGATCCAGTGCGACATCTTGGTCTGCGAGCCGATGTCGAACGTCGCGGCGTAACTGGTGAGGTGGTCGCAGAAGGCGCCGGGGAGGATGGTGAGGTCCGCGCTGGGCACGTCGAGTGAGGCGATGCCGGTCATGATGCCGAGGCAGTCGTGGCGCCCGTCGGGAAGGACGGCGAAGAGGTGCTCCGCCTGCCCGCCAAGGCCGGTGATCGCGGTGACGGCGGCGGGGTAGGCGTTGTGACGCGGGCCGGACCTCGCCTGGTCGGTGGTCTGCATGTAGTAGAACGTGCCGGCGGGACGCGTGCCGTCCACGGCGGCGGAGCGGTTGATCATGGCGATCGTCTCGGCCGCCGAGTTGCCGCGGGTGCCCGTGTAGCCGAGCAGCGCGCCGATGAAGTAGCGCCTCGCGTTCGCGTCGTTGCTCGGGTTCCCGCCGAGCCACGAGAACTCGCTGTCGAAGCGCTGCGGCGTGTTGCTCCCGGCGTAGTAGCGGTTGCCGAACGACGAAGCAAGGCCGCCCGCGAGGATCTCGTCGGCGACGAAGGCGAGCGAGTACGCGCCCGAGAGCGAGAAGCGCGTGACCGGCGAGCACCCGTCCGAGACGAGGTCGGGCGCGCTCACGTAGAACGTGTCCGACGCCGAGATCACGATGTAGTCCACCTGCCCCCACAGCCCGCGCCGCTCGATGGTGGCGAAGAGCGCGGCCAGATTGAACTGCACGAACGCGCCGTAGTCGGCCGCGCCCGGCTCCATGTAGAGCACGTGCGTGTCCGGGATGCCGCGCACGGCCTTGTAGTGGTGGCCCACCTCGAGGCTGCGCCGGTCGAGCGGGTCGATGATGAGCAGGACGTTCTCGGGCGTGCCGCCCGCCCGGGCCAACCCCGCCGCGAGGCACAGCCCCACCGCCGCGAGATGATTACGCCGTTGGAAAAGACCGCCTCGGGACATGGCCGTTGCTCCGCTCCCCACTCTCTGCGCCGGGGTGGCGCGACACCGTCCGCAAGCCGCGGCACGCCCGGCATATGCAGCCCGACTCTCTCCACGCAGTCTAACCCACGCTCGGGCGAATCCCAACAGACTCGGCGCTCAAACATCCCCCGTTGATTCGTTCGCGCCACCCGGGCATAACACGAACACGCCCCAGGATGCCCGCGATGCTCGGGCATCTCCCGGTATGCTCGTGTCATGTCCGACTCCGGGGAACGCGAGAAGCCGCGCACGCCGTCGCCCGTCGATCCCGATGCGCTGACACGGTCGATCCCGCCCGAGGCGTTGCGGGCGGCGGATGTCGGCGCGCACGAGATCGAAGCCCACGCGCTCTTCGAATCCGCCCTCGGCCCGGCCCACGATCGCACCACCGGCAACGTCAGATCGCTCGCCGATTTCTACGGCGCCTGGCACGCCGCCGAGCCGGACGCCGGGCACGACGCCACGGCCCTCCAATGGCGGGCGCGGCTGGCCGAGATCACGGACGAGGGCGGCGACTGACTCGTTGGCAGGAGTCAGATAGACTCACGACGTGAGACGGATGCAGGTGCTCTTCGACGAATCCGATTACCGGCGCTTTCAGCGGATCGCCAAGGGGCGGGGGATGTCGCTGGCCGAGTGGGTCCGCCGACCCTGCGCACCGCGAGCCGGCGTGAGCCTCTGGGCGATCGCGACAAGAAGCTCTCCGCCGTTCGTGCTGCCGCGATGCACCAGTTCCCGACCGCGGACATCGGCCAGATGCTCCGGGAGATCGCCCGCGGGCGCAGCGCGCCCGGCAGGGGCTGATTCGACGGCCTCCCGGCGGGTTCCCCGCGACCCTCTACAATCCGCCCCATGCCGCCCGAGCCGTACTACGTCACCACCCCCATCTACTACGTCAACGACCGCCCGCACATCGGGCACTGCTACACCACGGTCGTCGCGGACGTGGCGGCCCGGTTCGCCCGGCTCCTCGGGCGGGACGTCTTCTTCCTGACCGGCACCGACGAGCACGCCGAGAAGGTCGTCTCCACCGCCCGCGAGCGCGGCCTGACGCCCCGGCAGTGGGCCGACGCCAACGCCGCGGAGTTCCGCCGGGCCTTCCGGCTCATGGGCATCGCCGAGAGCGACTTCATGCGCACCAGCGAGGACCGGCACAAGACGCGGGCCTCGGCGTACATCCGGCGGCTCATGGACTCGGGCGACGTCTACCTGGGCGACTACGTCGGCTGGTTCGACGCCTCGCAGGAGGAGTACCTCACCGAGACCGTCGCCAAGGAGCACGGCTTCACAAGCCCCGTCACCGGCAAGCCCCTCGAGAAGCGCACCGAGAAGAACTACTTCTTCCGGCTGAGCGCGTACGAGGACCGGCTGCGGGCGCACTTCGAGACGCACCCCGAGTTCGTGCTGCCCGAGGCGCGTCGCAACGAGGTGCTCGGGCGGCTGCGGCAGGGGCTGAACGACGTGCCGGTGAGCCGGGCGGTGAAGGAGGGCGACGCGGACTGGGGCATCCTGATGCCGGGCGACCCGGGGCACCGGGTGTACGTCTGGATCGAGGCGCTGTGCAACTACCTGACGGCGGTGGACGAGCCGGCGCGGCGGAAGTACTGGCCGCCGGCGGTGCACGTGATGGCGAAGGACATCCTGTGGTTCCACGCGGTGATCTGGCCGGCGATGCTGATGGCGCTGGGCGAGCCGCTGCCGCGGACGGTGTACGCGCACGCGTACTTCGTGGCCGAGGGCCGGAAGATGAGCAAGAGCCTCGGCAACTTCATCGAGATCGACCTGCTGGAGGCGTACGGGCGGCGGTACTCGATCGACGCGGTGCGGTGGTACCTGGCGACGCAGGGGCCGCTGGGCGCGACGGACGCGGACTTCGCGCACGCGCGGTTCGTGGAAGTGTACAACGCAGTGCTTGCGAATGGCATTGGCAACTGTGCCAGTCGAGTTGCAAACATGATTCAAAGGTACTTTGAAGGGGTGATTCCCGATGGTATAGCGTGGCCGGAGATCGCGTATGATTTGAGGTTTTACAATATTGGTGACGATGTATGTGAACAAGTGAAAGAAGCACAGTCTTTGTTTGGCGGGTTTGAGCTCTCCGCCGCTCTTGCTTGCGGCACAGAGATCGTGACGAACGTCGATCTGTTCATCAACCAGACGGAGCCATTCAAGATCGCAAAGCGACTCGACACGGACGCATCGTCTCGTACTGTGCTCGCGAACATACTCACGCATTGCGCCGAGGCCCTCCGCATCGCCTCGCTTCTGCTCTATCCCGCCATGCCGGCGAAGATGGCTGCGCTCTGGCGCACTTGGAACTGTTCGCCCCTGAACGATCCCGACGACCCGGAGTCGGGCTTCAAGGCGCCGCTCGCGGAACTCGCCGAGTGGGGCGGCGAGTGGTCGCTCAAGCCCGGTCAGCGCATCGCCAAGGGAGACCCGCTCTTCATGCGGGCCGACCCCGCGGAGCCTGCGCCGACGCTCTGACGCTCACCACCGCCGCCCGGGCGCGCGGAGCACGCGTCCGCCCGCGGCCCCGCCCGCCGGGGCGCGGCGGTGCTCGTAGCCCAGCAGGCGGAGCGTCTCCCAGTAGTCGTCGTTGCGCTCGAAGGCGCGGAGGATGCCCGGCTCCACGCTGCGCCGGCGCGAGGGGCGGATCTCCGTGGGGCGCGACCGGTCGGGGCCTGTGTCGCCGGTCACGTGCCGGTTGCCCGTCCAGCGCGTGCGCCACGACGGGTCGTACTCGACGCGCAGCCACTTGCACATCGCCCGCAGTTCGCCCTCGGGGTCGCGGGTGAAGTCCTCGTAGCGCCCGAAGCCGAGCCGCGCGGCCTTGCGCGCGAAGGCGTGGCACCCCGCGAGGTAGGCGTCGATGCCCAGCGTCTCGCGGACGCGCGGCAGCGCGCTCACGCTCACCCACTGGTCGATCGGGTGGCGGACCGTCGCGTAGCGCGTGGTGCGGCAGACCTGCGCCAGCGCGACCGCGGTGCGGCAGCGCATGGCCGGCTCGGCGTAGGGCACGCCGTGGAAGTCCAGGTGCGTCCAGTCGCGCACCACCAGCGTCCGCCCGCGCTGGGCGGCCCGCTCGGCCAGCAGCGCGATGAGCGTGTCGAAGCGCATCGGCCCGCGCGCGAGCATCGCCCGGGCCTCGGCGGCGGTCATGAGGCGGTGCCACTCGACGGCCTGCTGCACCGGGTCGATCCAGCGCATGCCGAGCGGGTGCGCCTCGCTGAGCAGGCAGACGGTGCGCATGGAGCCGAGGCATCGGCTCATGAGCGTGCCGCCCGCGCGGGCGAGGTGATGCAGGATCGAGACCTTGGGTTTTCGAGAACCGGGCACTCAGTCGCCCCACGGAAGTCGGGCGGAACGAACGGGGGCGGGCGCGTCCCCTTCGAAGGGAAGGCGCCCGCCCCCACGGCGGAGTCGTGGTCGGGCCGTCAGCGGCCGTTGTTGTCGGAGGGCGCGGGCTGGAAGAAGACGCCCCCGCCGCCGAGTCCGCGGCTGATGTCGCGTGCGTTGTAGATGTACTGCGCCTCGAGGGCCTTGTCGATGCGTGCCTTGGCGTCGGAGAGGTGGGCGAGCGTGTAGGCGTCGACGTTCGCGCCGCCGCCTGCGGTCGCCTTGTCGATGCGCTGCGCGAGGCGTCGCAGGGTGAGGGTGGCGAGGTCGGAGATGGGCTTGCCGGCCGCGCCGGACGTGCCGCCCGGCAGGGCGAGCGAGATGAGCCGTTCGAGGTGCTCGCGCTGGAGGTTGCGCCGCAGGCTGGAGACCATGGGCTGGCGCGGGGTGTAGCGCTGCTCGGGCGTGCCGTTGACCTCGGCCCAGACGGCCTCGGTCACGGTGTCGAGCAGTTCGACGAGAGTGACCGCGTCCTGGTCCGCGGGGACGCGGAACTCGTTGTCGAAGACGCGCTGGAGCGTGACCGGGTTCATGAGCATCGTGAGCGTGGAGGCCTGGATGCCCATGACGCGGTCGTGGACGGGCCAGGTGGGGTCCTCGAAGAGGGCCTGCATGCCGCCGTCGTCGAACCACTTGTCGATGGTGAGGTATTGCAGCACCTCGGGCGTGAGGCCGAACGCCTCGTCGCGGAAGGTGTTTTCGATGACGAAGTTGAGGGCCTGGCGCTGGCGCTCGGCGGGCACGACCTCGATCGGGGCGCGGCCGTCGGGGTCGCCCTTCTTGTCGCGGTAGACGAACGCGCCGCCGATCCAGTTGGCCATCATGCTGTTGGAGCGGGTCTGCATGCCGAGGGTGACCATGTAGCCCTGGCGCGCCTTGGCCCAGGAATCGCCGTCCTTCACGAAGCGGTCGAGGAGTTTCTGGCGCAGGTGAACGGCGAGTCGCACGCTGCTCTCGGCGTACTCGAGCGGGTCGGAGGACATGTCGTAGCGGCGCGCCTCGGGGTCAGGCCCCCAGGTGTCCTCGTCGGTGGCGTATCGGTGCTCGCGCTTGGCGGATTCCTTGAGCGCCTCCTGCGCGGACTTCTCGTCGAGGGCGTAGCCGTAGCGGATCGCCCACATGTCGTACGGCCCGATGTCGATGACGGCGAAGTCGCCCTGCACCGGCCCGTCGCCCATGTTGATGTTGGCCGGGTTGTAGTCCATCACCGAGACCGACCAGGGCTTCTTGCCCTTGAACTCCTCGCTGTTGATCTCGGCCATGGAGTAGACGCTCGACGCGGCGAAGTTGTGGCGCAGCCCCAGCGTGTGCCCGACCTCGTGCGCGACGAGTTCGCGGAGCATCGGCCCGACGAACCACTCGGGCACGCCGTCGAGGATGTCGCCGTCTTCCTTCCTGGGCCTGTCTTCCTTGGGCTTGTCCTCTTCGCCCTTCGGCTCGCCCTCGGGCTGCGGTTCGCCCTCCTGGAGGATGGCGAGCACCTCGGGCGCGAGTCCCTGCGGGATGTTGCCCTCGGCGAGTTGCTTCTTGAGCATCTCGACGACCTCGGGGGGCAGGTCGCCGCGGCGCGGGCGTGTGCCCTCCTGCTCCGGCTCGTCGTCGAGGAGGCCGATCACGTCGAAGAAGACGCGGGCGATGGTGAGGTCCATGGCCTTGCCGTAGGAGGCCATGCACAGGCCGTTGATCTGGCTGACGCGCCCGAGCAGGCCGTCGTACTCGCTCTCGCCGACCAGCCCGCCGGCGCTCGCCAGCGCGGCCGGGTGCCCGCCGTAGGGCAGCACGCCGCGGCGCGAACGCTGCGCGAGGATGTGATCGCGCTCGGCCGGCGACGCCATGCGGATGCGCGGGTCCCAGTCCGGGTTCTGCTCGAGCCACGCCAGTGCGTCGGGCGCGAAGCCCTCGAGCGCGAGTTCGGGGAGCGTCTTGTTGTACTGATACCAGAACGCGCGGATCCAGCCGTCGGTCAGCACGACGTCGGCGTCGAGGATCTGGCCGGTCATGGGGTGGACGCGGCTCGGGCCGATGGCGGTGGAGACGTCGTTCGAGAGCCAGCGGAGGAAGTTGTAGCGCCGGTCCTCCGGGTCCTTCTCCATGTGCGCGCCGGTGGACTTGTCCTGGTAGTAGACCTCGACCGCGCCGGTGATGCCGACCTGCTCGAAGGCCTTGTTCCACTGCAGCGCGCCCTCGCGAACCCAGCGGCGGTAGCGCACCGGCACGGTGTGCTCGACGTAGAAGACGATGGGCTCCTTGGGCGGGCTGAGGCGGAGTTTCGGGTCCGCCTTTTCGAGTTTCCAGCGGTTCACGTAGCGGACCCACTTCTCGTCCTCGTCGAACTTGCCCAGGTCGCGGTAACTCGTCGTGAAGAACCCGACGCGATTGTCGGCCTGGCGGGGCTTGTACCCCGTGTTCTCGGGGATCAGGCTGATCGAGTAGTGGAACGTCCGAAGGATGCCGCCCTGCACGGGCATCTCGAAGGCGACCTCGATGTTCTCGGGGAACGCCTTGGACTTGGCGATGGTCGCCAGGCGGGTGTTCGCGCCGCGGGATTGCCCACCGAAGAAGGTGCTCGCCTGCCCGACGAGCAGGTCGTCCATGTCGATGACGGGCTGTCCGCTCGGGCCGTTGGCGAGGATGGGGATGTCGAGGATGACGCGGTCGGTGAAGATGCGGTTGACCGAGGAGCGCGACTCCTGGTCGCCGGTGGAGCGCGTGCCGTAGTTCGGCTCGATCATCGCCAAGCGGTTGCCGTAGCGCTTCCAGTAGAAGTAGCGGTCGCCCGCCTGGAGGCCCGCCCAGATGTCGCCGCCCGCGACGGTCATGGCGATGAAGTGCCGCTGGCGGTCGTAGCCGCGGGGCAGTTCGGCGAGCATCTGCCCGTCCTTCTCGCGCACCCACAGGCCGTAGAAACTCTCCGAGCCGTCGGCGGTCGAGACGACCTTGCGGTAGCCCTTCGAGACCTCGTCGAAGGGTCGCAGCCCGTCGTCGTCCTGATTGCCGCGTGCGCCGCCGCGGGCGCTCATCATGGCCTGGATGGCGGCGGCGTCCGGAATCTCGGCGGCGTCGGGCTGCGTGGAGGGCGGGTCGTTGGCGGCCTGCGGGCGGGTCGAGTACGCCTGGCCGGCGACCGCCGCGAGGACGATCGTGCCCCCGAGGCCCGCGAGCGTCAGCCTGCGGATGATGTGTCGAGACGTCATGAGTGGACTCCTTCGTGATCGTGTCTGCTCGCAGCCCGGGTGTCCTGGGCCGACTCGGGGTGTTCGCCGCCGCCGGGATGCCGCCCGGCCCCGGCATCAGGGTATCGCGCCCGCCGCCATTCCCCACTGACGAAAGGCGACAAGAAGCCAGATCGTCAGGAAGGCGAAGGCGCCCGCCGCCAGTTGGAACGCTCGGTCGTGCAGCGCCAACTCCGTCGGGTCGTCGAAATCGCCCCGCTCCAGCAGGACGATACACCGCAGCAGGCCGAAGGTTGCCGGCAGCACGGTCAGCCAGAGCAGATTGAACCCCTGCCAATACAGGGTTTCCTTCGCCTGCACGTACCCGGCGTAACTGAGCAGCGTTGCCACCGCCGTCACCACCACGACCATCCGGAGCAGGTCCGAGGTGTACGCCCCCTGCACCGCCCTGGCCGCCGCGGCCGCCTCGTCCGACCCCAGCGACCGCCGCTCGCCCAATCGTTTCCCGAACGCGAGGAACATGGCGAGGAAGAACGTGCAGTTCAGGAGCCAGGTGCTCGGCTCGACGCCGGCGGCCGCGCACCCGCCCAGCACCCGCAGGACGAACCCGAGGCTCAGGCCGATCACGTCGGCGATAACGACGTGCTTGAGGAGCCAGGAGTAGGCCGAGACATTCAGGACGTACAACCCCACCGCGACCGCCACCCAGAGGCGGACCGAGGCCGGGACCGCCAGCAGCAGCAGCGCGGCCGCGAGGGCGAGCAGGGCGGCGAAGACCCACGCCGAGCCGGGCCTGATCGCCCCGGACGCGACGGGGCGCGTTCGCTTGCGGGGGTGTGCCCTGTCGGCGTCGGCGTCCATGATGTCGTTGACGACGTAGCACGCGCTGGACGCCAGCGCGAACGCCGCCGCGGCGACGAAGGCGGGCACCAGCAACTCCTGCCACGTCCCCTTGTGGTCGCTCATGCCGTAGAGCGGCCCGACGAGCACGAACGCGCTCTTGGCCCACTGGTGTGGTCGGGCGAGGCGCAGGTAGTGGAGCGGGAGGGGGCGCTCGGTCTCGCTCATCAGGCTGGGTGGCTCCGGCACCTTCAACTCCGGCCGAACGGCGGACAGGGATCAGCGTCCGCCGCCCGCGTTCATGTCGTCGATCTCACGCCAGCGGAGGGCGGCCTCAAGATACTCGTGATCGGCCCCGTCCGCCGCGCCGTCCCCATTCAGGTCGGTTCGATGGGCGTGCCAATGGTACAAGTCCTCGATGTCCACCCGGCCATCGCTGTTCAGATCGAAGGACGCGACGGGCCGGGGAACTTCCGGCCCGAGCAGGTCGAGTTCGGAGCAGGTCGCGAAGGCGCTCAACCCCCCCACCGCGCCCCGAATGCGGACGCCGGTCGCCATGACCGGGGTGTCGAGCACGAACTCGACGGCCTGGAACGGAACGAGAGGGTCGAGGCCGCGGTCGAGCGAGCCGGACGGAGCGACCCACTGTCCCTCCACCCGAATCTCGAACGTCGCGGACACAAACCACCCGCCCTGGAACTGGCCGTCGTCGTGGTGGCTGCCCTCGACGAAGAGGATCGAGTGCGTCCAGACGGGCCGGTCGTAGAGCACGCTGAGCGTGACCCAGTCTCCGGGCTGCTGGCCCGCGCCGAGTGTGGAGTACCACTGCCGGGGCAGGTTGTTGATCGCGTCGATGCCCGAGTCGTCCAGTTCGTACCCGTTGCCGAAGCGGACCGCCTGCTTCCACCCGTAGCCCGTCGGCGGATCGGAAGCGACGGATGACACGGCCTGCACCGTGCCCCCCTCGGCCCGCACGCGGTTGTTCGCGCTGCGCGACCACAACCGCTGGAGAGGGCTTTGCAGCGTGGGGTCGCCGACGGGAAGCGGCGGGAGGAGCCAGAGACCACGACCAGCGTCGATCCTGCCTCCCGCCTGCGCGATCCTGCGCTCCGTGACATCCGCGCACCGCGCCGCCATCATCGTGAAAGTGTCCTGCGCCTGCGGGTCGTCGGGGAGGTAGTCCGGCAGGTTGTCGCGCGTGCGCTCGATGTCGTAGCGATCGCTCGGCTCGAAGCCGGGGAACTCGGCCCGAATCTGCGCGACCAGCGCGTCGTGCCCGAGCATCAGGCCCAGCAGCCCGCCCATCGTGGCCGTGCCGTTGTCGCAGTCCCACCCCGTGAGCGTGCCGATCTGCACGGTGCGGAGGAAGTCGCCGCGCCCGTAGAGCAGGGCGATCAGGCCCGCCGCGAAGTTCACGCTGGATTCGGTCCACGCGCGGTAGCGGAAGCCGTTGGCTGCGGCGTTCAACTGGTAGCGGTCGTAGACGAGGTCGCGCGTCCGCTCCCAGTCGTCCGGGTCCGGGTTGTCGAGGAAGTCGGCGAGCACGAAGTCCACGATGTCCGCCGCCTTGGACGAATCGGGCAGATACCGCCGTGCCTCCTCCACCATCCACAGGATGCGGTCCTCCATCGGGAGCGAGCGGTCCGCGAGGGCGGCGAGCGAGTAGAGCAGCACGTGGAACTGCGCCGCGTGGGCCGCGTGGCTCCGCGCCGTCGTTCGGATGGGCAGGTCCGCCATCTCGAGCGCCGCGCCCGGCATGCCGGGGGCGAGCGCGCCGAAGAGCTCCGTCGTGAGTTGGGCGTCGATCTTCAGCCAGAACTCGTTGGCGTTGCAGAAGCCCGTCTCCGGGGGGATCAGCCCGAGCCGCATCAGGTCGAGCGCGCGCTGGTTCGAGACCCACAGATAGTCGTCGTCCATGTGCGCGAGCCAGCCCGCCGCGATCTGCTCCCCGGTCAGTTCCGTCGCCCCGTGCAGGTCGAGCAGGTGCAGGTAGACGTACTCGACGTCGGTGTCGTCGTCCGCGAGCCACGGGTCCCGGTCCAGGATGAACCGCAGCGGCCCCTTGCCGAGGTTGATCCCCCAATCGTCGTCGGTCAGGAACGGCGGCTGGGTCACCTTGCCCTCGGCGAGCAGACCCGTCCAGTTGGCGATGCTCTCGCCCAGCCACATCCCGCGGAGCGCGTCCTCGTACTCGGCCCGCACGATCACACGCGGCCCCTGGGCCGCGCAGACACAGGCGACGCAAGCCGGCGCGAACCACGCGGCGACGCCCCGAAGTACAGTCATGGCCACGATCCCTCCGATGCTCTCCTGCCCAAGCCTACCGGACGCCCCCGCCCGGATACAGAGCCACGCCCCATGATCGCGCGCGAACACAGCCCGACCGACCGAGGGCCGCTCTGGCCCTGCCTCGTGCCCGCGGGCGCGTTCGCCGCGGCGGCGTGGGGCGTCATCCTCTCGGGCAACCTGCGCGGGCGCGGAGCGCACGACCAGGTGAACTTCCACCAGCCGGCCATCCTTCGCTTCGCCGAGCAGTGGCCGAGGCTCGACTACTCGGACTACCTCTCCGCCACCACGCCCGGGTATCACACGCTGCTGGCGGCGTTCGCGCGGTTCGTGTCGGACTCGCCGCAGGCGTTGCAGTTCGTCGGCTCGCTCTTCACGGTCGCGCTGCTCGTGCTGCTCGGGCTGGCCTGCCGGAGCGCGGGGCGGGCCGCGCTGCTGCTCGTCATGCCCGCGGCGGCGTCGATGTACGTCTTCTACAGCGGGGTCTGGCTGCTGCCGGACAACGCCGGGTGGCTGGGCGTGCTCGCCGCGCTGCTGCTCGCGCTGCGGGGGCGCGTCGATGCGCTCACGATCGTCGGCGGTGCCGCGCTGCTCGCCGCGCTGGTGTTCGTGCGCCAGTCGCACCTGTGGGCCGCGGCTGCGCTCTGGGCGGGCGCGTGGCTGGGCGCTCGCGATGCCGACGACGCCGGGGCGTTCGACGCGATGGGGGACGCGCGCGCACTCCTGCGCGATCCGGTGCGGCGGGTTGCGCGAACCGCGCTCGCCATGGCCGCGACCGTCCCGGCCGCGCTGGTCGTGCTGCACTTTCAGCGGCTCTGGGGCGGGCTGACGCCGCCGACCTTCCAGGAGCGCCACACCGGCGGCAACCCGGCCGCGCCGGCGTTTATCCTCTCGCTCTTCGGCGCGTTCAGCCTCTTCTTCGCGGGCTTCCTCGCTCCCGCGGCCGCGAACGTGCTCCGCAGGCACAGGCTTCTGCTCGCGCTTGCGGTCGTGGGCGGGCTGGCGGCCGCATTGCTGCCCGAGACCAACTACAGCACCGAAGCCGGGCGCTACTCGGGCCTCTGGAACCTGGTCCAGCGCGCGCCGGTGGTGATGGAGGGACGCACCTCGACGCTGATCCTGCTGCTCGCGCCGCTCGGCGCGTGCGCCGTGCTCGTCTGGTTCGTCGCCCTGCCGCGGCGCGAGCGATGGATCATGCTCGCCTCGGTCGTGGCCTTCACGGCGGCACAGGTCGCGAGTTACAAACTCTGGCAGCGGTACACCGAGCCGCTGCTGCTCGTGCTCCTGCCCGTGCTCGCCTGCCGGCTGCGACCGGCCGCGGTCGGGCAGCGCGGCGTCGTCGCCGCGCTCTGGCACCTGCGCCTCGTCGGGCCGGCCTCGCTCGCGCTCACGCTCGCCTTCGCCACGGCGATCACGGTCGCCGCGGCCTCGCCCGTGCGGCGCATCGACCCGCCCAACGCGAAGGCTCACGACGGCGAGGCCCTCGAAGCCGCCGGAGAGGACTCCCAGCCGTAACAAGCCGCGACCGTGAGGGAGCGGGTTTGCGACTGTTTCCGGTCTCGACCGCTCGACCGCTTCCCCGCCTGCGACCGATACCATCCGCGACGACGCCGGAGACCGGACCATGGGCCAGACGCCGAAGCGGGCGCTCATCACGGGGATCACGGGGCAGGACGGCTCCTACCTCGCCGAGTTCCTGTTGGGCAAGGGGTACGACGTCCACGGCATCATCCGGCGCGCCAGCAGTTTCAACACCGGGCGCATCGACCACATCTACCAGGACCCTCACCTGAAGGGAACGCGGCTCTTCCTGCACTACGGCGACCTGTGCGACGCCAACTCGCTCGCCAAACTGCTCGACCAGACCATGCCCGACGAGGTCTACAACCTCGGCGCGCAGAGCCACGTGCGCGTCTCGTTCGACCTGCCCATCTACACCGCTGACGCCGTCGCTCTCGGCGCGCTCCGGCTGCTCGAAGCGGTGCGCGACCACGAGCAGCGCACGGGACGCCGCGTCCGCTACTACCAGGCGAGTTCGAGCGAGCAGTACGGGCGGGCCGTCGAGGCCCCGCAGTCCGAGACCACCCCCTTCCGCCCGCGCTCGCCCTACGCCTGCGCCAAGGTCATGGCCCACTACGCCACCGTGAACTACCGCGAGTCCTACGGCCTGCACGCCTCGTGCGGCATCCTCTTCAACCACGAGTCCGAGCGGCGCGGCGAGACCTTCGTCACCCGCAAGATCACCCGCGCCGTGGGACGCATCCGCATGGGCCTTCAGGACAAGGTCTTCCTCGGCAATCTCGACTCGAAGCGCGACTGGGGCTACGCGGGCGACTACGTCCGCATGATGTGGACCATGCTCCAGCAGGACGAACCGGACGACTACGTCATCGCCACCGGCGAGACGCGCTCGGTGCGCGAGTTCGCCGAGGCGGCCTTCGCGCACGCGGGCCTGGACTGGCAGGCCCACGTCGCCTTCGACCCGCGCTACCTGCGCCCCGCCGAGGTGGACCTGCTGCTGGGCGACGCGACCAAGGCCCGCACACGACTCGGCTGGACCCCCACGACGACGTTCGACGAACTCGTCCGCCGCATGGTGGAGCACGATCTCGAACTGGCGCGACGCGAACGCACGCTCACCGACGCCGGCCACGCGATGCCGGACTTCACGGGGCACGACCAGTAGCGGCGCCTTGCTCGCGATGCATGTGACCTTCGCATGTTCGCGCGCTACGATGCGTGCGCTGACATGACTTCTCTGTCCACGCCCCATCGAGAGCGCAGGCGGAAGGGTCACACCGCCGAGCGGCCGCTGGTGATCGTGGCCAATCGTCTGCCCGTCCGGCGTGTCGTCCGCCGCGAGCGGCCGGGCTGGGAGATCAGCCCGGGCGGGCTTGTCACCGCGCTCACGCCCATCCTCCGCGAGCGCGAAGGCTCGTGGGTCGGGTGGCCCGGCACGCAGGGGCGGCTCGAGCCGTTCACGCACGACGGCATCCGCTGCCGCCCCGTCACGCTCACGCGCTCGCACCTCGACGAGTTCTACCACGGGTTCTCGAACGAGACGCTCTGGCCGCTCTACCACGACGGCCTGCGCACGCCGACCTTCCGGCGCAGTTGGTGGCGCTCCTACGTCGAGGTCAACCATCACTTCACCCAGGCGGTCGCTTCGGTGCTCCGCCCGCGCTCGATCGTCTGGGTCCACGACTATCACCTGCAACTCGTGCCCGGGATGCTGCGTTCGGTCCGTCCCGACCTGACCATCGGCTTCTTCCTGCACATCCCCTTCCCGGCCGAGGAACTCTTCGCGCGGCTTCCGTGGCGGCGCGAGGTGCTCCAGGGTCTGCTGGGCGCGGACCTCATCGGCCTTCAGACGAAACTCACGGCCCGCAACTTCATCCGGACCGCTCGCTCGTTCGCGGGCGCATCCGGCTCGTCCGGGCGGCTGCGCTTCGACGACCGCCCCGTGCGCGTCGCGCCCTTCCCCATCTCGATCGACGTGGGAGCGTTCGAGGCGCTCGGGCGCGACCCGCGCGTCCGGGCCAGGGCGGCGCAACTGCGCGAGCGCATCGGCCCCGGACGACGGATCGTCCTCGGGGTGGACCGCCTCGACTACACCAAGGGCATCGACGTACGCCTGCGCGCCGTCGAGGAAGTCCTCGAACGGGGCCGCCTCTCGACCGATGACTTCTGCATGATCCAGGTCGCCGTGCCCAGCCGCGAGCGTGTCCCCGAGTATTCCCAGATGCGGGCGACAATCGAGCAGACGGTCGGGCGCATCAACGGCACGTTCGGCGTGCCCGGGCGCGTCGCCGTCCATTACCAGCACCGCAACCTCCCGCGCGAGGAACTCGCCGCCTACTACCTCGCGGCGGACGTGATGATGGTCACGCCCCTGCGCGACGGCATGAACCTCGTGGCCAAGGAGTACGTCGCCACGCGGACGGACGGCGACGGCGCGCTGATCCTCTCCGAGTTCGCCGGCGCGGCGCGCGAACTCACCCGCGCCGTCCTCGTCAACCCCTTCGACATCGACGGCGTCGCCTCCGCGCTCGAGGCCGCCCTGACCGAGGATCGTCGCAAGGCCCGCGAACGCATGGCCGCCCTCCGACGCGTCGTCCGCCGGGGCGACGTCTACGCCTGGGCGTCCGATTTCCTGGGGACGCTGACCCGTGAGTGACCTCGAAGCCAGGATCGACGAACTTGCGCGCGCCCCGGTGCTGCTGGTGGCGAGCGACTACGACGGCACGCTCGCCCCGATCGTGAGCGACCCCGCGAGCGCCGCCCCCGACCGCGAGGCGATGGTCGCGCTGCGCCAACTCGCCGACCTGCCGCAGACGCACGTCGCGATCATCTCCGGGCGCGCCCTGTGCGACCTGGCCGCCCTCACCGGCGCGCCGGACGAAGTCCACCTCGTCGGCAGCCACGGGAGCGAGTTCGACCCCGACTTCGCCGTCCGGCTCCCGCCCGAGACCGTCGCCCTGCGCGAGCGCCTCGCCGACGAACTCGCCGCGATCGCGGCACGGGGCAACGGGTTCCGCGTCGAGCGCAAGCCCGCCAGCATCGCCTTCCACTTCCGCGACGCCGACGACCAGGAGGCGGACGAGGCGGTGCGCCGGGTGCTCGCCGGCCCGGGCGCGTACGAGGGCGTCTTCACGAAGCACGGCAAGAAGGTCGTCGAACTGGGCGTCGTGGCCACGAGCAAGGGCGCTGCGCTCGAGACCATCCGCCACCGCGTCGGCGCGACGGCCGCGCTCTTCATCGGCGACGACGCGACGGACGAGGACGCCTTCGCCACGCTGCACGGGCCGGACGTGGGCGTGAAGGTGGGCGAAGGCGAGTCGCGCGCGACGTTCCGGATCGGGGATGTGCGCGACGTGTCCCGGCTGCTGGCGCGCCTCGCCGAGGCGCGCACCGCCTGGCTCGTCGGCTCGGACGCCGTCCCCATCGAGCGGCTCTCGCTCCTCTCCGATCAGCGCACCGCCGCGATCATCGGGCCGGACGGCGCGTTGCTCTGGCTCTGCCTGCCGCGCCTCGACTCCCCCGCCGTCTTCGCGGGCCTGCTGGGCGGGCCGGCGGCGGGCGTCTTCTCGGTCGAGCCGGCCGAGCCTGAGGCCCCCCCCTCGCAGCGATACCTCGGCGACACGTTCGTCCTCGAGACCCGGTGGGACGGCGTGCGCGTAACCGACTACCTCGACTGCTCCGGCGGCCGCCCGGCGCGACGCTCGGGCAGGTCGGACCTCGTCCGCGTCGTCGAGGGCGACGGCGCGGCGCGCCTCGTCTTCGCGCCGGAGCAGTTCGCGCGGCTGGCCTCGACCGTCGACGGCCACGGCCTGC
>DAOMNQ010000054.1:0-18865 GCA_035443945.1 Phycisphaerales bacterium | reverse complement strand
GAGAGGCGCCTCAGGTCGCCCTCGCCGCGCCGCCCACAGCAGGTACAGCCCGCCGGCGACCAGCACGCCCGCGAGCACGAACAGCCCGATCGCCGCGAGGTCCGGCCGCCACGGAATGCCCCCCGCCGAACCCATGGCTGCTCAACGCATCACGATCGCCGCGCTCGACACCATGCCCATGCCCTGCTGGTCCATCGCGGCCGCATAACCGAGAATCTCCACCTCGTCCGGCTCGACCGCCTTCATCGCGGCCACCAGGTTCCCCGTCGAGCACCACCGCGTCGGGTTCCCCTGCCACGCCATCGCCGCGATCAGGTCGTCCGCCCTCCGCTCCGCGATCATCTGCAACATCTCCCGGTCGTGGTTCAGCACGCGCTCGCGGAACTGCCGCGGCTCGTCCTCATCCCCCGCCAGCGTCTGCCGGTCGCCGAACGCAGGCCCCGCGTGGCTCAGGTCCGCGGAACTCACCACCAGCGTCGTCCCCGGCAGCGTCGCGATCGCCTCGCGCAGCGCATCGATGAACGGCCCGATCGCAACGCCCCCGCCGTCGTACGACTCCCCGTTGTTCACCGCCGGATCGTGCACGAGCGCAGCAAACACCTTGCAGTACGCCCCCGACGCGTCCGTCCCCAGGCAGTGCTGAATCCACGGGATCTGCAACTCGATCGAGTGCTCTCGCTCGTGGTCGTACCGGTGCGCGAACAGCGCTTCGCCCAGCCGATCCCGCATGAACGCGATCATCTCCTCGTCCGCCGGGCAGTCCCCCAGCGGCGAGCGGTACCCCTTGTCGCACGCCGCCACCCCCGTCGAGAACCCGAAGTGGTTCGTCCCCAGCACCACCACCCGGTCCGGCCGGTCCACCACCCGCATCCGTCCCCACACCGCCCCGTAGTTCATCCACCCGCGCCCATAGTCCACGTGCGGCGCCACGATCGCCTTCGGCAGCGCATCGAAACTCGGCTTCTCCGCGTTCTTCAGCGACTCGTCGATCCACTGGTCCATCGCCTCGCGCAGTTTCGACGGGCCGTGCTCCGCCTTCTGATCCTCCGTCACCCCCTCGCCCAGCGCCTGCTGCACCAGCGCGTCCGCCATCGCCGCCGTCGGCCCGGGCGGCAGGATCGTGCTGCTGTCGAAGTCCGCCCGCATCTTCGCCAGCATCGCGTCGAACTCGGGGCCGAACAGCAGACCCGCGGCGTCCAACTGCGCCACCAGCGGCTCGAGCATCTCCCGCGACAGACCACGCCCGACCTCGCTCACGATGTCATCCAGCGAACGCTCCCCGTTCATCAGCGGCAGGATGTTCTGCACCGCCGGCGTCACCACCACCGGCGGCCGATCAGACACCTGCTTCGCGTCCGCAAGACCGAGCAGCACCACCTGCTTGCCGGACTGGTCCTGCGCCTGCACCGGGAAGCCCCTCACGGGCCTCAGCCTCGGACGCTGGTGGTGCTGAGCATCGGGTTGGAACGGCGGCGGCGACGGCGGAGTCTGCTGGGTCATCCGACAACTGTAGCCGACCCATCTCCCGATACCCGC
The DNA here is from genome assembly GCA_035443945.1 of Phycisphaerales bacterium. GTDB lineage: Bacteria > Planctomycetota > Phycisphaerae > Phycisphaerales > UBA1924 > CAADGN01. The sequence goes on along the minus strand of DAOMNQ010000054.1, from coordinate 17,329 downwards.
CCACAACACCCGCTGGAACACACCCGGCCCACGCCTATGCTTCCCGTCCCGCCCCCGGAAGGGGCGGTCGAGGGTTCTCCCATGGCCGATGCATTCAAGCCCGGGCAGTCCATCCGCTGCACCATCACCGCCCAGCCCCGCGCCCAGGGCCAGGTCAAGACCATCGCTCGCCTCATGCGCAGAGACCCCGGAGTCCAACGCGTCCTCCGACGCGCACAGGAAATGCGCCGCAAGCGCATGTGGACCTACATCCGCGGCAACCGCACCTGGTACGCCCGAGAGAAGCCCGCCAGGGGACTCACCGTCCGCAAGGGCGAATCCTGGTCCATGGTCTACACACCCGACCTCGCACCGGACCTCGCCGCCGTCAAGGCCTTCCTCGCCATCGAAAAGGCCTGACATGCGACGCGCACCACGGCTCGCGGCGGCCCTGCTCAGCGCTGGCGTGGCCCTCGCCGCGTGCTCCGATCCCAAGCCACAACCAACCGACGCGTCCGCGCCCGATCAGATCTACCGCGGCGTCCGCGGCGTCGTCACAGACCTCCCAGACCCTGCCCGCCCCGTCAGCAACTTCACCATCCACCACGAACGCATCGACGACTTCGTCAACGGCGCGGGCGAAGTCGTCGGCATGGCCGAGATGCAGATGCCCTTCCCCCTCGCCGAGGGCGTCTCCATCGAAGGACTCGCCATCGGCGACAAACTCTCCTTCACCTTCGAAGTCCGCTGGGACCGCTCACGCACACCCCCCATCCCCGCCTGGCACCTCACCGAGTGGACCAGACTCCCCCCGGAGACCGAACTCCACTTCGGCGGCACCGACTGAGCACGAAAAAAACCCGGCACCCAGCGAATCGCCGAGTACCGGGTCTCGTGGGGGTCTCTGGAAGGAACCGGACACCGCACGTCTCGGTCGATTCCCCCTTCGCACGGCTCCGTGGAACGGTTCCAGAATCGGACGCAAAAAAGTCCGCCACGCCGCCCCGGCCACGGGATTTGCCCGGTCCCCAAGTGCCATTGCCCCACGGAGCGAGCCGCCTATAGGCCTCCTCAGCCCGGAAGCCCGAGCCGGTCCATCACCAGCCGCAGGTCCGACCACACCTTCTTGCGGTTCTCCTCGGTGTACGACCGCAGCAGGAACGCCGGGTGATAGGTCGGCATCACCGGGATCGCCGGCCTGCCCAGACGCACGAACTCGTGCCACCGCCCCCGCATGTTCCCCATCGAGTCCTCACGGTCCAGGATCAGCCGCGACGCCGGAAGCCCCAGCGTCACGATCACCTCCGGATCCACGATGTCGATCTGCTCGAACAGGTACGGCGCGCACAGCCGCGCCTCCTCCACCGTCGGCGTCGCGTTCCCCGGCGGACGCGTCTTCAGCACGTTGCAGATATACACGTCCTCGCGCCGCATCTTCATCGCCGCGATCATCTTGTCCAGCAACTGCCCCGCCTTGCCCACGAACGGCCTGCCCGTCCGGTCCTCCTCCGCCCCCGGCGCCTCGCCGATGAACATCAACCGCGCGCACGGATCCCCCTCGCCAAACACGATGTTCGTGTGGTCCGTCACGAACCGCGAGTGCGGCGCATCACGCTCGTACCGCTCGCGCAGTTCGTCCAGCCGACGCTGCGCCTCCGCGCGATCCCGCGTTCCACCCGCACGCGCGGCCGCCGACCGTGCCGCCGGAGCCGCAACAACGGGCGCGGCCGTCTCCGACTCGTCCCGCGTCTCCAACGCCTGCTTCGGAACCCCCGCCGCACGCACCGGCACAAACCCCACGCCCAGCAGCCGCGCCGTCTCGGCGTGCTGGATCACCACCTTCACCGCTCGTGCCATATCTGTCCGTGCCGACACGCCCATGTAGCGAGCGTAGCACACACACCCCGTCACGCTGCTCGACGCCGCTCCCAACACCACCCAACGCGCCCGCCCCGACGCCAAAGGCGTCATCCAACCGCAGCCAGGGGCAACGCCCATGGTCCACCTCGCCGGAGCATCAAGCCCCAACGGGGCGCCCCAACCCCGCTCACCCGCCCCCGTCCGGCTCCTCCTCCGACGGCTGATCCCCCTGCTCGACCACCTCCTCCTCCGGCTCCTCGACCGCCGGCGCAACCGGCTGCTCCTCGCGATCGCGCGGCGTGGTCGCCGGCCCCGTCGTACCCGGCGCGGGCGCGGGCGGCCCGCTCAGCATCGGCGGGATCACCGCACCCGCGAACGCCCCAATGATCAACCCGAGAACCAGCCCCGGCAGGAACGCCTTAGCGAACCCCCCCTGAGACTGTCCCGTCGTGCCCGCGTTCCCGCCCATGCGCCACCTCCGTTGCCCGGCGCTCCGCGCGGCACGATCAGCCGAGCCGCCTCATGCGGTGCATCCACCGTCCGTATCGGACAACCGCCCGCACCGACTCGACCCTCGATTCGGGCATTCCGCCCCCGAAGGCCGTGTGCAGACGCCACCGCCAGTATTGGCCACCGAAGCGGAACCGCGTGATAAACCCAAGCCGGACAAGCGCATACAAACCGCCGAGCGTCTCGACCACACGACCGACCATGCCCGAACGATAGCGATGCCGGTCAATCGTGGTTCGGCGCGTGCGTCCGGTCTTCGCGCAGCGATTCGATCGTCTCGTCCAGCCCGACCTCCAGCGACGCGAACGGCTGATACCCAAGCAGGTCGCGCGCCCGCGTCACGTCCGCCAGCGAGTGGCGCACGTCTCCCGCCCGCGCCGGACGGTGCTCCGGCACCAGGTCAGCCCGACCGCACCGCTCCGCGATCAACCGCGCCAGCGCGAGGATGCTCACACGCCGCCCAGAGCCGACGTTCACCACCTCACCCGCGAACGCTCGCTCAGATGCCCCCGCCAGCAGCGTCGCCAGCGCGGCGTTCGCAACGAACGTGAAGTCCCTGGATTGTTCCCCGTCGCCGTAGACCACCGGCCGATGCCCGGAAAGCACGCGCCGCGCGAACGCCGGCACCACAGCCGCGTACGCCGAGTCCGCCGGCTGCCGCGGCCCGAAGACGTTGAAATACCGCAGGCTGATCGTCTCCATCCCGTACGCAGCCGACCACGCCGAGAGCAGGTGCTCGCCCGCCAGTTTCGACGCCGCGTACGGCGAGCGCGGCATCGCCGGCATCGTCTCCACCTTCGGCAGTTTCTCCGTGTCCCCGTACGCGCTGCTCGACGCCGCGAACACCACCCGCCGGATGCCCGCCGCACGCGCCGCCTCCAGCACCCGCAGCGTCCCCGTCGCGTTCACCGCCCACGAACGCTCGGGCGCCTCGACCGATCGCTGCACCGACCCGACCGCCGCCAGGTGGAACACGAGCGAGCATCCCTCGAGCGCATCGGCCAGCGCGAGGTCCTCGAGGATCGACCCCTGCACGAACCGCACCCGCGCCGGCTCGACCTCGATCAGCCCCGCCAGATGGTCGAGGTTCGAGTTCGAGAGGTCGTCGATCACCGTCACCGACGCGCCGACCGAGACAAGGCAGTCCACCAGGTGCCCGCCGATGAAGCCCGCGCCGCCGGTTACGCAGACCCGCTTGCCCGCGAGCCTTCCCCGGATCGCGCCAACAGCATCGGCGGGCAGTTTCACGGGCACCCCTCGTTGAACGCGTTCAGGAAGGACAGCACGTCCAGCGTGTTGATCACCGTGTCGCCGTTGAAGTCCGCGCGCGGATCACCCGCGTTGTACGCGTTCAGGAACGCCAGCACGTCCAGCGTGTTCACCACCGTGTCCCCGTTGAAGTCCGCCGCGCACGGCGCCTCGCAGACCAGGTCGTCGATCCGGAACCGATCGATCGCAGCCTCCGTCACCGAGTTGTTCGGGTTGTCCACCGCGCTGAACCGGAACCGCATCGACGCCGTCGGCACGACGAAGTCCGCGATCCGCCAGTGCTTCAGAACCCACCCGTCCGTGTGCGCCACGATCTCGATCACCTTCCACGTCGCCCCGCCGTCGTTCGACACCTCCACCGTCAGCCGATCGATGTCCGGCGACTGGTTGTAGAACCACCGCGCGTAACTCACGATCGGGTCGATCGTCCCCGATAGGTCGATCACGTGCGAGGTCAGCGTCGTCGGACCGCCGTCCACGTCCGAGTTCCCCGCGACGTTGTCGGTCAGCCAGCACTGCCCCGACCCGTCGAAGTCCGTCGGCGGGTCGCCCCGCAGCCCGCCCCCGACCGGCACGCCCCGTTCCCACGCCCCGTCCGTCAGGTCGGTGTTGGTCACCGTCCAGCCCGGATCCGTCTCGAAGTCGAGCGCAACCACGGTCGCCAGGTCGTACGCCGCCAGCGCGGCGTGCGCCGACGCCTCCGTCTTCGGATCGTTCCACGTCTTGCCCTGCGTGTCCTGCGCAGAGACGTAGAACCGAACGTTCGTCCCGCAGTCGAACGCCGGGAACACGGCCACGTACTGATTCGGCCCCTCCTCGACCATCGCCACGCTCTGGAACGCACCCCCGTCGCTGTAGTGCAGCACGCCCGTCCCCGGCTGCGGCTCCGCGTTGTCGCTCGGCAGCGCCCACACGCGGAACGACTCCCCACCCGCGGGACTCAGGAACGCCGGCAGACCATCCGGATACTGGAACAGCAGCGCGGGGCACTCGCACACGCCCTTCGGATTCGCCAGATACCCCTGCAGCCCCGCGTGGTTGTACCCCGTTCCCGAGTTCGCCCCGCCACCGGACGTGCACCCCCCGTGCGTGTGAATCCCGATCGCCAACCCCGTCGTGTCGTCGATCACCGGAGAGCCTGAGTTGCCCCCCGTCGTGTCCGCACGGTACTGCAGGTGCGTCCCGCTGAAACTCGAGTACGGCCCGGCGTGCGTCTTCTGCACCTGGTTCCACTGCGGCGGCACCGGCGAACTCACCGTCCCGTACCCCGTGATGCGGATGTCCTGCCCCTGCACCGGCGGAGGCAGCCCCGTCCGGTACCAGTCACCCTGCGCCTCCACAGGCGTCAGCCCCGTGTTCGAGTTCGGAAACACACCGAAGTACGCGTAGTCGTTCCCAACGCCCTGCCCGCCGTTCGTCTGGAGGCTCACCGGGTCGATCGAGTACTGGTCCTCGGGCGGCGGGTGGTTCACGCTCCCGTTCGCGTTCGAGAGCGGCACGTTGAACTGCGCCACCTGCAGGTTGCTCGTGCAGTGCCCCGCCGTGTGGAAGCAATGCGTGCAATCGTCAAACAGCCATCCCGAGCACCCGATCGGCATGAGCCGCGCCGCACGCGGATCGTCCGAGAGCGCCCGGTCGTCCGTCGGGCCGCAGATGCTCCGGTCGCCCGGCCCGAACGTGCCCGCGATCACCTCCGACATCAAGAGCCGATTCCCGTCGCCGGTGCCCGGAAAGGCGATGATCTCGAGCGTCACCTCATCGCCGTTGAAGTACGCGCTGGTCCGCTGCCACTGCGCGACGTGCATCGCGTTCAGGTACTGCACCGCCCCGTCCAGCGACGACGTGATCCGCAGGTACGCCCCCGTCCCCTTCAGGTGATTGCCCGAAAGGCGAACCTCGTCGAAGGTCAGGCGCAGCCAGAGCGCCTCCGGCACGCCGATCACCGCCGAGTACACCACCTCGGGCTGGTCGCCCGCGTTCCCGACCAGACCCGAATCGAGCGCGAACGGGACAGTCTCGCTGGCGAGCGGAGCCGTCTGACCGAACGCCAGCCCCCAGATCAGGCACGATGCCACGAGACCGACACACCTTCGCGTGATCCGCATGACGCTCCCTCTCTATCCCCGCGGCGGACAGGATACCGCCGGCTCACACCCCCGGACTTGACGACAACCTAACCGAGATCGCCGTCCCGGACAACGCCGTTCCCTCGAATCGACGCCGGCATCAGCCGTGTTCCTGAGCCGGGGTCGCGTCACTGTTCAGGGCCGCGAGGAACTCAGTCCAGGTCCCGGCACCAGCCAGCCGCTCCGCCGTCTCCGAAGACTGGGCGGTCTGGGCAACGCTGGCCAGAAGTCGCAACTGGTACTCCGGCTGAGAGGCAGGGGTTATCAGCAGGATCACCAGCCTGGCCGGCTGCTCGTCCGGCGCACCGAAATCAACGCCACCCACCACGCGCCCGATCGCCACCACAGGCTCTTCAATCTCGGACAGCCTCGCGTGCGGAACCGCGATCCCACCGCCGATCCCGCTCCCCATCAGCCGCTCCCGCGCCAGCGCGGCCTCGGCCACCACGACGGCGTTCAACGCGGGGTTCGCCTCCGCCGCCGCCCGCGCGAGCGATCGGATCGCCTCGGTCGAGTCCTTCGCCTCCAGGTCCGGCACGAAAGTCCTCGACGAAGCGTACGCCCAGAACCTCACCGGCTTCTGCTTGCCCAACGACAACTGCACCAGCAACCCGCTCGTGATCGAAGTCAGCAACGCCATCACCACCAGCGCGACGAACAGTCGCTCGTTGATCAGCCCCGCCTCCAGCGCGAGCAGACCCAGGATGATCTCCATGGCGCCACGCGCGTTCATCCCGAACCCGATCGCCCACGCCTCTCGACGCCGGAACCCCGCGAACCGCGCCGACACCACGCACCCCGCGAGTTTGCCCGCCGTCGCCAGCGCGAGCACGATCAGCACAAGCCCGAGGTCGAAGTTCGCCGCGAAGTCCACCCGAAGCCCGATGCTCGCGAAGAACAGCGGCGCGAAGATGAACGACACGAACTGCTCGATGATCTCACGCGTTCGCGGGCGCAGGTGCCGCGAGTCCCCCAGCGCGACGCCGCAGATGAACGCCCCGAAGATCGCGTGCACCCCGATCCACTCGGTGAACGCGGCGCACGCGATCGTGATCACGAGGGCGAACCCGAGCACGCCTCCCGGAAAACTCGTGTGCGCCTGCACCCACGGCAGGCTCCGGTCGATCAGCCATCGGCCGACCACCAGCATGAACGCCACAAAGCCCAGCGTGAGCGCGATCGTATGCCACAGTTCCAGCCCGCTCGACGCCGCGTGCCCCATCATCGCAAGCACCATGGCGAAGATGATCCACCCCGTCAGGTCGTTGAAAACCGCCGCCGCGATGATCGTCATCCCCAGGTCCGTTCGGAACAACTGCAGATCGATCAGCATCTTGGCGATCACCGGCAGCGCGGAGATCGACAACGCCGTCGCCAGAAAGAGCGCGAAAATGCGCACGTTCACGCCCTCGTCCCACCCCATCGCCTTCGGCACCAGCAGCGCGGGCACGAGCGCGATCACGAACGGCACGACCATCCCGCCCACCCCCACCGACAACGCCGCCACGCGACGACGCCATATCGTCGAAAGGTCCACCTCCATCCCCGCCACCAGCAGGAACAGCGTGATCGCGATCGTCGTGATGCCGTGCATCACCTGCGGCAGCGGACCCTCGCTCGGGAAGAGCCACTCCCCAACCCCCGGCAACGCGGCCTGAAGCACCGTCGGACCCAGCAGAATCCCGGCCGCGATCTCCCCGATCACCGCCGGCTGACCCAGCCGACGCGCGACCTCACCCAGCGCACGCGCCGCCGCGAGCAGCACCCCGAGCGACACCAGCAGCACCACGATCTCGTGGTGAGAGAGCTGGCTCATCCCCCTCCCCCCCCCGACGCCGCCGGCGCGCGACGCGAACGGTGCAGCAGGATCGAGCACGGAAACCGCTGCAGGATCGTGTCCGTCGGGTGACCGAAGAAACGGTCCAGCAGACCCAGCCGCCGCGGCGGCGCGGGCACCGCAAGCAGGTCCGCCTTCTGCTCCTCCGCGAACCGCATCGTCTCCACGTAGTCACGCCCGCTCAGGCACGTCACACGCACCGGCAAACCCTCCAGGTTGATCGTCCCCAGAAAGTCCGCCACACGGAACCGCTCCGACGCCGCACGCATCCGCTCGTGCTGCTCGCGCTCCTCGCCCGGCCCCGTCGCCCCCGGCGCGTGCGGGTCGAACTCGTACACAACGTGCAGCGCGAGCACGTCCGCCTTCCGTGCAAGCGCCGCCACGTCGCGCATCAGCCGCGCCGACCGCTCGTCCACGTCGATCCCCACAACCAGCGTCCGCACCAGCCGATCGGGCGGGAACTGGTGGATCGAGAGGTACACCGACCGCTCCGCGTGCCGCGCCAGCCGCCGCGCCAGCGATCCGACGATCCCCCGCAGCAGCGGGTCCGACTGAAGCGCGCCCGCGAAGATGAGGTCAGCGCCCTGCCTCGCCGCCTCCGACAGGATGACCCGCTCCGGCGCGCCCTCCCGCTCCACGACCTCCGCCTCCACGCCCGGCAGCGCGTCCGCGACGATCCGGCGAACCTCCTCTCCCTCGCGACCCGCGTGAATGAACGTGAGTCGCGACCCGCACGCCGCGGCAAGCCGACCCGCCTCCACCGCTACCTCCCTCGCGTGGGGCGATGGGGCGATGCAGGCCAGCACGTGCTTGAAAGGTCCGGCGTCCGTCGTCATGGCGCGGCAGTCTACTCCGCCACGTGCACCCCCGCCGCGCGCACGAAAAAGGGCGTGCCGATCGTGGGCCGACGGCACGCCCGGAGGGGAAGACGTGATGCGCCCGACGACCTACGGACAGCCGGCCGTATACGCGTTCAGGAACGCCAGCAGGTCCAGCGTGTTGATCACCGTGTCCCCGTTGAAGTCCGCGCGAGGGTCCCCGCTCGTGTACGCGTTCAGGAACGCCAGCACGTCCAGCGTGTTCACCACCGTGTCCCCGTTGAAGTCCGCCGGGCACGGCTCCTCCGGCATCGGCGTCGCGGACGCCCGGATGTCGTGGAACACGTCGAACCCGATGTACCGCGGCGCGCCGGGTGTCACCGCCTTCCACGTGCTCTCCACCCGGATCCGCCCCTCCGATCGCAGCGGCACCATCGACAGATCGACCAGTTCCATCTGCCGCGGGCTGAACGTCCCCTCGTCCACCCCCACCGCCGACAACTGATGAATCTGGAGCAGCCTCACCGCCTCATGCACCCGGCTGTCCGTCAGGTCAACGTGCCCCCTCGCGACCGGGTGCAGGTGCGCGTACCCGTTCGGAGCGCCATCGACGACGCCGAGCGCCATCGAGTTGACGTCATACCCCGGCGTCGTCGGCTCGACGATGATCTCGTAGTTGAACTGAATCACCGAGTCCGACGCCGGCCGCGGGCTGAGGAACGAGAGTTCCACCGCGTGCCGGCCCAACTGGTCCTTCCCGTGGATCGCGCCGGAGAAGTTCGTCCCGTTGATCGGCGACCCGTTCACGAACATCTTGACCGTCGCCGGGTCCACGATATACAGCACGTTGAACGGCTCGTTCCCGCCCGGCGTCCCGTCCGCGAGGTACGAGAGCGCAGGCCCCTTCGGCGACGACCCGATCGACGCGATCGCAGCACGCCCGGAACCGGGGCAATCAACGACAGCGGGCTTGTTCGCGTCGACGCCCAACGCGACCCCGGCGTGCGCCGAGTACGTACGGAGCGGGTCCTCCAACGACCGCATGAACGCCTCCACGACGGCCTCGCCCACCGCGCCGGACATCGCCAGCGCGTAGTTGTTCACGTGAATGTCGAACTCGAAGCTCCCCCCCTCAGCGAGAATGAAGTCCGTGCTCCCCTCCGCCTGGAAGATGAGGTGCGGGTCCACGCCGAGCGACGGTGGGCACTCGTCGTCCAAGTCCACCGCCGGCGCGTCGCCCCCGCCGGGATCCGAGACCGAGTACGCCCCGGTCCGGGAGTTGTTCGCCCCGGCCACGACGGTGGGCATCCCCGCGCGGTTGACGATCACGATCGACACGTCGCCGATCCCGTTCTCCACCCTGTTGGTCAGGCGGAAGCGCAGCGTCCGTGTCCCCCCGGGGTGGTCGCAGAACGCGGCGCTGTCGCCGATGAGTTCCAGTTCAAGGCCAACCGAAAAGGGGTCGTGGTGCGACTCCTGCACCACAGACACCTTGAGATCCCCCCGCTGCCGCAGCACCATCCCATCCGAGAACGTCAGCGTCGAAACCACCTCCAGATCGCACACACGCACCCCACCCGCCGCCACCGGAACGTCGATCGGGACGACCGTGAACCCGCCGACGCCCACCGGGAACGGCCCGAACACGTGCGGCCCCCCGTTCGTCCCGTCGTCGCACGCCAGCGTCGCCTCCATCGTCACCGTCGCCGTCACGTCCGGGCAACCCCCGCCGAACGTCGCGCCGACCGTCTTCACAAAGTGCAGCGTCTCCACCCGAACGAGACCCGGTTCATCCTCCAGCACGTTCGCGTTCACCGCGCCCTTGGCGAACGAGTACGTCCTGCCGCACAGGAACGGCGGCGCAGTCCCGATCTGCGCCAGCGACGGCGACGCCGCCATCCCCAGCAGCACGCCCGCCAACACCACCATCCGATCGAGTCTTCTGAACATGATCCCTCCCGAAGCATCACGAGGTGCGTGCGGCGGACCCGACGGCCCCGCCACCCGGGTTCCACGCTCCGGGCGGGGGTTTCTCACCGATCCACGCCGTTCTTCGTGCCTCAGCCGTTACCATGGCCCCAGGGGGGCACGCCCCCGACCGGGGAAGCGGGGCATGGACCACACCGCCCGGGAATGGGTCACCACCACCACGATCCTGCACGACCTGCGGGACGCTCGAAACGACCGCGCCTGGGAGCGATTCGTCAACCGCTTCCGCGACCCGCTCGTCGCCTTCGCCCGCCGATCCGGCCTCTCCCAGGCCGACGCCGACGACGCCGCCCAGGAAACCCTCGTCGAACTCGCCCGCTCCCTGCGCGATGGCCGCTACGACCGCGACAAGGGCAGACTCAGCGCGTGGCTCTTCGGCATCGCGCGCCGCTGCGTCCTCCGCCACCGACAGCGCGAGGCACGCTCGCGCGAACGCACGACCGACGACGACGCCATGCGCGCAATCGAACAGCCGACCGATGAGAAGCCGGTCGAAGACTTGTGGAACACCGAGTGGGAGCGCTGGGCGTGGACGGCCTGCCTCGAACGCGCCCGCGCCGAGTTCGAGCCGGCAACCCTCCGCGCCTTCCTGCTCGCGGTCCAGAGCGACCGCGCCGCGGACTCGATCGCGGAGGAACTCCGCGTGCCCGTCAAGGCCGTCTACAACGCCAAGCACCGCGTCCTCAAGCGACTCCGCGAACTCCGCGACGAACTCGATAACACCGCCTGACCCGCGAAAGCACGCCGATGCACTGCCCCGACATCGACGAACTCGAACGCTTCGCCACCGAGGCCCTCAACCCCGAGGCCTCCGCATCCCTCGCCTCGCACCTCCGCGAGTGCCACGCCTGCGCCGACCGCCTCCTCGATATCAAGGCCAACCTCAACGCCGCCGCCCCCATCTCCGGCATCCTCCGCGAGACCGGCCTCCTCGCCGAACTCGGACCCGGCGCACGTTTCATCGAGGGCTTCCGCATCCTCCGCGAGATCGGCCGCGGCGGCTCCGGCGTCGTCTTCGAGGCCGAGCAGGCCACCCCGCGGCGAAACGTCGCCCTCAAACTCCTCCGCCGCTCGCCCGGCGACCACGACGCACGCCTCTTCCGCCGCGAAGTCGCCGCCCTCGCACGCCTCGAACATCCCGGCATCGCCGCCCTCCACGCCGCCGGTGAAACGCCCGACGGCGACCGATTCCTCGCCATGGAACTCGTCCGCGGCCTCCCGCTCAACAGGTTCGCCGCCGAGCACGCCCTCACCACGCGCACCCGCCTCCAACTCTTCGCCCAAGCCTGCGACGCCGTCGCCTTCGCCCACGGACGAGGCGTCATCCACAGAGACCTCAAGCCCTCAAACATCCTCGTCGCCGAGAACACCGACGGCCCGCCCGCGCCCAAAGTGCTCGACTTCGGCCTCGCCCGCATCCTCGAACCCGACGCATCGACGAACGCCCCCCCCCTCGCCGCCACGCTCACCGAGTTCGGCGCCGTCTCCGGCACGCTCCCCTATATGAGCCCCGAGCAGGCCCGCGGCGACCCCCTCGCCATCGACGCACGCACCGACGTCTACTCCCTCGGCGTCATCCTCTACGAACTCCTCACCGACCGCCTCCCCCTCGACCTCGACCGTACCAGCGTCACGAGCGCGATCCGCGCCATCTGCGAGCAGGCCCCCGCCCGCCCTCGCACGCCGCGCCCCGACCTGCCCCGCGATCTCGAAACGATCGCGCTCAAGGCGCTCGAGAAAGACCCCGACCGCCGCTACCCCTCCTCAGCCGCGCTCGCCGACGACGTGCGCCGGTTCCTCCGCCACGAGCCGATCGCCGCACGCCGCCCAACCGCCGCCTATCACGCCGCCCGCTTCGTGCGCCGTCACCGCCTCGGCGTGCTCGCCTCCTCGCTCGGCCTGCTCGCGCTCCTCGCCGCCGCGGGCGTCGCCACCGCCCAGGCCCTCCGCGCCACCCGCAACGAGGCACTCGCCCTGCACGAGGCCGAGACCGCCCTCGAAGTCTCACGCTTCATGCAGGACATCTTCGCCGCCGTCGAGCGCGGCCGACACGACATCACCCTCCGCGAAGCCCTCGACGACGCGACCCGCCGCCTCGACGCGGGCGCGCTCGCCGGCCGACCCGCCATCGAGGCCCCCGTCCGCAACGCCGTCGGCAACGCCTACCGCGCCCTCGGCCTCCTCGACGAGGCCCAGCGCCACATGACCACCGCGCTCGACATCGCACGCCGCGAACTCCCCCCCAACCACGAGCAGCATATGTCCATCCTCAACGACCTCGGCCTCCTCTGCAAGGACCGCGCCGACTTCGCAGGCGCGGAACGCTACCTCCGCCAGACCGCCGTCGCCCGACACGCCGCCCACGGCCCCGACGACCGCCGCACCGGCAAGGCTCGCGCCAACCACGCCGCCGCACTCGTCGATCTCGGCGAACTCGACCGCGCCCGCGACGCCATGGACGACGCGCTCCGCTCCGCCCGCCTCCACGAGACCGACGACCCCGAGAACCTCGCCGCCTGCCTCAACACCCTCGGCAAACTCGAGCACCGCCGGGGCAACCTCAATGCAGCCGAGACCCACCTCCGCGAGTCGCTCCAACGCCTCCGCGCCCTCCACGGCGACGAGCACCCCGCCGTCCCCGTCGTCACTACGAACCTCGCCGCCGTCCTCCGTGACAAGGGGGACACCAAGGCCGCCCACGCCCTCTACCTCCAAGCCCTCGACCTCTGCACCCGACTCCACGGCCCGGACCACCCCGCCACCCTCGCCGCCGCCGCAGCCCTCGACTCCCTGAACGCGCAACAACAAGGCGTGCCGGAGCCTCGCCCCGGCACGACCGACGACGGCTCCGAGTGACGGACCTCAGTCGCACCCCGCGACGTACGCGTTCAAGAACGCGATGAAGTCCAGAGTGTTGACCACCGTATCGCCGTTGAAATCGGCGCGCGGTTCACTCGCCGAGTACGCGTTCAGGAACACGATGAAGTCGATGGAGTTGACGACGGTGTCGGCATTCATGTCGGCGGGGCACCGGACGCACTCGCGCCAGGCGTGGGCGTACAACTGCACCCGGCCGTTTCCCCCTTCCGGGATCAGGTTCTGCGCCTCGATTCGGAACACGATCACCGAGCCGTCCGCCGTCATGGTCGGGAAATCGCTATGCCCGTCGGCCTGCTCGCTGAGGTATGTGGTGCTGACCCGGTAGTTCACAGCGGCCCAGCGGTCGCGAACGAAGATGTCTCGCTTGACGTTCGTGTCGCCATACACGATGTTGTCGGACGCGCTGGTGTACACGACGTAGCGACCGTCTTCCGAAGCCTGCGGCGTTTGGCAGCCGTTCCCTGCCGGGGCTCCGGTGACGGTCAGGCTCTCGATGGTGCTCGTGCCCAGAAGAGCGTCGTACAACCGAGCCTGTCGATTCGTGGATCGGACGCTCTCGTACGCCACGAAGCGGCCGCTGCCCGTGATCCTCGGATACTCGCCTGCGCGATCGTCGTTCTCGCCCCCAACCGGAAGGCTCGCACGCACGGTGGTTCCGAGCACGGTATCGCGCACGAACACATCACGCCGCCCGTTGGTATCGTCCGGAACGAGATTGGTCGCATGGCTGTGAAACGCGATGTAACGGCCGTCGTACGAGACCGACGGCGTGTCGCTCGGCGCGTCTCCCGGTTCCCCGTCGCTCGATCGGCTCACGATGGACGTTTCCCCCGCGATGCGGTCGAACACAAAAACGTGCCCCGCTGTCGAACCGCCCGGAACAAGGTTCGTCGCGGAGGAGCGGTATGCGATGAAGCGACCGTCCCCCGAAATCGACGGGTACCTCGAGTGGCCGTTCCCCTGCGCGCCGTCGGGCCCGAGGTTCACCCGTGTCGTCTCGCCGGTCGCACGGTCGTGCACGAAGATGTCCCAGTAGCCGTTGGTGTCGTCCGGCACGAGGTTGGTCGCCACGCTGTAGAAGGCCACGAACCGCCCGTCGTCGGAGATGGATGCTTCCCCTGAAACGTCGTTCGTTTGTCCCCCGGCCGAGGAAACGCTGACCCGATCGACCGCGCCAGTCGCCATGTCGCGAACGAAGATATCAGTGGCGTTGTTGGTGTCGCCCGGAACAAGATTGTTCGCGCCGGACGCGAACACCAGATACGCGCCGTCAGGCGTTACGCTCGGATCGTTGCTCCCAAATGTGCCGGGCGACCCGTCCGGCGCGTTGCTCACCCGGGCGATGGTCGGCAAGGTCGACAGACGAAAGTTCGCCACCGTCCACGCGGAACTGTTGAGCGTCGCCGCGTTGTTCCGCTCGCTCGTTCCGGTTGCTACCCCGTCGTACAGGCGAGCCGGGTTCGAAAAGTGGTTCGTCCGCACCCCTGGCGCGTACGCCATCACCGTCCGCCGGGTCGTCCCCGTGTCGCCGACAAAGCGGTGGCCGAACGAGTGCGGGTACAGGCCCATGCCGCAGCCCTCGTCGCCCGGCGCGTGGCACGCGCCCTGATTGTGGCCGACCTCATGCGCAAACGTGAGCGTCGGAACCGCGCACTGCTGCTGAACGACGCTGAACGCCTGCGACTCGAAGGACTTCGACAACGACGTCATGACGTATGCCGTGCCGCAAACGTCACCCACCTGATGCCGCAGGAGCGAAACCACGTCGGCCGGGAAGTGCTCTCTCCACGCGTGAATCTCGTCCATCTACCCGTCCGCGGTGCCCCGAAGGCGCCCGAGATCCGTCCCCGAGACGGCTTCCGTGTACGCCACCTCGGCAATATGCACCAGCCTGAGCCTCGTCGCCACGCCGCTCGCCTCGTACGCCGTGTTCGTTGACGCGATCGAGTTGGCCGCGACGCCCTCGATAGAGCCAACGCCCCCCGCCGCGTCCCGGGCCGCCGGCGTGTACACGATCATCACATCAATCACGGTGCCGTCGTCCGGATCGCAGGCAAGACGCAACCCCCCGTCCGGAGGCTGCCCCACCGGCCACCGGTCGAATGGATCGCCGCCGCACGGCTCAAACCGACGCACATCAACTTCCTGTGCGACCTGCTCGCCCCCCACGCTCGACCCGACCTGGAACACACGCCCGTCGCCCGTCCACAGCGTGCCCGTCACCACGCCACGCTGAAGAGTGAGCACGAACCAGCCACCTGCCCCGTCGCCGACGACCTCGCCGCTCCACGTGCTGCCCAGCGATCGCCACGCCTCCGGCCGGCCGTGCTCCTTGTCAAACCGCGCCGTGAACGTCGCGTCCCCAAAGAAGTTCATCGTCAGTTCTGCACCATCGAAGGGCCTCAAGCCCTCGATCAGCCCAGTGTCGACATCGACCGAGCGCTCGCGAACGACCGTAGGATGCGAGCCGAAGCGCTCAACCCCGCCCTTCGAAAGAAGGTCGGGCGGCTCTGCCCCCGACGCCGAGTCCGATAGGATCGAGACGCCCAGTGTGAGGAGCGCGCCCAAGACCACGACCAACGGCGGCTCGCGTCCGCCCATGATGGACATCCCGTGAGTGAGGCGAAGCAGCGCTGATAATATCGGTAACCGGCCTCCCGCTCAAGAGGGAACCTAAGCCATGGAGATGCCATGACGGACCCGCCCGCTCACGGGCATCCCGCCGTGTACGCGTTCAGGAACGCGATGAAGTCAAGCGAGTTGATCACCGTGTCCCCGTTGAAGTCCGCCTTCGGGTCGTTCGCCGTGTACGCGTTCAGGAACGCGATGAAGTCCAGCGAGTTCACCACCGTGTCGCCGTTGAAGTCCGCCGGGCAGTCGTCTCCCTCGAACACCTCGTAGAGGTACGTCATCCCACCGTTCCCGAACGTGTTCGCGTGCACCGACTTCGTCCCCACCAGCACGTACCGCCCGTCGATCGTCATGTCCAGCCCGAACGGCGAGCCGACCGTGTCGATCACGCCGATCTCGTTCAGCGACCGGTCGAAAATGCGAACCTCCGGCTTCGTGTTCACCGCGTCGCCCCACGACGCGACCGCGAAGATCGTCCCGTCGGCGTTCGCTTCCGACCCCACCATCGAGTTCTGGAACCCGCCCGACCCGACGTACCCGTCCGTCGCGATCACCTGCCCCGTGCTCACGTCGATCACACGGTAGTTGTTCGGAAGGTACCCCTGCGCGTAGTTGTGGCTCGCCGCCATCGCGAACATCCCGTCGCCGCTCACCGACATCCCCCACCCGAACCACTCGCTCGACCCCGAACCGTTGTACGCGGTGCTCCACACGCCCCCGACCTCGCGGTCGATCCGGATGTTGAACCCGCCCGCCGCGATCACCTTCCCGTCGCGCGACAGCCGGTGGAACCCGCCCGCGCCGGACACCGAGAACGAGCGCAGCGTCGCCAGCGTCCCCGTGTCGATCAGTTCCGCCGTCGCCCCGTTCGTGATGAGCAGCCGCGAACCGTCGTCGCTGAACTCCAGCCCCGACACGAACCCCGACCGCGTGAAACTGTTGACCACTCCCCCCGTCGCGCCGTTGAGCAGCACGATCGTGCTGGTGGCACCGTCGTACGCCGCCGCCGCGACCAGCGACCCGTTCGCAGAGGCGTCCACGTTCCGCTTGCTCGCGTTGTTGTTCCCCGCCGCGAACGTGTGCGTCCAGATCGGCACGTTCCCGTTCGCACTCGTGAAGCCGCGCACGCTCACCGGCCCACCGCTCGGGAACGAGATCACCACGCCCAGCGACGCCGTCTCCGCGCTCGCCACCCCGATCGAACTCGGGTTCTCATCCGCCATCGAGTACACGAAGTCCGGCACGCCCGTGCCGTTCGTCGTCAGTTTGCTCACCCGCTTGTCGTTCAGGTTGTGCGCCAGCCAACTCTCGTTCGTCGTATCGCCGACCGCCACCGACTCCACGATCGAGATCGGGTCCTGCAGCGTCCACAGGATGCCCGCCCGCACCCCCGAGTCCATCGCCCGCTCCCCACCCACCGGCACCACCGT
>DAOMNQ010000053.1:0-18951 GCA_035443945.1 Phycisphaerales bacterium | reverse complement strand
CCCTCGCCCTCGGCGGGGGCAGCAAGCCCCCGCCCCCCCCGCCACCGCCGCCGCCGCCCGCGCCGCCCCCCCCTCCGCCGCCCGAGCCGGTGGATGCACGCGCCGTGGTGCAGGCACTCAACGTCAGCGCGGCCGTGCAGTTCGTCGAGTCGCAGGCCCCCGTCGATCGCTCGCTGGCCGAGGCCGTTGTCCGACTCGCCGACGCCTTCGCACGCGGCGACGCGAGCGCAGCCCGTCGCCTGCTCGACAGGCCCGCGCAGGGCGTGCTGGACACGCTCGTCGCCTCCGACGAGTGGGCCGAGGCGACCTCCCGCATCGAGTCCGTCCGCATCGTCTGGATCGACGACTACGCACGCTTCAGCGAGTCACCCGACGCCGCGTCGGTCGCCCTCGCCATCCAGGAGCCGGGCGCGTCCTACATCCTCCGCTGGGATGGCTCGCGCGTCTTCGACTCGTGGGTCTTCGGCGGCGCGCCCGCCTCGCCGGAGGTCCGCGTCCGCGCCACCGCGTGGGACGGCCTGTCGCAGTCAGACTATGAGTCCGCAGGCGGCATGGCACTGGCCGACGGCGCCAATCCCTTCGGCCTCCCCGAGGAGGTCCTGGCCCAACTCCGCGCCATGGGCCTCGACCCCGACAACCTCGACCTCGACGCCATCGAGAAGATGCTCGCAGACTTTGGCGACCAACTCCCCGAGGAGGTCGTCCGCCAGATCCGCGAACTACTCCGCAAACTCCGCGACGCCGGCGTCACCCCGGGCGCCACCCCGGGAGGCACCCAGCAGGAGACCGAGCGCGACCCGCGACGCAAGAACACGCCCGGCGGACCGATCACCGTCCCCGGCGGCGGCTGACTTCCGAGCAGGCCACAGCGAGCAAGGGACCAACCATGACCAACGCGGACGACGCCCGGGTCGCCATCGTCACCGGCGCAAGCCGCGGCATCGGGCGCGCCGCCGCCATCCGACTCGCTCGCGATGGACGGCGAGTCGTCCTCATGGCCCGCTCCGAAGGCCCGCTCACCGAGGTTCGCTCGGCGATCGAAGAGGCCGGCGGCTCGGCGTGGGTGAAGCCCGTTGACGTCGGACATGCCGACGCCCTCGCCGCCGCGATCGAAGAAGTCGCCGGCGAACTCGGCCGACTCGACATCCTCGTCAACAACGCCGGCATCACACGCGACAACCTCCTCCTCCGAATGACCGACGCCGAGTGGGACGAAGTCCTCCGCGTCAACCTCACCAGCGCCTTCGTCGCCATCCGCGCCGCCGCACGACCCATGATGAAGAACCGCTTCGGCCGCATCGTCAACGTCGGCTCCACCAGCGGCCTCATGGGCAACCCCGGACAGGCCAACTACGCCGCCGCCAAGGCCGGCCTCGTCGGCCTCACCAAAACCGTCGCCCGCGAACTCGGCTCCAAGGGCATCACCTGCAACCTCATCGCCCCCGGCTTCGTCGAAACCGACATGACCGCCGGCCTCCCCGAGACCATCGTCGAAAAGGTCAAGGACTCCATGGCCGTCAAGCGCCTCGGCACCCCCGAAGACATCGCCGCCGCCGTCGCCTACGCCACCAGCGACGACGCAGGCTACCTCACGGGCCAGGTCATCGCCATCGACGGCGGGTTGACCATGTATTAGCGATGCCCTGAGCGAGCCTCGTTCGCCCCGGAGCGGCACGGGAATGCAGCCACGGATGGAGCGACAGCGCGGCGAAGCCCGCCGACGCCCAACCCGCAACACGCATCCGTCCCATTCGTCCCATCCGTCTTATGAGTCCCATCGCACGTCGCCGGGCATCGTCCACGCCCGCGCGCACACCGCGCGCACCGCCCCCACCCAATCCGCCCCATCCCCAAAGAAAAACTCCACCCACCCCCAACCCCTTGCCACAGCCGCCTCTGCGCGCACTCTCCCCCTTCGCACACCCTCACCCACCATCCCGCCGCGTGCGCACACAACCGTCCACCTCGCCCAATTACGGAGTCCCGCTCTCTTTCTGTCCATCGTGTCCACACCGTCCACACCGTCCACACCCACTCACCCTCCCCTCTTCCGATTTGCTCATTTGCTATTTCCCATGCCCACTCCCAACTGCCCATTGCCCACTCTCCCCCCCCCGTCCGCACAGCGGCGCAACGCGCGCATCCCCGGCGAGCACCCACCGATCCCGCCAGACGCACACCACGACCACCACGCCCTCCTCAACCTCCTCACACGCCTCGGCTTCTCCCTCCGACAACTCACCGTCGCCTGCGACCTCAGCGCAACCGACCTCCTCGACTTCGTCGAAGATCCCGACATCGAAAACAAACTCGAACGCCTCGAAGCCGCCCTCGAACGCACCCTCAAACTCCGCCTCCTCGACGCCGCCATCACCGCCGCCGACGAACTCGAGAAGATCACCCTCGCCCACGAGCAACACCCCACCGAACGCCGCCGCGCAGCCATGACCCTCCTCCGCGCCGCAACAGCCTCCCAGAACCCCGCCCGGGCAGCCCGCCACACCGTCGCCGCGCAGCCCTCCTGGGTACCCCCGCCACTCCGTGGCGGGACAATCCTGTGTCTCCGATAGCACAAGCAGTGCCACACCCGGTGCCACAGCCGGTGCCACAGCCGGTGGCACAGGCGATAGCACAAGCGGTGGCACAGGCGTCCCGCCTGTGCCGACTCCACCTCCCGCCCAACCCTCAAGCCCAAAGCCCAAAGCCCCGCCCCCTCAAGCCATCCCCCTTCCACTCCGCGCCACCGCGCCTCAGCGTGAGATTTCTTCCTCCAACCTACTCCGCCCGCGCCCCCTCCGCCTCGCCGGACTCGCCACGATCCACGACACCAGTTGAGCGCCGGGCGCGGACTCACCCGACCCCGTTCTTCACCGCCTCTTCCATCGCCTCGCAGAAGCGGTCCACTTCCTCCAGCGTGCTGTACACGCTCGGCGAGACGCGCAGGCCCTCGAACTCGTCGTGGATGATGGCCGTCGTGAAGATGCGGTGGCGCTCCCAGAGCCACTGGTTCAACTCGTTGGACGCGATCCCCTCGACCTGCACCGTGCCGATGCCGCACGCCAGGCCCGGCCTGCGGCTGGTGTGGAACCGCACGCGCTCAAGACCCGCGAGCCGCTCCATCCACCGCTCGCGCAGGAAAATCATGCGCGCCTCCTTGCGCTTCGGTCCCAGACCCTGGTGGAACGTCAACGCCTCCGCGATCGCCAGAAAGTTCGCCGCCGGGTGCGTCCCGATCTCCTCGAACTTGCGGATGTCGCCCTCCATCTCCGGCGGCGCGGCCATCATCGGCCACAGCCCCGCGATCTTTTCACGCCGCACGTAGAGCAGCCCCGTCCCGTGCGGCGCGAAGAGCCACTTGTGCAGGCTCACCCCGTAGTAGTCGCACTCCAGCTCCGACAGCATGAAGTCGAAGTGCGCCAGCGCGTGCGCCCCGTCCACGATCACCGGGATCCCACGCCGCCGCGCCATCGCCGCGATCTCGCGGATCGGCAGGATCTGCCCCGTCAGGTTGATCATGTGGCACGCCAAGATCACCCGCGTCCGGTCCGTGATGTTCCGCTCGAACAGCCGCACCACCTCCGACGGGTCCTCCGCCGGCACCGGCACCTTGAACTGCCGCAGCACGACGCCCTCACGCCGCTCGCGCTGGCGGAAGGTCGTCAGCATGCGCGGGTAGTCCTGCGTCGTCGTCAGGATTTCATCTCCCGGCTTGAGGTCCAGCCCCAACTGGCATATCTGCAACGCCTCGGACGAGTTGCGCGTGATGGCGATTTCCTCGGCGTCCACCCCCCACTGCCTGGCCAGCCGCGTCCGCACCACCTCCCGCCTCGGCTCAAGAACCTGCCACATGTAGTACGCCGGCGCCTTGTTGGAGAGTTCCTGGTGCTGCCGCATCGCTTCCTGCACCCAGCGCGGCGACGGGCTGACGCCCCCGTTGTTGAAGTTGATCAGGCTCCGATCGACGGTGAACGCCTCCTGCGCGTGCCGCCAGTAGGCCTCGTCGCGTGCAATCTCGTCCGGCTCGCCGGGCGTAGCCGCGAGTTCGGCGACGATCTCAGCCGCCGACTCGCGCGGCATCGGCAACCGCCCCGACGCCGCCGCCAGCGCGGCCGCGGGAACGCTCAACGCACCAAGAAACGCTCTGCGAGACTGCATGGAACTGCTCCGGAAGGATCGGCCACGGATGAACGCTCACTGCGTCGCCGCGGAGGGCGTGACCACCGGGCTGCGGTAGCCGGCGTGGTCGTAGGCGCGGATGCCGAAGAACCAGTTGTCCTTGCTGCGGTTGATGGTGGCCTCGGTGGCGTCGCCCACGTCGCGGACGTGCTGCCACTCGTGGGCCGTGGTCTCGCGCCAGACGACCTCGTACCCGGCGACGTCCGGCTCGGGGCTGGCGTCCCAGCGCAGCGTCGTGTCGTACGACAGCCCGGCGACGATGAGCCGCGGGCGCGACGGCGGCGACGGCGCGTTCGCCAGGTGCACCAGCACGGCCGCGTTCAGCCGCGTCACGTCGGCGAGGTAGTCGGCGTCGACGTACTCGGGCAGGTCGCCGAACTGCACGCCGTCCTCGACGCGCGGGTCCTGGTGCTGGCGGTCGTAGTTCTCGTAGACCTCGACGAAGCGGACGGCGGGCCAGCCCAGTTCGTTGAAGGGCGTGTGGTCGCCGCCGCGGAGGTAGCGATCGGGGCGGTTGATGAGCATGGGCTGCACGGGCGTCGCGTGCTGTCGCGCGACCTCGGTGATGTAGCGGGCCAGTTGGCGGCTGGGCGAGTCGTTCTCGCCGCCGTCGCGCCGGAGCATGGAGACCTGGAAGAGGCGGTTCCGCGCCTCGCGAAGGCGGGACTCGGGCGTTTCAGGCTCCTCGTCGCGGACGGTGACGGTGCGCGGCTGCACGAAGAGCATCGACACCGGTACGCCCTCGCTGAAGACGCGCACGCGGTCGCGGGCGGAGCGGCCGCCGGGCGCGGACGGATCGCCGATGGTGTCGTTGTTCAGCACCGCCCCGATGGTGCGTCCCTGGCGGCGGGCGTTCAGGGCGTGCAGGCGCGCGCCGAACAGGCCCTGCTCCTCGCCTGCGGTCGCCATCAGGACGACCGTCGATTCGAGGCGCATGCGCGACAGCACGCGGGCGAGTTCGAGGCACGCGGCGACGCCCGAGGCGTCGTCGTTCGCGCCCGGGGCATCGCCCTCGGCGTCGTTGCCGTCGCTGGCGCGCGAGTCGTAGTGCCCGAGGACGTAGTAGTGCCGGAACCGAGACTCCGGCGACGAGCCGGGGATCTCGCAGACGACGTTCACGACTTCGACCGCCCGTTCGATGCGGCCGCCGGGTTCGACGGGGTGAACGTCGAACCAGACGCGCGGGGCCAGGTCGCCCTCGCGACCCGAGCCGGCGACCGCGCGCTCGAACTCGGCGTGCAGCCACCGCCGGGCCGCCCCGATGCCGCGGGTCTCGCTCTCGGTGTCGCTGAGCGTGTGGCGGGTGCCGAAGGCGGCGAGCGTGTCCACGTCGCGGCGGAGTCGCTCGGCGGAGACTTCCCCAATGGCGGCTGCGACGGTCTCGGCGGCGGGTGCCCCGGGCTGTGCATGCACGGATGCGCTCCAAGCGGCGGTGCAGGCGAGCACGAGCGCGGCTCGCCGACGCGGCGAAGGGGACCGTTCTGTGGGTTCCATCCCTGCGAGTCTACCAGAAGCGACCCGGACGCGGCTCGGCCCCAGCGCGTGCGGCGTAAGATGGTGTCCGAGGGGCTTGCGGCCCGAAGGAACGGCACGAGTGAGCACACGCCAGAGCCAGACACGGGGAGGGGGCACGAACCGCTGCCGCGGGTCGGAGGCGGTGACGCGCGGCATCCGCGTTGAGGTCCGGCCGTCCTACGCCCCGGACCAGTCGCACCCGGCCTCGGGCAAGTACGTCTTCGCGTACCGCGTGCGCATCTCGAACCAGAGCGACCAGACGGTGCGGCTGATCTCGCGCCGGTGGCTCATCATCGACGCGGACGGGTGCGAGCGGATCGTTGAGGGCGACGGCGTGGTCGGCCGACAGCCGGAACTGGAGCCGGGCGGGCACTTCGAGTACGAGAGTTTCTGCCCGTTGGAATCGGCGTGGGGTACGATGCAGGGGACATACTTCTTTGAGGGTGAGACCGAGCCGTTCGAGGTACGGGTGGCGCGGTTCTACCTCGTGGCGGATGGAGATGTCTGAACGCGGCGGCGCGAATGTGAGCGCGGAGGAACGGAGAAGGAGCGGGGATGCGGCTCCTCTCGGGCGCAACCAAGTTCGATCGCTCTCCCCGGCTCCGACCACCGTTCGCTCTCCGCGCTCCTACGCTTTCTCCGCGACTCCGCGTTCGTGTTCGTTGGGGGCTAGACGGTCATGAGCGAGCGTGTGCATCCGGGCGTGCGGCTGCGTGAGGCAATGGGGCGCGGCGTGGTGGCCGCGCCGGGGGCGTTCAACGGGCTGTGTGCGCGCGCGGTGATGCGGGCGGGGTTCGAGGCGTGCTACGTCTCGGGGGCGGCGACAAGCGTGTGCGCCGGTGTGCCGGACGTGGGGCTGCTGACGCTTGAGCACTTCACGCGCACCGTGCGCGAGGTCGCGGATGGGAGCGGGCTGCCGGTGCTGGCGGATGCGGACACGGGCTTCGGCGAGGCGGAGATGGTGCGGCGGACGGTGGTCGAGTACGAGCGGGCCGGCGGCGCGGGGCTGCACCTGGAGGACCAGGTCTTCCCGAAACGGTGCGGGCACCTCGACGGCAAGGCGCTCGTGCCGATGGACCACATGTGCGAGAAGGTCGAGTGGGCGGCGAAGGCATCGCGCGATTGCTCGGGGGGGGCGTTCATCGTGTGCGCGCGGACGGATGCGAGGGGCGTTGAGGGGTTGGAGGCCGCCGTTGCACGGGCGAAGGCGTACGTGCAGGCCGGGGCGGAGATGATCTTCCCGGAGGGACTGACGAGCGAAGCGGAGTTCGCGGCGTTCGCGCGCGGCGTTCGGTCGAGCGGATCGAAGCCCTTCCTGCTCGCGAACATGACGGAGTTCGGCAAGACGCCGATGATCCCGCTCGCGCGGTTCGGGGAGATGGGGTACGACGTGGTGATCTACCCGGTGACGCTGCTGCGCGTGGCGATGGGGGCTGTGACGCGGGCGCTCGTGACGCTCGGGCGCGAAGGCTCGGCGGAGTCGCTGCTGGGGGAGATGCAGACGCGGCAGGAGTTGTACGGGCTGATCGGCTACGAGCCGGGCAAGCCGTGGGAGTGGCCGGTGCGTTGAGAGAGGCGTGGATTCTGCATGAACGAACGCCGCCCAGGTCGAGCATTGCTTGTGCGGATCGTCGCGTGTGTGACCCTTGGTTTCGTGACGACATTTGCCGTGTCAGGCGCTCTTGGCGTGTTCCTGCCTTGCCTGAACGTCAGACAACAGGAACATGCGTGCATGATCAACATCAATTCTGACAGACCGCACATCTTTGTGCACAGCATTGCGAGTTCCGGCTTGGAGCATCGAGCGTGGTACGACCTGTGGAATGCGCTCATGTGCGGAAATACCATATACGGAGCCTCTGGGACGCGCGACACCACTGGAGACTCGCAGGGTTGCTCATCTTCGTCCAAGCACGCGTCATGGGGTGGCCTCGTGAATATCCGTACAAACCAGAAAGATGAACACCGCGGCATCGATGATGCGCGCGGTTGGCCGCTCCTCTCGTTCTGGTGCTCCATTGAAACGCACAATCGGTCTCTGAAGGGATCGGTCGTTGCTACCGCAGGCGGCCTCGCTTGCTCGCCAGTGGACGGGAGTATTTCCGCCGGCGACTTCCGCTGCATCCCGCTGCGGCCGATCTGGCGGGGGGTCGCGCTCAACTCCTTGATCTACGCCGGGCTTTGGACGGCGCCGGTCTGCATCGTCCCCATGGCGCGGATCGGGTTGCGTCGGCGGCGCGGGTTGTGCCCCGCGTGCGCCTACGACCTGCTGGGCGACTTCGCCGCCGGCTGCCCGGAGTGCGGGTGGGGAAAGGACGGGTCGGCGGGCGGGGCGGGGCGTGCTTGACGCGGGGCGGGCGGGTTTCGGGTATGCTCCCCCCCCATGAGCGACATCCATCGTGGGCGGCTGTTCCTTGCCAGTTGCGTGGCCCTGATCGTCACCGCCATGAGTTTCGCCATCCGCGGCGACATCATGGGCGATCTCGAGGGCGCGTTCACGCTCTCCAAGACCCAACTTGGCATGATCGCGGGCACGGCGTTCTGGGGGTTCACGCTCGCGATGGTGATCGGCGGGCCGCTGTGCGACGTGCTGGGGATGAGACTGCTCGTCGTCATCGCGTTCATGGGGCACCTCGCCGGCATCCTCATCACGATCTTCGCGACGGGGTTCTGGACGCTCTACGCGGGGACGCTGGCGATCGGCATCGCCAACGGGTTCGTCGAGGCGGCGTGCAACCCGCTCATCGCCACCGTCTATCCGGCGGAGAAGACGCGGAAACTCAACCAGTTCCACGTGTGGTTCCCCGGCGGCATCGTGATCGGGGCGCTCGGGGCGTATGCGCTCTCGAACATGGGAACGAACGGAGAGGGGCTTGGCGGCCTCGGCTCGCTCTGGCAATGGAAGATGGGGCTGATGCTGGTTCCCCTCATGGCCTACGGCGTCCTCTTCCTCGGGCGGCGGTTCCCGGTGACGGAACGCGTGGCGAGCGGCATCTCGACGGGGGCGATGTTCAAGGAATGCCTGCGGCCGCTCTTCATCCTGATGATCGCGTGCATGTTCCTGACGGCCTCGACGGAACTGGGGCCGGGGCAGTGGATCCCGAACATCCTGACCTTCACGGCGGGCGTGTCGGGCATCCTCGTGCTGGCGTGGATCAACGGGCTGATGGCGGTCGGGCGGCAGTTCGCGGGGCCGGTGGTGCACCGGCTCTCGCCGCCGGGCGTGCTGCTGGCGTCGGCGGTGCTGGCGGCGATCGGGCTGTTCCTGCTGAGCCGGGCGAACTCGGGCGTGACGGCGTTCGCGGCGGCGACGGTCTTCGCGCTGGGGGTGTGCTATTTCTGGCCGACCATGCTGGGGTTCGTGGCGGAGCGGCTGCCAAAGACGGGCGCACTCGGCCTCTCGCTCATGGGCGGGGCGGGGATGCTGGCGGTGGCGTTCGTGCTGCCGATCATGGGGCGCATCTACGACCGGAACACGGACGAGGCGATCCCCGAGGGCTTCACGCGCGAGGCGCTGCTCGCGGCCGCGCCTGGGAGCGCGGAGGGCGCGATGTGGGAAGAGGCCCAGGCGGTGGGCGGCGCGGCGACGCTGGGGGCCGTGGCCGCGGTGCCGCTCGTGCTGGTCGTTGCGTTCGGCGCGATCTACTTCCACTTCCGCAGCCGGGGCGGGTATCGGCCGGAGACGCTCGGCGGCTTCGGGGCTGAGGACTCCGGCGCGGCGCGCGATTGAGCGCGAGGCGAGCGGCGGCGCGGGGGGTCGGACTCCTACAATCGGCGAAACTGCACGACAGACGCCGAAAGGACCCCGACCATGACGACAGCAGCCCCTTCCCGCGGCCTCGAGGGCGTGATCGCCGGCGAGACCGAGATCTGCTCGGTCGAGCAGGGCGCGCTCATCTATCGCGGGTACGAGATTCACGACCTGGCCGAGAACGCGACGTTTGAGGAGGTGGCGTTCCTGCTGCTCGTCGGGCACAAGCCCTCGGCTGAGGAACTCCGCTTTTTCAAGGACGAGTTGGTGGCGAACCGCGCCCTGCCGCCGCAGTGCGTGGACTACCTGCGGGCGGCCGCGCCGCTGCTGAAGCAAGGCTCGGCGGTGCCGATGGACGTGCTGCGGACGTGCGTGAGCATCCTCGGGAACACGGACGCGGAAAGCCAGGACAACTCCGCGGAGGCGAACCTGCGCAAGGCCAAGCGGCTGACGGCGAAGATCCCGACGATCATCGGGCACATGCAGAACCTGATCGACGGGCGGGAGATCGTCTCGCTGAACACGGGGGGCGACGCGAAACTTGGGCACGCGGCGAACCTGCTCTACCTGATGAGCGGGGAGAAGCCGAGCGTGGAGCACGCGCACGTGCTGGACGTGTCGCTGATCCTGTACGCGGAGCACGACTACAACGCGAGCACGTTCACGAGCCGGGTGATCG
The DNA here is from genome assembly GCA_035443945.1 of Phycisphaerales bacterium. Classification (GTDB taxonomy): domain Bacteria; phylum Planctomycetota; class Phycisphaerae; order Phycisphaerales; family UBA1924; genus CAADGN01. Next base: position 8,830 of record DAOMNQ010000053.1, on the reverse strand, counting down.
CGGCGACGCTGAGCGACATGCACGGGGCGGTAACGGGGGCGATCGCCGCGCTGAAGGGGCCGTTGCACGGCGGGGCGAACGAGGCCGCGATGGAGATGCTCAAGGAGATGCGGCGCGACCTCGGGCCGGAGAACGACAAGGCCAGGATCGAGGCGTGGATGCAGCGGGCGTTCGCGGAGAAGCGGAAACTCATGGGCTTCGGGCACCGGGTGTACAAGCACGGCGACCACCGGGCGTCGCTGCTGCACGCACTGGGGCGGAAGATCGCGGAGAAGAAGGGGCCGGAGTTCGTGAAGTTGTTCGAACTGGGCGAGCACGTGCAGCGGATGATGGCAGAGCAGAAGCAGATCTACCCGAACGTGGACTTCCCGTGCGGGATGACGTACTACACGATGGGGATCGCGGTGCCGCAGTACACGCCGATCTTCGTGGCGTCGCGGATCACGGGCTGGTGTGCGCACATCATGGAGCAGCACGCGAACAACCGGCTGATCCGCCCGATCGCGCAGTACACCGGGCCGCGCGACCTGAAGTGGAAGGGCTGATAGGCGGGCTTTCGGCGCGGCCCGCGGGAGGGGCGTGCGGTGGCGTTCCGTTTCGGGCGTCGCGAGGAGATCGGCGCGGGGGTGCGCCGGGTTGCGCTGGAGCAACTCGGAAAGGCCGCGGACGCGCTGGCACGGACGTGCGAGGACCACGAGCGGGCGGTGCACGAGGCGCGCAAGTGCATCACGCGGGCGCGGAGCGCGCTGCGTCTGGTGCGGCACGCGACGGGCGAAGCGTTCGAAGCCGTGAATGTGGCGCTGCGCGAGGCGGCCAGATCGCTCTCGACCAGCCGCGACGCCGCGGTAACGCTGGCGGCGTTCGACGCGCTGGCGCGGGACGCCGAGGGTGTGGAACGGGTGCGGGATCGGCTCGCGGGCGGGGCGTGGCAGGACCCCGCGCTGCCTTCCGATGAGGCGGTCGCGCGTGCGTTCGGGGCAATCGAGGCGGCCCGGGATGAGATCGAGGCGATGCGGTTCTCGGCGAGCGGGTTCGACCTCATCGAGCCGGGGCTGCGCCGGGCGTGGAGGCGGGCGCGCCGGGCGATGCGCGCGGCGACGGAAGAGCAGACCGACGAGCGTCTGCACGAGTGGCGCAAGGGGTGCAAGGTCGTTCACGCGCACGCGAAACTGCTGCGGCGCGTCCGGCCCAAGGAGATGGAGCGGCTGGTCACTCGGCTGCGCGACCTGTGCACCGCGCTGGGCGAGGAGCGAGACCTGGCGCTGCTGGTGGCTCGACTCGAATCGCTCGGCGATGACGACGGCGCGATCGGCGCGCTGATCGAACTGGCGATGCGACGTCGCGATGTGCTGCGCGTTCGTGCGTTCGCCCTGGGGGAGACCGTCTTCGAGCGCAGCGCGCGGCGGATGGCTCGGAGGACCGCTAGGCTTTTCGACGGGTGGAAGCGCGACGCCTGACGCGGCTAGGGCGCGGCTGAGATCTGCGCTCGGTCCGGCTCGGCGCGCAGGGCGCGCGTCGCGTCGCCGTTGAGCAGTTCGCGGTAGATGGACTCGACCTCGGCGACGTGCTCGGGGTAACTGCGCAGGACGCTGGCGTCGTGGATCTCGCGCGGGCTGGGGACGATGACGTCGCCGGAGACGATGCGGCGGAGGCAGTCGGCGAGGGCGTCGGGGTCGCCGGCGCGGAAGAGGAGCGCGTTGCCGAGGCCGCCGTTGGCGCGGCTGCCGGGCGAGCCCGGCTCGTGCAGCCAGTCCACGGGGCCGCCGAGGCGCGAGGCGACGATGAACTTGCCCGCGTGCAGGTGCTCGAGCATGACGAGCGGGGAGTTCTCGAACCAGATGTGGGGAAGGATGCCGACGTCGTATTCGCCCGCGGCAGAGAGGAGCATGATGGTGTCGTAGCCGCCGAGGAAACTCACCTCGGGGTACATGCTGAGCATCTTGCGGTAGCCCCAGTCGATGCCGTAGGCGTGGACGATGAACTGGCAACGGCGGCGGACTTCGGGTTCGAGGCGCTGGATGGCGCGAGCAAGGACGCCGAGTCCCTTGTTGTTGCGGGTGGTGCCGAGGAAGCCGAAGCGGATGGGGCGGCGGGCCTCGGCGGGGTTCCAGGGGCGCGTGCCGTAGAAAGGGCTTCGCCGGGCGCGGCGGTTGATCTGGTCGAAGTGCGGCTGGCCGAGGCGGACGTGGCGGATGCGCGAGCGATCGACGCCCATGGTTTCGTACACGCGGCACATGAACTCGCTCGGTGGGATGACGAGCGAGGCGTGGTTGAGCGCATCGACTCCGGCGAGTCTGCGCCGGCCGTACACGCTGTCGTCGAGGACTCGCAGATGCACGTCTCGCGAGGCGAGGAAGCGCTCGTTGGCGTCGAGGGGGGGGCAGCCGAGTTCGTCGATCTTGTCGCGCGGTCGCAGTTGGAGGCCGTGGTCGAACGTGCCGGGGTGGTCGGGCGGTCCGGGGTCGAAGCCGCGAGCGGACTCGGGGTCGGGCTTGATGCGGTCGGCCTGCTCGATGTCCTCGGGCGTGGGCTTCTTCTTGCCCTTGAGGGCGTCGCGTGCGGCCTTGAAGATGACCTCCATGAGGGCGGCGGTCTCGGGGCCGAAGAGCCGTTCCGCGCCCTGCTCGACGGCGCGATTGAAGCGGACGGCACGTGGGGAACTTGTCTCGAGGCATCCGACGCAGCGGCGGCCGCCGTCGTAGTCCATGCAGCAGTCGCGTTCCTTGTGGAGAAGATCCACCTGCGGGCAGACGTACCAGTAGTTGTGCGGCGTGACGACGACGGGGCGGCCGGAGCGGCGGATGGCCTCGACGACGCTGAGGGCGAAGCCTTCGAGCGAGTGGACGTGGACGACCTCGGCTCCGACCGAGTCGAGCCAGCGGAGGACGAGCGCATCGTCGCGGGGGGATGACAACTCGTTGGCGACGTGGGCGAAGTTGGTCGAGGCGGGCGAGAAGTTCCGGCTGTTGACGATGGCGGAGCAGCGAACGCCTCGCCAGGGCTTCTCTTCGCGGATGCGCGGGCCGCCGACGAGGGAGTAGTCCATGCCCGATCGGAGGTAGAACACGCTGTGCCCGCTCATGGCGAGGCCGGCGGCGAGTTCGGTGGCGGACAGGTTGTATCCCGAGCCTTCGAGGGCCTGAAGCCGGAGCCGTGCCCAGCCGAGGATGGCGATGCTCATCGGACGGTCGGTGCGGGGCCAGCCGACCGGCAGACGCGGCGAACTCGAACTGTTCGGGTCGGTGTGTGGCATCGGGTGTGCGGCGCGGCCTCAGCCGTAGCGCGTCGTGGACGTATACGGGCGGAGTGTAGCGGCGTATCGCACGCACCGGACACCCGTGACGAACCAGCGAGCCAGAAAGGCGGCTCGCCGGGCAGGCCCGTCGCGCTCGACCTGAGCGCGGTCGGGCGCGCGCCGATCGACGTGGATGTTCCACCGCCCGCGCGCGAGTGGGAAGTCGTTCACCTGATCGAAGACGATGCACGTTCGCACGGGCGTGAGGAGGAGCGGCCACTGGCGCCTGAGACGCGAGAAAAGCCTGCCCGAGTACACCACACGCCTCGATACGCCGCCGCTCATGGGGACGTAGCAGCCGGGCACGTCGTTGCGGACGACCTCGATCCAGCGCGGCCCGGCTCGACCCGGGATCCGCTTCGCCACCGCGCCGCGGAGTTCCGCGCTCCAGGCGAGCGAGTCGGGGTGGTTGCACGCGATCACGATGGTCGCGCCGTGGGCGAGCGAGCCTGTGCGCTCAAGGGCGTCCAGGAGCGGCTCTGTGGGCGGGCCTTCGAAGTCCAGTTTCCCGGGGCGGTTGCGGCAGGCGTCGTCCGCCGTGCGCCGGATGATCTCGGCGTGGAAGAGCCGGCGGTGCGTCGCTGCCCCGAGCGAGTCCTTCATCAGCCCTGCGAGGCGGCGGAACGCGACGCGGCGCAGTTCGCGCGGCGGAAGGATCTTCTGCAGCACCCAGAGGATGTTGCGCTGGGCGTAGTAGAGCCGGGCGGGCGTGAGTTTATGGTGCCAGGGCGTGTGGTAGACCACGGCGTCGAGGTTCAGCACGACGCGCCAGCCCGCGTGCCCGAAACGGAGGCACCAGTCCGCGTCGTCGCAGTAGATGAAGTACCGCCAGTCCCAGAAGCCGACCTCGCGCACGGCGGCCCATCGCGCCAGAAGCGAACACGCGGAGACAACGTCCACGTCGCGCAGGCCGGTGTAGTCGTGCTTGCCCTTCGTGCCGCCGACGCGCGCCGCCCAGGCCCTGTGCTCGTCGTGGCGTGGATGCCCGGGGGGGGCGTTGTCGGTCATCAGGCCGGCTCGGCGGTCGAGGTAGACGGTCGTCTCGATGGTCGTGTCGCGGTTCCGGATGTCCACCGTGCGCGAGCCGACGAGGCCGATGGAAGGGTCGCCCTGCGCGGCCTCGACGAGTCTCTGCGCGGCGTCGTCGGGCAGGTCGATGTCGTCGTCCACGAGCCAGACGTAGTCGGGTGGCGTGGGAGAGCCGGGGCGGTCGAAGGCGTGCTGGACGTAGGCGAATCCCGTGTTGAACCCGCCGCACCCGCCGAGGTTGTGGGCGTTGCGGACGACGGTGAGCGATCGCAGGCCGGCGCGGTTCGGCCCGCGCCCGGTCGGCGCCGGCTCGGCGAAGGCAGGTTCGTGCGCCCGTTCGGTCGGGTTGGGGACGACGCGCTCCGCCCCCCACCGTTCGATGAGCATCTCCGCGGTGCCGTCGGTCGAGGCGTTGTCCACGACGACGGCGTCGATGCACGCGCGCGGGTAGCGCTGGCGAGCGAGGGCGGCGATCACGTCCGAGACCATCGCCGCGCGGTTCCACGTCACGATCACGATGGCGATAGTGGGAACCGCGATGGGCGAGTGCGCATCGACCGCCACGGGACGCTTCGGCTGCGAAACGGGCTGTGCGGTCGTGGTCGGATCGCTCATGCGGTGCGTCTCAGGCGGTCGCGGCGGCGGCCCGGCGGCGCGACGCCTCGAGGATGCACTCAGCGTAGACGGCCTCGACCTCCGCAGCGTGGGCCTGGATCGACTTTGGCGGGCGAACGCCAGCGCGCAGGCCCGTGAGCACCGACGGCTCGCGGGCCACGCGGGCGAGCGTGCGGGCGAGGTCGTAGCGGTCGTTGCCGCGGAAGAGCAGCCCGTTCTCGCCGTGGCGCACGAAGTCGGGGATGCCCCCGACCGCCGCACCGAGCACGGGCACGCGGCAGGCGAAGAACTCGAAGACGGTTTGCGGGCCGTTGTCCCACCACGTGCTCGGGACAACGCCGAGGTCCTGGCCGCCGAGCATCCACGGGATGTCGCGGTATTCGTAGCCCTCGAACCAGCGCAGGCCGGCGAGTCGCGGCTGGAGGCGGCTGAATCGCCACTCGGTCCGCTTGCCGCCGAGGGCGAAGACGGCAACCTCGAAGCGGGCGAGCACCTCGGGGGTGAGGAGTTCGAGGGCGTCGGCGAGGACGTGCAGGCCCTTGTAGGGGTTGTCGTAGCCCATGAAGGCGAGGCGGACGGGTCGGGGTCGCTCGCGGTCAAAGGGGGGGGGGTCGAAGACGAGTTCGGCGTGCCGGGCCGCGAGTTCGCCCGCGCGGGTGCCGATGTGGAGCGTGCGCAGCCGGGCCGGGCTGACGCCGAGCGACTCGAACTTGCGGCGGACGAACTCGGAGACGGCGAGCACGGCGTCGCTGCGGTTCAGGGCGCGCAGCATGGCCAGACGCCGGCGTCCGTAGCGGGCCGACGGGTCGGGGGAGGGTTCGGGGCGGACCTCGTTGCCGAGCGGGTGCCACTCGGGCGAGTCCGGTCGCGGACGGAATGAGGTGGACGCCTCGGTCCGCAGGGCGGCTGCGCGGCCGCGGGTCTCGTCGCCGGGGCGGGGGCGCGGCAGCAGAACGTCCGCCGGGCCGAGCACGGGACGAGCCGTCGGGTCGGGCGAGGTGGGGTTCGGCGCGGGGGGGGATGGCTCGTTCTGCATCGGCAGCGCGATCGCCCGCACGAGGCGGCCGAGGACGGATGGTGAGCGAGTCGCCGCGGGGGGCGTGCCGTCGGCATCCGATCCCAGCCCTGCCCTGCGGAGCCGCTCTTCGCGCGGGTCGCACGCTTCGATGCATCCTTCGCAGCGCCGTCCGCCGTCCGCGCTGTGGCATGGCCGCTCATGCCCCTGCATGAGGTAGACCTGCGGGCAGATGGTGTGGTAGTTGTGGAGCGAGACGACGACGCGCGCGCCCGGCCAATCGCCGCTTGGCCGCTGCGCGACCTCGATGCACGCGGCGGAGAAGCCCTCGAGGTTGTGGAAGTGGACGACGTCGGGACGAAGGCTTGCGAGCAACTCTGCGAAGCGGGCCTCGAGTTCGGATGAGGCGATCTCGTCCTCGGGGGCGTTGAACTGGAGGATGGAGGGCGCGAGGACGGGGCTGTTCACGACCTCGAAGACGCGGATGCCGAGCCAGTCGTCGTGGCGGCGGACTTCGCATGGGCCGACGCGGCCGTCCTGGGCTGTCAAGCGAGTCCCCCCGCACAGGGAGACGACCTCGTGCCCGCGTCGGAGGAGTTCGAGGGCGAGGGCCTGGAGGTAGCCGTTGACGCCGCCCCCGACGGCCGCGCCGTCCCAGATATAGGCCCAGTTGACAAGGACGATCCGCATTTGAGCCGAAGTATAGGGAGGGGTTCTGTGGGGCTTTGCGCGCCGTGCGTGGTAGGATCGGGTGCGTTTGAGTGGATTCCGTCGGCGGGCGTGCTATGACTGGGGCTGCCGAAGGGGCCTCGTCGCGGGTGACGGAGCGAAGCGATGGACTGGATGGCCAGGATCCGATTCCGGGTGCTCGCGTTCCTGCTCGGGCTGACACTGGCCGTGCTGGGGACCATCTCGCTGACGACGCTGCCCGCGTGGCCGGTGGTGGGCGTGGCGTTCGCGGCGGCGGCGGTCGCGGTGAATCACATGACGTCGCGACTGAAGGCGCCCGTGTGCCACGGATGCGGGGCGCGGCTCAGCGACGAGCCGCCGGGCGCGTACGGGGTCGTGTGCGCGAAGTGCGGATTCGTCACGCTGCCGCTGGGCACTCTCGCGAAGGGCGACGAGCCCGCGGACGAAGGCGACGACGAAGCGGCGGCCTGAGGACTCGCGCGGGGCGCGTGCGGATCAGGCGTCCAGCCCGTCCGACTCGACGAGTTTGTTGTACTCCTCGGCGGGCATCTCCGTGATCTCCGCGTCGGCGAGCAGGGCGTCGAGCGTCTTGTGCTCGCGGAGTTGCTGGTAGATCGTCCCGGCCTGCCCGGACTGGAGGAGTTCCTGGCGCAGTTTCTCGGGGCGCACACCGCGCGAGGCGGCGATCTGCGCGATGCGGCCGTTGACCTCCGCCTCGGAGACGCCGACCTTCAACTGCTCCGCGATCGTGTGGAGGATGAAGAGCAGTTTGAGTTCGTTGGCGGCGGCCTCGTTGGAGGCGTTGCGCATGTCGGCGACCTGCTCCTCGACGTGCTGGGGGTCGATGCCGCGGTAGGAGAGTTCCATCTTGCGCCGGGAGAGGTTCCGCTCGGCCTGCTGCGCGGTGAGACGCTCGGGCAGGTCCATCTTGACGGTCTTCGCGAGGTGGCGGGCGATCTGCTGGCGCATGGCGACCTGCTGCTGGACGGTGGCGCGGTCGAAGAGGCGCGAGCGGATCTCGTCCTTCAGCGCATCCACCGTGCCGAAGCCCATGGCCAGCGAGATGGTGTCCGGCGAGGCGGGCACGATCCGGTCGATCCGCTCGACCTCGAAGGTCATGGTGAGTTTCGCGTTGCGGACGCGCTCGAGTTCGTGGTTCTTCGGCCCGGTGGTCGTGATCGTCACCTTCTCGCCGGCCTTGGGCAGGCCCAACTGCTTGCCCAGATCCTCGACCACCACGCCGAGGATCATGCCGCGGCCTTCACGCTGGGTCGGCGGCGCCTGCACCACCGCGCCGCGGATGTCGTAGATTTCCGTGCCATCCTCGAGCGTCATCGTCGCGCGGCCGGTGAGGTAGTCGCCCGGCTCGGGGGCGTCGCGCTCTTCGAGCGTGCCCTCGTTGACGCAGATGCGGTCGAGTTCGGCCTGCACCATCTCGTCGGTGACCTCGATGAGCGGCTTGCGGACCTTGATCCCCTTCAGGTCCGGGAGCGTGAACTCGGGGACGACCTCGACCTCGACCTCGAACGAGAACGGCTTGCCGGTCTCGAGTTCGATCTTGTCCAGTTCGGGACTGACGGGGTCGCCGAGCACCTTCAGTTTGTGCTCCTCGACGGCCTTGCCGTAGGCATCGGCGACGAGGCGGGCCTTGGTCTCGCGCCGGAGCGTGTCGCCGAAGCGGCGCTCGATGAGGCGGCGCGGGGCGCGGCCCTTGCGGAACCCCGGCAACTGGGCCTCGACCATCAGCGTTTCGAACGAGTCCTCCATCTGCCCGGAGACGGCCTCGGCGGGAATCTCGATCGTGAGTTTCTTGCGGCTCGGCCCGGCGTCGGACACGGTGACGTTGGGGCGGATCTCGGTGGTTGCCTCGGCCATCGGGCGGTCTCCGGGGGCGCGCCCCGGGGCCGACCCGACAAGGGCAGGCCCGTCCAGCGCGCAGGGGGGCAAGTCTAGCGGCCGGCTATCGGCGATCCACGGCGTCGGCTTGGGTGGCCTGTTGACCCCGCACGCCGGGCGGCCCACGATTCGGGCCGAGGCCGGAGTGGCGGAACTGGCAGACGCAGCGGATTCAAAATCCGCCGCCCGCAAGGGCTTGGGGGTTCGACTCCCCCCTCCGGCACTTTTCGATGGAACCGCGACGGCTCGAGTCCTCGCGGGTCAAGACGCGACTTTCCCGCTGTTTTTCG